>JANYAH010000322.1 GCA_025361425.1 Candidatus Solibacter sp. | reverse complement strand
TCCTGCTTTCCACTCTCCAAGGTTCGTCACCACCGCAAAGTGCTTCACCTTGCTGCCATCCTCAAACAACGTCTCCTGCCGCTGCCGAATCCGAATCGCCACGTATCGTAGGGGCTGCGTATCCTTATGTTCCGATTTCTCAGCCGGCACAAAGTTCACCTCGGCGCATTCCCGTATCTCCCTGGTGGGCGCTTCTCCGTAGATTTCCCAGCCTTCCTCGGGAACCTTCAAGATCGCCTTGTGCAACGCCTCGCTCATCCGCGCGCTGATCGCAAACCCGATGAATCCCCGCGGACCGTCTTCCCGCTCCGGGTTCCGCAGCCAGTTGATTAAATGACTTTCGTGGCTCGCCGAATCGCCCCGATAGTAATACTCCGTCACCGTTTCCGGCAGTGCCGCATAGGCCTGTTTGGCGGATGTTAACGGCGACATCATCGCCGGCACATTCCCATCCCGGAACTCATCCGCCAACACCACATTCATCTCGGCCCATACCGCCAACATCGGCTGATACCCCCGCTCTCCTTCGTAGGTCCGCAAGGCTTCCTGCTTTTTGCTCTCGATGATGGTGGCATCCTGATCCACCGTGGCAATTCGCTGGTCGGGGCAACGCCGCCCCAACTCCCGCACCAGTTCGCGATTGACCAGCCCCAGTCCCCGTAACGCTTCCGTTTCTTCAGGTATGTAGGCAATCTGCTCCGCCGTGCGCTGTTGCTTGGCCTCCTCGATCTTGGCTTCCTCGTGAAACTCGTACAGGAACTTGCGCGCCACCGAGGGAGACGGCATCTGATGCCCCACCATTTCGCTCAGACCGGCATCTTCACGCAGACGCACGAAGTCATCGAGGCACTCGCCCCCTACCGCGTTCAGGATCACGAAACTCTCCACCAACGTGGCTTCGTCGTAGCCGCGCTGACGCTCCTTGATCCGCACGTGCTCCTTCACCAGTCCAGGCAAGCCCAGGGATCGGAACGCTTGTACCACCAGCGGCACGCCACCCAGCGCCGTCAGAACTTCCGGCAGCGGCTCGGGATCGACTTCGAAAAGCAGTGGGGACTCGGTGGGGGAGGGCTTTGGGGACTTGCGCACCCGCTCATTTTAACGGCCCGCTCACCCCGCCGGTGCGAAAAGACTCCACACCCTGTCCCCGGGCATCGCTCTCCCCACCTCGATCTACCGGCCTCGGCGTAGTCATTGATCTACCACCCACCACCGCGGCCCATTCCTTATCGACGGATCAGGGTGAAGCCATTGCCCCTGGCGAAAGCCACGCCATTCATGCGATAGTAGTGAACAGCACGGCGGCGCGTAAGAGGTCCCTTGAAAAAGTATCTGCTGGCCTGTAGCTTTCTTATTTTCATATTCCAGGCACGTACCTCGCAGTTGGCTTTCATCGTCTTGAATACCGCAAATTGGGGTTCGGGACGTCTGCCCGCGGACTGGCAGATTAAGATGATCCACGGCAAGCCCGACATTTCTGTCTGCAAAGAAACCGAAAGTTGCCTGCGTCTGAAGAGCGTCCAGAGTTCCTTTGCGCTGCAGCACCCGGTGGATGTGGACCCCGCCCTGATGCCTTTTTTGACTTGGCGCTGGAAGGTGGCTCAACTGCCGGGCGGAGGCGATTTTCGCCGCGCCTCTACCGACGACCAGGCTGCCCAGGTGCTGGTAGCATTTTCCGATAAACGGATTCTCACCTACATCTGGGATAGCAGCGCGCCCAAGGGAACCATGCAAAGCGCCAGCAATATTCCGTTGGTGCATATTTTCGCCGTGGTCTGCCAATCCGGCGCCGCGGAAGTGAACAAGTGGGTCGCGGAGAGCCGCAACATCGCCGCCGATTATGCGCGCGCCTATGGCAAGACTGCGCCGCGCGTGACGGGTTTGCGCCTCCAGATCAATTCCCAACATACGGGCACCATCGCCGAGAGTTATTTCGGCGAGGTTGCGTTCCGCAGTGCTTTGCAGGAATGACCCTGGTCACTGGCGGTACCGGCTTCATCGGTACGCACCTGTTGGAAAAGTTCGTCGCCAAGGGTGAGGCCGTGCGCGCCCTGGTACGCCGCACCCGTGCGCCGCGCTTGCTGCCGCTGGGCGTGGAGACCGTCTACGGCGATCTGGCGAGCGGCGCGGGCGTTGCCGAGGCACTGCGGGGGGCCGATGTCGTGATCCATCTGGCGGGCATCACCAAAGCGCTGCACCCGCGGGACTACTACACCGGCAATGTACGGGCTACGGAGCTACTGGCGCACGCCATGGTTGGGCGGGGGATGCGTCTGGTCCATGTAAGCTCGCTGGCCGCGATGGGGCCGGCGACGGCCGGCGCGCCGCTGGCGGAGGACGCCGAACCGCACCCGCTGTCGCACTATGGGAAATCCAAGCTGGAGGCGGAGCGCGTTGTGCGCCGCCTGGCGCCGGATGCGGTGATCGTCAGGCCGCCGGTGGTATACGGGCCAGGCGATACGGATGTCTTTCAACTGCTGAAATCGATCTCCAAAGGGCTGGTGCTGGAGATTTCCGGCGGCGAGCGCTGGTTCAGCGCGATCTACGTCAAGGACCTGGTGGAGGGCTTGCTGGCCGCGGCCAGTACGCCACGGGCAGCGGGGCGGGCGTATTTCCTGGCGCATGCCAAACCAGCATCGTGGCGCCAACTGGGGGCCGCGGCGGCACGCACCATGGCGCGCACGCCGCGGGTGGTAACGGTGCCGTTCGCCGTGGCCAATGCGGTGGGGGCCTGCGAGGAAATCTGGGCGCGGTTACGCGGCAGGCCGGGGATCATCTCGCGCGACAAGATGGCCGAGGCGCGATGCATGGCGTGGACCTGCGATACCGGGCGCGCCGCGCAGGAACTCGGGTTCGTCGCTGCCACTTCACTGGATGAGGGCCTGGCCGCAACGCTGGCCTGGTATAAGGAGGCGGGTTGGTTGACGTATTAAAGCCCGGCCTGTTGAAACCAGACACGCGCTTCTGGGCGATCGACAAGGTCATCCTCGCCTATTTTGCCGGCGCGGTGGTGGTGATTCTGGGGTGGTGGAGCACGCTGCCGGACGCGTTCCTCCTGCTGGCCGCCAACCTGATTGGCGGCGCGGCGATCGTCTACCAGGTGAAGCGGCCCAATGCCACCTCGTGGCGCTTCCGTAACTGGTATGCGCTGCCCTACGTCGCTGCCTGCTACAAGGAGATGGCGCTGTTTATACCGGCGGTGCGGAGTTCGGATGCGGATCAATGGTTGGCAGATCTGGATTTCCGCATCTGGGGAGCGCACCCGTCCGTCTGGCTGGAGCGCGTTCACACGCCCGCGCTCACCGAACTTCTGCAAGCGATCTACACGCTTTTTATACCGGCCGTACTATATATCGCGTGGGTGCTGTGGCGGAAGGGGCGTACGCGGGATTTCCAATATTATGCTTTCTTAATCGCGCTGGGATTTTTGACCTCGTATATCGGGTATATCCTTGTCCCAGCCCGTGGGCCACGCTTTCTTCTAAAACATTTGCAGCACTTCCCGCTGCAAGGTTTATGGTTGTTTCAGACCATGCAAGGCGCCCTCGACCGCCTGGAATCCGCTCATTATGATTGCTTCCCGAGCGGGCACACGGAACTCACCATCCTGGCGTGGTGGGGCAGCCGGATGGTCTCGAAACGGTGGTTCCGGATCTATTTGGCCTACACTCCATGCATCATTTTTGCTACAGTTTATCTTCGATACCACTATACTGTTGACCTGCTGGCCGGGATTATTACGGCTGCCGTTTTGATTTTAGCGGCACCCAAGCTGTACCAAAAACTGTCTCCAAAGGGGCTATGATTGGTAGGTATTGAAGTCAAGGCAGTAGAAGACAAGAAGGCGCTGAATGAGTTTGTGGAACTGCCTTTCACAATCTACCGTAACGATCCGTATTGGGTGCCGCAATTGCGCATCGCGGTCAAAGAGTTATTGGACCGCGAGAAGCATCCTTTTTATGCCAACGCGGAAGCGGAGTTCTTCCTGGCGCGGGAGGGTGGCAGGGTGGTGGGCCGCGTGGCCGCCATCATCGATCGGAACCATAATCGGTTCCATGGCGAGAACGCCGGTTTTTTCGGCTTCTTCGAGAGTGTAGACAACGTGGATGTGGCACGCGCGCTGCTCGACCGGGCGCGGCAATGGGTCTTCGATCGGGGCGCGACGTTCCTGCGCGGCCCGGTGAACCCATCCACCAACTACGAATGCGGCATGCTGGTGGACGGATTTGATTCTGCGCCGATGGTGATGACTAGCTACAACCCCCGGTATTACCCCGGGCTGATGGATCGGGTGGGCCTATCCAAGGCTAGGGATCTCTACGCCTACCTGAGCAACGCCAACACGATCGAAATGAAAAAGATCGATCGCGTAGCCGAAAAAGTCTTAAAGACTACCGGAGTGCGCGTTCGTCCCATCAACATGAAGGACTTCCAGAACGATGTAGAGCGCATCTGGGAAATCTACGGAGCGGCGTGGCAGCGCAACTGGGGATTCATCCCGATGACGCGGGAAGAGTTTTTTCTGATGGGCAAAGAGATGAAGATGATTCTCAAGCCCGATCTGGTACTGATCGGAGAAGTGGGGGACCGGGTAGTGGGGTTTGCGCTGGCATTACCAGACGTGAATCAGGCGCTGAAACCGGCCAACGGAAGCCTGTTCCCCACGGGGCTGCTCAAAATCCTGTATCATCAACGTTTGATCAAAAATGTACGGGTCCTGGCCCTCGGGGTCGTCGAGGAGTACCGGGCTGCGGGTCTCGCGGCGGGTTTCTACGCCACGTTGGTCCGCAACGCACGGAAATTGGGGTTTGGCGACTGCGAGATGTCCTGGATTCTTGAAGACAACGTGCTCATGAATCGCTCACTAGAAGTGATGGGAGCCACGCGGTACAAGACATATCGAATCTATAATTGGAACTGAGGACCATGCGCGTATCGACTAGCGACATCACCGGCAAAAAAAAGGGTAGCGGCTCGAACGACATCTTCGAGAAATGCCGAAATTTCACTCGTCCGAGTGACTTGCAGTCCGCAGGGCTATACATGTACTTCGAGGTTTTTGGGGACCGCGAAGGGTGTGGGGCTGGCGAAGTGCGCATGGGGCACCGCAAAGTACTGATGTTCGGGTCCAACGATTACCTGGACCTGATCACCCATCCAAAGGTGAAGGAAGCCGCCGTGCAAGCCGTCAAGAAGTACGGCAGTGGCTGCAGCGGATCTCGCCTTCTGAACGGCACGCTGGATGTTCACGTCAAGCTGGAAGCCGAACTCGCCGCATTCGTCCATAAAGAAGCCGCGATTACTTTCGGCACCGGGTTCCAGGCCAACTACGGGGCACTCAGCGCGTTGACCGAGAAGGGCGACGTGATGATCTGCGACCACAACCTGCACGCCAGTCTGGTGGAAGGCGCATTGCGGTCGTCCGCGCGCACGGTCCGTTTCCGGCACAACGACATGGATCACTTCGAGCGGAGCCTGGAAAACTGCCCGCCGGAAGAAAAGATCTTCATCGTCAGCGAAGGCGTGTTCAGCATGGAAGGCGATATCGCCGACCTGCGAGGCATCATGAAGCTGGCCAAGCCCTACGGAGCGCGCACGTATGTGGATGAGGCGCACGGCATCGGCGTGTTGGGCGCCACGGGCGCGGGCGCGGCCGAACATTTGGGCGTGCTGGACGACGTCGATATCGTGATGGGTACGTTCTCTAAGTCACTGGCATCGGTGGGCGGCTTTATTGCCGGCGAGCGTTCGGTAGTGGATTACCTGAAGCATACGGCGCGGCCGTTCATGTTTTCGGCGAGTCTGCCGCCGGCTAGCCTGGCTGCGGCGGGGCAGGCGTTGCAGATTATGAAGAAGGAACCGGAGCGCCGCGTGCATCTGCTGCGCATCGCGCAGTTACTGCGTGATGAGCTGCGCTCGCGCGAGTTCAACGTGCTCCCCGGCGAGACGGCGATCGTGCCGGTGGTGATCCAGGATGAACTCGATCTGTGCCGCCTGTGCAAGCGATTGCTCGAAGAAGGCATCTACATCAATCCGGTGCTGCGTCCGGGCGCGACGCAAAACCTGCTGCGCATTTCGTGCACCGCGGCGCACACTGAAAAGCATGTGGACCGCCTGGTTACTACCCTGGTAAGGGTGGCCGAAGAACTCGGCATCGAGCGCTAAGCCAGAGGGGGTTCGCGCAAATGCGAGGAACCCGTACCCTGAAACGGCATGCGCCCCCGTTGTCGGCAGCAGCCGTGACTCGTACCCTCGGTTGGAGCATGCCGAGTGGTACGGTTGCACCATCACCGACACGGTATGCCCCTCGCCGCGGCTGGTTCTCGCGCGTCTGACGCAGCCCTTACTTGACGGTAAAATTCACCGACGCCACCACGTTCTCCCAGGCCAACTCGAGTTTGCCTTTGTTCCCGCCCGCGGTGGACAGCGTGTACTTCAACTGTTCCACCAGGGCCGGCGGCTTGCCCACGGTCATCTTGACGCGGCCCAGTTCCTGTTTGGCATCGAACGCCAGCCCCGATTGGCCGGTCTGCTTATTGACGATCAGCTCCCAACTCGCCGGATTCGCCAGGTTGATGAACAGCGTGTAGTCGCCCTTCGGCACCGCTAGCCCGCCCAGGTCGAGATCGGCATCCGTATGCAACGCGGTAGCCGCATTCGCACCCCCGCGCCAGACAGGATAGTTCTTATCCGAGCCGATGGTGCCGTCCTTGCCGAATAGCTTCCCCACGCGCCCATTCACCGCGGGCGCGGAATACTTGATGCTGATGGTCTTGCCGCCGATGGCGACGGATTCCGTGATGCCGCTCTTGGTTTCGGCGGAAGCTAGACACGCCGCGGCGATGAGCACTCCGGTACCGATCAAAATGGTTTTCATGATAGTTCCTCTTACAGGAGGATAACGCACCGCGCCCCGTCACCACGGGGAAACATGGTTAGATTATGCGGGGTCACTGCTTGCCATCCAGGCTGCCCGGCGGCAGTCGGCCTTCAGCCGGCACTTGCAGAGCACGCAGGCGCGCACTCCGCCCGAAAAAAGCCGCCTGAAAAAGCGGCTTCGAGCAAGCTTGCCGGCCCCACAAAACCGGCAGGACTTCGGCCGCACTACACTAGCACTCACCCGGCGCGGCTTGCTTGCTAGAAGCCTGGCGGGCGTTCCGCGGCTACGTTGAGGGCACGCTCGAAAGCCAGGCCGGCACGGGCCAGCGTGCCCTCATCAAAGAGGCGGCCGATGAGCGTGACGCCATGGGGCACGCGCCGGGGCGGCGAAAACTTGGGGAGGGGGTTGGCTGGATCGGGCGCCCAATCGCTGCGCGCCTCGGAGACTTCGACGAAGCCCGCGCGGAAAGTCAGCGAGGGATGTCCGGTGAAATTGCCGATGGTGAGCATTTCGTCGCGCAGTGAAGGCGCCAGGAGCAGGTCCACCTGGGAGAAGATGCGGGCCATTTCCTGGGCGACGCCGCGGCGCAAGCGGTCTGCCTGGACGAAATCCACCGCGGACAGGAAGCGTGCCTGACGGAAGAGGTTGGGCCAGGCATCGGGGACTTGCACCTTGAGCTGATTGAGACCGCCAGAAAGGGTGAGTTCCTCGAAGGCGGCGGCGGCTTCGGCGAAGAGAATCACGTTGAGCGAGCCATAGGGCCAGTCGGGCAGCGCCACCTCCACGGGGACCATGCCCAGTTTGGCGGCCGTCCGGAGGGCCGCGCGATCCACATCGGTGGCGGGGCTTTCCTTCATCCAGCCGGGGAAGTAGCCGACGCGGAGCCCTTGGACTGGGGCGGCGGAATCGAAGTCGAGGCGGCTGGGCCGGCTGGCCACGTCGCCAGGGTCGGGGCCGTGGATGGCCTGGAGTACCAGCATGGCGTCCTCCACGCCGCGGGTCATGGGGCCAAGCTTGTCGAGCGACCAGCAGAGGGTCATGGCGCCGGTGCGCGGCACTCGGCCATAGGTGGGCCGCAGACCGGTGATGCCGCAGCGCATGGCGGGACTCACGATACTGCCTCCGGTCTCGCTGCCGATGGAGAAGGCCACCAGGCCGGCCGCGGTGGCGGCCCCGGGACCGGCACTGGAACCGGACGCGCCTTCTTCGAGCAGCCACGGGTTCATGGTCTGGCCGCCGAACCAGATGTCGTTGAGCGCCAGCGCCCCCATGCTCAGTTTGGCCACGAGTACGGCGCCTGCCTGGTGGAGGCGGTGGACCACGGCGGCGTCCTGGGCGGGCAGGCGGCTGCGGTAAGGTTCGGCGCCGTAGGTGGTGGGGATCCCGGCGGTATCCACCAGATCCTTGGCTCCCCACGGGATGCCGTGCAGCGGGCCGCGGTACTTGCCGGCGGCGATCTCCAGATCCGCCTGTTTGGCCTGCGCCAGGGCCAGGTCCCGGGTGAGAGTGATGACGCAGCGCAGCTTGGGATCGAAACGCTCCAGGCGCTCCAGATAAATGCGGGTCAGGCGCTCAGAGGTGAGCTTGCGCGTCTCGACCCAGCGCGCGAGCTGGGTCAGGGGGGCGAAGGCAAGGTCCCGATCGGCGGCGGGCAGCGGGTCCGGGGCGGCTTTGGTGCGCAGGAATCGATCGCGGGCGGGGGGCTCGGCGGTCGCCCCGGGCTGACCGGGCAACACGGGGTCCCAGCGCGACGCGGGTGCCAGCGATGGCGCGAGAGCGAGCTTGCGCGGTCCGGTGCGGCGTTCGTAGAGGGGCGCCATGGCCTTGCGCCAGTTGCCGGCGGCCATCTGGCGGGCGGCGGGAGTGAGTGGAACCTGGACGAGCTTTTGGGCCTCAGCGAAGGTGGCGGGCGACACCGCGGGTCCGACGGGGGGCGCGGTGCCGAAGGCGGGCGGTGCCCCGGGCGGCAGAGCGGCGGGGTTTTGCGCGGCCCGGCGGCACGCGGCGGCCGAGGCCATCAGGGTGAGCGAGGCACGGTTTAAGAATTGCCTGCGCGATTTCGTCATGCATCACATTGTAGCGGCACCGATTGTGGGGCGGGCAACTCTGCCCCGCAGGCTGAAATAGGCGGCATGGTGCATGGTGCTAAGGTCGCACCACAGCCGGCGGCTGTCCAAGGGGGAATACAATGAAATTTGCATAACCCTTCCTCTGCCCGCCGGTTCGCGCGCTATGCGTGGAGCGTTTTAGCGTTCAACGTCGCTGTGGTTCTGTGGGGCGCCTTCGTGCGCGCCACGGGAGCGGGCGCCGGGTGCGGCAAGCACTGGCCGCTCTGTAACGGCGAGATGCTGCCGCGCTCGCCGAGCTTGAATACCATTATCGAGTTCACCCATCGGGTCACCAGTGGAATCGATCTGGTGCTGGTGGCGCTGCTGGTGTTCTGGGCTTTCCGGGCGTTTCCGCGGCGCCACGCGGTGCGGCAAGGGGCTGCGCTGTCGGCCGTCTTCCTGATCAGCGAGGCACTGCTCGGCGCGGCGCTCGTGCTGCTGGAGCACGTCGCTAAAAACCAGTCCTCGGCGCGGGCGTACTCGCTTTCCGCGCACCTTCTGAATACACTGACTCTGCTGGCCTGCCTGACGCTCACAGCGTGGTGGGCGACGCGGGCAGCGCCCGTCCGGGTGGGCGGGCGCGCAGTGTGGATGGCCGCATGCAGTCTGGGCGTGGTGATGATTCTGGGTGTCAGCGGCGCCATCGCCGCGCTGGGCGACACGCTCTTCCCTTCCCGCTCGCTGGCCGAAGGCCTGGCTCGGGATTTCGATCCGGCGGCCAGCGTCTTCGTGCGCTTGCGCATCCTGCACCCGATGATTGCGGCCCTCGCCGGCGGGTGGCTGGCGTTCTATGCCGTGACCACGGCGGCACGGCGGCCGGCCTTGCGCGTGCGCGCCTGGATGGTGCTCGCGATCTTGGCCGGGCAGATCGCCGTCGGGGTCGCGAACCTGCTGCTGAGCGCCCCGGTCTGGATGCAGATGGTCCACCTGCTACTGGCCGACGCGTTGTGGATCTCGCTGGTACTTTTGTGCGCCGGGACACTAGAGCCGGACGGGGTTTTGGCCGATAAGTCCATGTGACGGCTTTTCTCTGGATTCTGTTCGCGGGGGCCGCGTTGGCCCAGACTGCGGCAACGCCGCCGAGTGCGACCAAACCTGCAGTGGTGCCGGGTGCAGACAAGATTGCTGTGCCGGCCAAGCCGGCAGAGACGTTCCAGTCTTCCATGGAGAAACAGCGCGCGGCCATCGAGATTCAGCGCGAAGCGGTGCGGAAGCAGAGCGAAATGGCGATTCAGTGGCGCGCGGCAACACCCGGAATCGAGGTGCCTGCCTCGGATTGCGACCCGATCGCCGACGTGGAGCTCACTCCGCTGATCGATCGCGCGGCGCAGCAGCACCAGCTCGACACCAGGCTGCTTCGCGGCGTGATGGAGCAGGAATCGGCGTTCCGCCCCTGCGCGATTTCCACGAAAGGCGCCAAGGGGCTGATGCAACTGATGCCGGACACCATCGAGCAGTTCAAGGTCGGCGACGTATTCGACCCGGAACAGAACATTGAGGCGGGCGCGACGTTTCTCCGCCAGTTGCTGGATAAATACAAAGGCGATTTCAAGCTGGCGCTGGCGGCATACAACGCGGGGTCCGGCAACGTCGATAAGACGGGCGGGATTCCGGATATTAAGGAAACTCAAGATTACGTGGAAAGGATTATGAAAAAAATACGGTGAAGACGTCTGAGAATTGCCTTCTTTGAGAATGGCTGTGGGGTCGGCAATCTTGCCTCCGCCTGCGGAAACCGTGGAGCGGACGCCCTGTCCAGCGGTTGGAACCACGTTATCAGCATCTTGCAGGGCGCAAACAGGCCGACGGGGGCGTCGGCCGCGGACCGGGGGGTCCGCCCCACAATTAATGCGGACGGTGCCGTACTGGCAAAACCACGTGGCATTGGGCCAGCCGATTCTTTCCCACCTTTTCAAGGAGCGCCCGGATCGAACGGGTTGACCACCGGCGGAGTAATCATTTCCATCGCCCGCTCCGGGCCCGGCATCCAATGAGGGAAATAGAGAGGGAAACCCCGTGAGTGAAATTCCCAAACCGCAGCGCATCGCCATCGCGGGAGCCACCGGATACATTGGCGGCCGTCTGGCGCCGCGTCTGCTGGAAGCTGGCTTCGCGCTGCGTTGCCTGGTGCGCTCGCCCGGCAAACTCCAGGCCCGCGAATGGGCCGCCCATCCCCGCGTGGAAATCGTCCAGGCCGATCTCGCCGACGCCGCATCTTTAGCGCGTAATCTGGAGGGCTGCCAGGCGGCGTTCTACCTGGTTCACTCCATGACGTCCGCCGGTAGCGAATATGTCGGCCGCGACCAACACCTGGCGGAGACCTTCGCCGCCGCTGCGCGGCAGGCCGGCGTGGGCCGCATCATCTATCTCGGAGGCCTCGGCGAAACCGGCCCAGGCCTCAGCCGGCACCTCTCCTCGCGCCGCGATGTGGAGGCGGCGCTGGCTTCCACCGGCGTGCCGGTAACTGTGCTGCGCGCCGCCATGATCATCGGCTCCGGCTCGGCATCCTTCGAAATCCTGCGCTATCTGGTGGAACGCCTGCCAGTGATGATCACGCCCAAATGGGTGAGCACCCCCTGCCAGCCGATTGCCGTCCAAAACGTAATCGGCTACCTGGTGGCGTCTCTCTCCGTCCCTGAAACCGTCGGCGGCGTATTCGATATCGGCGGCCCCGAAGCGCTCTGCTACCGCGACATCATGAGCGTGATGGCGGAAGAACTCGGCCTACGGCCGCGCTGCGTAATTCCCATCCCCGTGCTCACGCCACGACTGAGTTCTTATTGGATCCAGTTAGTAACTCCCCTCAGTCACGATATCGCCGGACCCTTGGCGGAGGGCCTGAAGAACCCCGTGGTGTGCCGTGAAGACCGCATCACCCGGTTGATTCCGCAGAAGCTGCTCAACGTGCGCGAAGCCATCCGCGCGGCACTCTCCCAGATGGTGGGAAATCAGGTGGAGACCAACTGGTCGATGGCCGGCCCCATCGCCGGCGATCCCGATTGGGCGGGCGGCACCGTCTTTCGCGACGACCGTCAACTCATCGTCCTCGCTCCCGCCGCCGCCGTCTTCCGCGCCGTCTGCCGCGTGGGCGGCGGCCACGGATACTATGCCGCCAGCTGGCTGTGGAAGCTTCGCGGCTGGATGGACCTGCTGGCCGGCGGCCCCGGGCTGCGCCGTGGACGCCGCGATCCGGAGCAGGTCGGCTTTGGGGAAGCGCTGGATTTCTGGCGCGTCGTGGGGTTCGAACGCGACCGCAAGCTAGCCCTTCGCGCGGAGATGAAATTGCCCGGCGAAGCCATGCTGGAGTTCACCATCCAGGCGCCGGACGCGCGCCAGTGCACGCTGCGCCAACGAGCCCTGTTCCAGCCGCGCGGCCTGGCCGGCCTGCTCTATTGGTACACGGTGGCGCCCCTTCACCACATTGTCTTCCGCGGCATGTTACTGGGTATTCAACGCGAAGCTTTGCGAATCGCCGAGGGCCGCTAGCCTGGCGATTGCCCTGCCAGCCAACTCCGCAGCCCCTCGCTATACTGGCCGTAATGCGGATGACTCTCGGGACTTTTGCGTGGCTGCTCCGCCAAAGCCTCATTTCCACCCTGGACGACGGCTGCTTCGGCTTCGCTAAGGCCGCCGCCTATTCCGCGCTGCTCAGTTTCTTCCCCGTGCTCACCAGCGCCGCCGCTATCCTGGTGCAAACCCGCGCCGAGTTCGTCGCCGCCACGCTGCAAAACTTCCTCTCCCAGATTGTCCCCCCAGGCACCGAAGACCTGGTCGTCCAGCAGTTCCGCGTCATGGGCGAGCGCCCCATCGGCTTCCTGATCGGCGCCGGCATCATCTCCCTGTGGGCCGCCTCCGGCGTCATCAAGAGCCTGATTGAGGGATTCCAGGCCGCCTACCGCGTGCCCCGTAACCGCGATTTCTTCCGCCAGAGCGGCGTCGCCATGTCGCTCGTCCTGCTCTCCGCCATGCCCCTGATCTGCGCCTCCCTCCTCATCGTCTTCGGCGGACAGGTGGAGCGCGCCGTCCTCAACTGGATGAAGGTGGACCCTTTCCTCACCCCATTCGCCTGGGTCTGGCAGGGCGCCAGCCGCATCGCCCGCTACATCCTCGCCTTCGTCACCACCATCACCGTAACTTCATCGCTCTACTACTTCGGCCCCTACCGCAAACAGCGGTGGCAGTTCGTCTGGCGGGGCGCCACCATGGCCACCGTCCTATGGTTCTTCGCCACCCTGGGATTCGCCTGGTACGTGCGCCACCTCGCCGGCTACAACGTGATGTACGGCTCTATCGGCGCCGGCATTGCGCTTCTCGTCTGGATGTACCTGATCGCCCTGATCGCCCTGATCGGCTGCGAGTTCAACGCCACCCATGAGCGCACTGCCGGATAGTCGCGCCCCGCGCACAAGCCAGCCCCATCTCCCCAGGTGGTATCCGCTACAATTTGTATAGTGAAAAGCGCCGTCCTCGTCGTAATGCTGGTGTCGTGTGCCCATGCCGAGAGCCTTTCCATGACCCTGGTCTCCGACGCGGAAGCCGAAGCCCTGCACTCTGCCATTGTCCGCAAGGAAGCCTGGACGCTCGATTCCGTCCGCCACCTCCGCGCGGACGCCGAGCACCGCATCAAAGAGGGCCCCTGGAGCGTCACCACCGAGCGCCCCCAGGGTATCGCCATGGACGTCCACGAATTCTACAGCGAGGCCCCCTATTGGTGGCCCCAGGATGGCGACCCGAAAGCCCCCTACGTGCGCCGCGACGGCCAGACCAACCCCAACCGCTTCGTGGCGAACAAGAACGCGCTGGTGGCCATGTCCGATGCCGTTTTCACCCTCGGCACGGCCGCCTACCTCCTGGACGATCCGCGCTACGCCCAGCGCGCCGCCCGCGACATCAATACCTGGTTCATTAATCCCAGGAGCCGGATGAACCCGCACCTGGACTATTCCCAGGCCATCCGCAACTTCAACAGCGGACGGGGCGCGGGCATCATCGATGGACGCGCCTTCATCCGGGCCATCCAGGGCATGGACTTCCTGGCCCAAACCGGCAACTGGGATCCCAAGGACCAAGCCGCCGTCAAAAAGTGGTTTGAGGATTACCTCCACTGGCTCACCACCAGCGACAACGGCAACAACGAGAAGCGTGCAGGCAACAATCATGCCTCCTGGTGGACCGCCCAGGTCGCCGCCATCGCCACCTTCGTGGAAGACGACGCCCAACAGAAGGCCGCGTTCAACTACTACCGCGACCGCATCCTGCCGCGCCAGATCAAGCCCGATGGCAGCGCCCCCCGCGAGGAGTCCCGCACCAGAGGCCTGTGGTATTCCACTTTCAACCTGGAAGCCCTCACCACCACCTGCCGCATCGCCCAGATTAAAGGCGTCGACCTGTGGACCGTGCGCGCCAAGGGCGGCGCCACCCTCGCCACTGTCGTCGAGTACCTTCAACCCTACCTCTCCGATCCGAAAAAGTGGACCAAGGAACAGATCACCGATTTCTCCAACGAGGGCCTCTACTTCCTTGCCTACGCCGGCATGGGCATGAAGAAACCCGAGTATATCGCCCTCTTCCGCAAGCTGGAACGCCCCGAAAGCGCATGGCTCAGCCTCACCGACCTCATCGTTGGCCGCTATGAAGCCGCTGGCCACCAAACCCGCCATTAGTCATTGCGCGAGCGTGCAAGGGTAGGGTGGCCCGGGTCTCTCCCAGAGGCGCGGCGCCGACGGGCCGGATCATGCGCCGCGCCGCAACTAATGGTCCGCGGCAAGCAGAATAGCGAGTATGCACTTGACCGTGGGGCAGCCAACCCTGGCGGCAGCCGGCCTTCGGCGGAAACGCCTTGGACCAAGATAGCGGGCGGAGTGGTGCCGACTGCTAAACTGGATTTCTGGTGGGACTATTCTATAGCCGCGTGGAATTGGTCGAACAGCGTGCCCTTTGGAAACGCCAAGGCAAGACTGTGGTCTTCACCAATGGCTGCTATGACCTGCTCCACCCCGGCCACGTTCGCCTTCTCGAACAGGCGCGCAGCCTCGGCGACGTCCTCATCCTGGCGCTGAATGCCGACGCCAGCGTGCGCCGCATGAAAGGTGCGTCGCGCCCCATGATCTGCGAGAAAGATCGCGCCGCCCTGGCCCTGGCCCTCGCCGCCGTGGACGCAGTCACCATCTTTGACGAAGATACGCCGCGTGAACTCATCGCCCAGGTTCTTCCCGACGTGCTTATCAAAGGAGCCGATTGGTCGCACTTTATTGCCGGACGCGAGGAAGTGGAGGCGGCCGGCGGGAGGGTGCTGACCATCTCCCTAGAACCCGGCTATTCGACTACTAATATTGTAGAAGGAATGATCAACCAGCCTTGATTCATCCTGTTGTTCGAGACTTGTTCCTCGACCTGGGCCGTCACCCTGGATTCCAGGACGTGTTGCAGCGCGTCAGCGCCGGCGGCAACGCATCCCTTTCCGGGCTGACGACTACCGCGAAGGCTGTGTATGCGGTCCTCCTGTGGCAATCCGCAGGACGTCCTCTGGTTATTGTAGTAGATGGCAACAAACAGGCGGAAGACCTTTCCGAAGCGGTTAACAGCTTCTTCAGCCTGCTGGTGGCCGAAGATCGCCATGGCCCGCAACTCCTTCCCGCTCTAGATGTTCTGCCCATGCAGAACCTCTCACCCCACGCCGAAATCTGCGAGCAGCGCGCCATCGGCCTGTGGAGCTTAGCCACCCACCGGACGCCCATCACCATCCTGCCCGTGGCATCCGCCCTCCTGCGTATCGAGCCCGCTGACTATTACCGCCAGCTCAGCCTCCGACTTCGCGCCGGAGAGGAGCTGCCGCTGGAGGAGGTGGTCTCCCACCTGGAGAGCATCGGGTACCAACGCCGCGAACCCGTCGAGATGGTCGGCGAATACTCCGTGCGCGGCGGAATTCTGGACGTGTTTTCTCCTGAATCGCAAAAACCCGTGCGCATCGATCTCTTTGGCGATCAGGTGGAATCTATCCGCCGCTTCGACGTAGAGTCGCAACGCTCCGTCCTGAACGTGGAAGACTGCCTGCTACTACCATTGACGGAGTATCAGAAGTCACGCCCCCTGCTGAGCCAGTTGTACGACCTCATGCGGGCAGCCGAGATTCCCGGCCGCGACCTGCCATCTCCCGGCGAGGCGTTCCCCGGCTGGGAGTTGGTCGCCCCGATGCTCCGTCCCCGCAACGCCTCGGTCTTCTCCCTGATGGAGAACCCGGTCGTGATCTGGGATGAGCCGGATCAGGTGCAGTCGGCGGTCAAGCGGCTGTGGACCCGATTGGAACAGATCGAGCGCTCCCCGGCTTACGATCCGGACCGCATCTTCTTCCGCTGGGAGGAACTAGAGCGCCAGGCGCTCGGTGGGCCGCAAGTGCTTTTCCAGCAATTGGATATCGGGTGGTCACCCTCGGGCCGCGAGACCAGCACCCACATCGCCACCCGCCCCGCCATGAGCTTCCACGGGAACATTCAGGTGGCAGTCGCCGAAGCCCGGACGTTGGTGGAAGCGGGTAACAAGGTAGCCTTCTTCGCTTCTGCTACAGGTGAAGTAGAACGCTTGGCGGACATTTTTAATGAGTACACGATTCCCTACCAGCTTGGCCTGGAACAGTTCGAATCCACACCGGCTTACCTGGCGCAGCGCGCCTACATGTCCGGCACGTCCGCCCACATCTACCTGGTCAAAGGGCAGGTCCGCCACGGCACCGCTTTTCACGATTCCAAGCTTGTACTATTCGGGTCGGAGGATCTCTTCGAAACCTCCGAACTGGTCTCCCGCGGCCCCTCGTCCAAGACTGCGCGTGAAACCTTTTCCGCCGACATTATCGACCTGAAGCCCGGCGACTACGTGGTCCACTCCGAGCACGGCGTCGCCCAGTACCTGGGTCTGCGCGAGATCTCCGGCGGTGAGAACAAGGGCGATTACATGGTTTTGGAGTATACGGGGGGGACCAAGCTCTGGGTGCCGCTTACCAGCATGAACCTGGTACAGCGCTTCCGCGGCGCGGGCGAAGCCAAACCTGCACTGGACCGCATGGGCGGCGCTACCTGGACCCGCACCAAATCGCGTATCAAAGCCAAAATGCGCGACATGGCCGATGAGCTCCTCAAGCTCTACGCCTCTCGCAAGTTGACCGAAGGCTTCATCTACTCGCCGGATAGTAATTGGCAGCGCGAGTTTGAAGACGCCTTCGAATTCTCCCCCACCCGCGACCAGTTGACCGCGATTGCCGAGATCAAGCGGGATATGGAAAGCCCTCAGCCCATGGACCGCCTGCTCTGTGGCGATGTCGGGTTCGGCAAGACCGAAGTCGTCATGCGTGCCACCTTCAAAGCCCTCGGCGATGGCAAGCAGGTCGTCATTCTGGCACCTACTACAGTTTTAGTATTTCAGCACTTCGAAACCTTCAAGCGCCGCTTCCAGCCCTTCCCGGTACGCGTGGAGATGTTCAGCCGGTTTCGCTCTCCCAAGGAGTTAAAGGCCGCGGTGGCAGACTTAGCCGAAGGCAGAATCGACGTTGCCATTGGCACCCACCGCCTGTTTTCACCCGACGTCCAGTTCAAAGACTTGGGCTTGGTGGTCGTCGATGAGGAGCAGCGCTTCGGGGTCAAACATAAGGAGCGCCTCAAACACCTCAAAAAGGCCGTGGGTGTTATTAGTATGAGCGCCACGCCCATTCCCCGTACACTACACATGTCGTTGTTGGGCCTGCGCGACATGTCGGTGATCGAGACGCCACCCAAGGATCGCCTCGCCATCCACACCGTAGTGGCGCCATTCCAACCCGAACTCATCCGCCAGGCGTTAGAACTGGAGCTAGCCCGCGGCGGGCAGGTCTATTTCCTGCACAACCGGGTGGACTCCATCTGGACGCGAGCCCACGCCATCCAGGAACTGGCGCCCGGCGCGCGCATCGGCGTGGGACATGGCCAGATGGGCGAGGCCGAATTGGAGAAAACGATGCTCCAGTTTATGCGCCATGAGTTCGACATCCTGGTGTGTACGACAATCGTAGAAAATGGATTAGATATCCCGCTCGCCAACACCATGATCATCGAGAATGCCGAGCGCTACGGCCTCTCGGAACTCTATCAATTGCGCGGACGGGTCGGCCGGTCGAACCGGCGCGCCTATGCCTACCTGCTGGTCCAGCCCGATACGGAGCTCACCGAAATCGCACGCAAGCGTCTGGCTGCCCTCAAGGAATTCAGCGACTTAGGAGCCGGCTTTAAGATCGCCGCCCTGGACCTGGAGCTGCGCGGCGCCGGCAACCTCTTGGGCGGAGAGCAGCATGGGCAGATCAACTCCGTCGGCTTCGACACCTACGTGCGCCTGCTGGATGAGACCGTCCGCGAACTCAAGGGCGAGGAAGTGGTGCCGGAGATCCGTTCGGCGCTCAACCTGAGCCTGGATATCCGCATTCCGCCGGAGTACATCGCCGACGAAAACCAGCGCCTCCGCGCCTACCGGCAGATCGCCAATGCGACCGACGACGCTGGCCGCGACCGTGCCGAAAAGGAACTGGAGGATCGATATGGCCCAGTGCCGGAGCCGGTACACAACCTGGTGGTCTACTCGGCGCTCAAGACGTTGGCCGAGCAGATCGGCATTGAGGCCGTGGACCGCCGCCATAACCTATTGAATATAAAGTTCCACGCGGATACTCGGGTGGATCCGGCGCGGCTCATGAATATCGTCAGCAAAACCCGCGGCGCGCAGTTCACTCCGGCAGGCGTATTGCTACTGCCTTTGGATGGTCAAACCGCGGCAGGCGACATTCTCCGCTTCCTCACAGAGAAACTCTCCCAACTGCGTACCTAGCCTGCCCCCAGGCTTTGCTAAAATAAAGGAACAACCATGTTTCGTAGGTTTGTAGTACTCATCGCTTTCAACCTCGCGGTTTGCGCCGCGGCAGACAACAACGTCAAGGTGGTCGAAGAGATCGCCGCCAAAGTTAACGGCGACATCATCACGCGCGGCGAACTTGCCAGAAAGCGTCTAGAGATCGATGCCGAGGCCAAGCGGCAGGGCCTGAGCGGACCCCGCCTCCAGCAGGCGGTGACCGAATACTCAGCCAACGCACTGCGCGATGAGATCGATACCTTGCTCCTGGTGCAAAAGGGCAAGGATCTCAACATCAACGTGGATCCGGAAGTGACACGCCGCCTCGCCGAAATCCAGGTGCAGCAAAAGATCTCCGACCCCGATAAATTCCAGGCCTTCATCCGTGAAAACACGGGCATGAGCTATGAAGATTTCAAGCTCCAGATGAAGAACCAGATGCTGACCCAGCGCGTCATCGGACAGGAGGTCATGCGCAACGTTACCGTGCCCGAAGGCGATATGCAGAAGTACTACGAGGAGCACAAAGCGGACTTCATGCGCAAGGAATCGCAGGTGTTCCTCAGCCAGATCGTGATCTCCACCGAAGGCAAATCCGCGGAGCAGGTGGCGGTCGCCGAAAAGAAAGCCAAGGATCTGGTAGTGCGTGCGAGAAAGGGCGAGAAGTTCCCCGAGCTGGCGCGGGATAACTCCGATGACGTCGAGACCGCCAAGAACGGCGGCCAGATTGGACCCATGTCCAGGGGCCTGATGGATAAGCCCATCGAAGACCTGGTGTTCAAGGAGAAGAAGGGCTTCGTCAGCGACCCTATCCGTCGGCCAAATTCCTTCCTGATCCTCAAAGTGGACGAGCGTTTCGAAGCCGGACAGGCATCCTTCGACGAAGTGAAGAGCGAGCTTCAAGAGCGCCTCTCCCAGCCCAAAACGGAGGGCAAGGTGCGCATTTTCCTCACCTCGCTCCGCGAGGACGCGTTCCTCGAAATCAAGGACGGCTACGTCGATAACGGCGCCGCGCCCGGCAAGGACACGCGCTGGAAAGACGTTGCCCAGCTGAAGCCCCAGACCATCACCAAGGAAGAAGTGGCCGCGCGCCGCAAGAAACATCTGCTGTGGGTGATTCCGTTCGGCACGGTGAAGGACACCCGGACCAAGGGCAAGATGGCCCCCACCGCCGCCCCCGCGGCACCCGCGACCCCCGCACCCGCCGCCGAGAAGGCCCCCGATAAGCCAGCCGACAAGGCACCCGACGCCGCCGCCGTTCCCGAGAAAAAATGAAATCGCCCTACGTAAACGAGCTGAAGCCCAATCAGTTGGTCGAGACCAGTTTTTTGGTGCAATCCAAGGAGATCCGGCAGAAGAAGGGCGGCGAGTTGTATCTTTCGCTATTCCTCGCCGACCGCACCGGCGAACTCGATGCCAAGATGTGGGACAACGTGTCCGACGTCCTCAACGAATTCGAACGCGACGATTTCGTGAAGGTGAAGGGCATCATCCAGGTGTTCCACAACAAGCCGCAGATGACCATCCACAAAGTGCGGCGCATGGACGAAAGCGAAGTCCAGTTCAACGATTACTTCCCTTCGTCCAAACGCGATGCCGGCGAAATGTGGCTTGAGTTGCGCGGCATCGTGGCGAACATGGGCAATCCGCACCTCAAGGGACTGCTGGAGGCTGTGCTGGACGATGACGATATCGCCCGCCGCTACCGTCTGGCGCCGGCCGCCAAGCAGATTCATCATGCGTTTCTGGGTGGTTTAATCGAGCATGTTCTCAGCATGTGCGTCATGGCTAAATCCGCCGCCGCCCATTATGCCAACATCGATTACGACCTTCTGCTCACCGGCGTCTTGCTACACGATATCGGCAAGATTTACGAGTTGAATTACGAGCGCGGCTTTTCCTATTCCAACGAAGGCCAGTTGATCGGCCACATCTCCATCGCCATGCGGATGGTGGGCGACAAACTGCGCGGCCTGCCCAATTTTCCGCCGCTGGTGCGCTCTCTGGTGGAGCACATGATCCTGAGCCATCACGGCAAGCTGGAATTCGGTTCGCCCAAGGTGCCGCAGTTTCCCGAAGCGGTGCTGCTGCACTACTTGGACGACCTCGATTCCAAGATGGAAGCCATGCGCGCGCTGATCGAAAACGATCGCCAGTTGGAGGGCTGCTTTACCACCTATAACCCGGCGCTCGAGCGCGCCGCGTTGAAGAAGGATCGCTACCTGAACCCCGCGCCGGTCCCCACCGCCACCGCGGACGCCAAACCCTCCGCTCCGCTTCTCACGCCTGCGCCACGACCGCCCGTCGCGGCTGGCAATTCCCTCATGGCCGAGAAAATGTTGCAGGCCGGGGTGCTCCGTCCCAAGCAGGCAAACTGATGTCCAGGACCGCGCGCGACGTTCCTCCGCCTCTGGAGTTGGCGTGTCTAAAGGCGCTCTGGTCTTTGCAGGAAGGTAACGTCAGGGCGGTACAACAGGTGGTTGCGCTCTCCCGCCCCCTGGCCTACACCACCATCATGACGGTGTTGGACCGGCTGGTGCGCAAAGGCAAGCTGACGCGCCGCAAAGTGGGCCGCGCCTTCGTCTATTCCCCGGAAGCCTCCCGCGATTCCATGCGTCGCGCCGCCGTCCGCGAATTGCTCGACGGCTTCTTCGATGGTTCTGAACCTGCGTTGCTGGAGTTCCTCCGCCCCGTCGTAATGCCCGCCCCGCCCGCTCCGCACGCTCACGAAGACCGCCAAATCGACACCGTCCTGCTGTAAGCTGCCCTACCGATGCCCCTCCTCTCCAGCCTGTTCGGAGCCGCCTTCACCCTCGCCACCGCCTACGCCCTCGGCACCCTTTTCATGCGCCGACGCCCCGCGCCTCCGGAGACCGTCCTCGCCATCGGCGCCGCCGCCGAGAGCATCTTCGTCTTCCTCCTTCTCCTTCTCCATCTGGCGCACTGGGGCGTCTTCCTCGCACTCGGCGCCGCCGCCATCCTCGCCGCGTGGCGCGGCGCCATCACCAACGGCGGTGCGCCCGCCGCGTCCGACCCCATTCGCATTCCCCGCGCGGCATGGGTCATCTTTGCCGCCTACGGCGTCTGGTATCTGGTCAACGCGCTGGCCCCGGAGACCATTGCCGACGGCATCGCCTATCACCTGGGACTGCCCAACGAATATCTCCGCCTGGGCGGCTTTCCCGACCACATCACCTTCTACGACGTCGTGCCGCAGGGCATGGAGATGCTCTATACCGTGGCCTTCGCCTTCGGCCGCCACGCCGCCGCCAAGCTGGTGGAGTTCGCCTTCTTCCTTGCCACCCTGCCTTTGATTTTCCGCGTCGGCCGCCGCCTGGGCGCCACCGATCTGGCCTGCCTCGTCGCCGCGGTCTTCTATTTCTGCGCGCCCGTGGCCGGCATCACCGGCTCGTCCTCTTACAACGATGCCGCGGGCGTCTTCTTCATGTTCGCGGCCTTCTATCTCCTGCTGCTCGCGGACCCCCGCTACCTGCTGCCTGTCGGCGCGCTCGCGGGGTTCTGTTACGCCATCAAGCTCCCCGGCGTTTTCGTGGTGGCCGGAGCGGTGCTCTTCGTCGCCACGCAGCGGCGTTGGAAACCCGTCCTCGTCGTGGCGGCCGGCGCCGCGTTGATGATGGCTCCGTGGATCGTACGCGCCGCGGTGCTCACCGGAAACCCCGTCGCGCCGCTGATGAACAGCGTGTTTCCCAACCCGAACTTCCACATCGCCACCGAACGGGAACTGGCCGCCGGCATGCGCTCTCTCGGTGACGTACACCCCGCGCAAGTGCCCTGGGAATTGGCGTTCGGCGACCGTCTCACCGGCACCTTCGGACCGGTTCTGCTGGCGCTGCCCATCGGACTCCTCGCCCTGCGCCGCAGCGGGGGCCGGTTCGGGGGCCGCCTCCTGTGGGCGGCGGCGCTCCTGCTCGCGTTGCCCTGGCTCACCAACACCGGCGCGCGCTTCCTCATGCCCGCCGTGGCGCTCGGCGCCATCGCGCTCGGCATGGTGCTGCCGCGTCCGGCCGCCTGGGCTGCCATCGCGCTCCAAGCCATCCTCTGCTGGCCCCACGTGCTCAACGCCTGGGAGACCCGCTACAGCTTCCGCCTCCACGAATTCCCCCTCGCCGCGGCCGTCGGCGCCGAATCCGAGGCCGACTATTGCAAGCGCCGCTTCAATGAATATAATGTCGCCCGCATGGTCCAGCGCGTGACGCCCGCGGACGCCCGCACCCTGGCGCTCCTCACCGTGGCCAACGCCTATCTCGACCGCGAAGTCGCCGTAAGCTGGCAATCCGCCGAGGCCGATCAGTTGACGGACACCCTGCGCCTGGCATCGTTGTACTCCACCAGTCCCACTTTCGACTGGAAGGCCGCTTGGCCGGAACGCGCCGTGCGCACCCTCCGCTTCCGCATGCCGGCCGCCTACCCGGGCGAGTGGGATATCAGCGAGGTGCAACTCTTCTCGGGCGAGGACCGCGTCTTCAACAGCCCGCAGTGGACGCTCAAAGGATGGCCCAATCGCTGGGAGGGCCCGCTGGCTTTCGACGGCAATCTGGCCACTCGCTGGCGCACTTGGGAAACCGTGCGCGAGGGCATGTACCTGGATGTTGAACTGGGCAATCCGCAGCGCCTCACCGCGGCCGTCCTGGTGACCCACACCCCGGCCTTCCGCGTGCCGCTGGAGATTTATGGCCTCGACGTGAAGGGCCAGTGGCATCTGCTTTCCAACACGCCACAAGCCATTCCGCGTTCCCCGCGGGATATCCGCCTGGACGCGGCGCGCGCCCTCAAACGCGCCGGCTTCCGTTACTTACTCGTTCCCACCGGCCAGGGCGGCAATGCGCCCATCGGCAATGTCCTGGTGGGCCACGAAGCCGAGTGGGGCATGGAACGCGCCGGCGAGGCCGGCCGCTTCTATTTGTTGCGCGTGAAGTAGAGCATCCCTCAAATGCCACGCGATCCCGCGCACTGCCTATCCAGCCCCCCACCGCGCGATAATGGAGCCAATGCAAAACGTTTTGCCGGTCCTGTGTTTTATCGCCGGCTTCGCCCTGGCGTGGCTGATCTGGCAGGGCCGGAGCGCCGCGCGCGCGGCCGATCTAACGGCGCGCCTGGAAACCGAGCGCAAGAGCGCGGACGAGAAAATGGCCCTTCTCGAAGACACGAGGCAGAAGCTCTCCGATGCCTTCAAGGCCCTCTCCGCCGACGCCCTGGCGCGCAACTCTCAGTCCTTCCTGGAACTGGCCGGCGCCACCCTCGCCAAGACCCAGGAGACCGCCCGTGGCGATCTGGAACTGCGCCAGCAGGCCATTGCCGACATGGTGACCCCGGTGCGCGAATCGCTCGACAAGGTGGACCACAAAATCCAGGAACTGGAGAAGGCGCGGGCCGGCGCCTATGCCGGGCTCAACGAGCAGGTGCGCAGCCTGATCGAGACCCAATCGCAATTGCGCGGCGAAACGGGCAAGCTGGTAACCGCGCTGCGCACGCCGAGCGCGCGCGGCCGCTGGGGCGAAATTCAGTTGCGCCGCGTGGTGGAAATGGCCGGCATGCTGGAGTATTGCGACTTCAGTTCACAGACCACGCTGTTTGGCGAGGATGGCCGGCTGCGGCCAGACCTGCTGGTGAAGTTGCCCGCCGGCAAGACCATTGTGGTGGATGCCAAGACGCCGCTGGAGGGCTACCTGCAAGCTATCGAGGCGCCCGACGAGGTCACGCGCAAGGCGCGCCTGGCCGACCACGCGCGGCAGGTGCGCGTACACATGACGCAACTGGCGCGCAAAGCGTATTGGGACCAGTTCGATCAGGCGCCCGAATTCGCCGTGCTCTTCCTGCCCGGCGAGTGTTTCTTCAGCGCGGCGTTGGAGAGCGACCCCAGCCTGATCGAGTTCGGCGTGGAGCAGAACATCATTTTGGCCACCCCCACCACTCTGATCGCGCTGCTGCGCGCCGTGGCCTACGGCTGGCGCCAGGAGAAACTGGCGGAGAACGCCGTGGAGATCAGCGCGCTCGGCAAGGAACTCTTCAAGCGCCTCTCCGATATGGGCGACCACTTCAACAAGGTGGGCGTCAACCTGGGGCGCGCGGTGGAAGCTTACAACAGCGCGGTGGGGTCGCTGGAAAGCCGCGTGATGGTGAGCGCGCGCCGCTTTGCGGACTTGAAGACCGCGCCCATGGGCGTGGAGATCGCACCGCTCGAGCCCGTGGAGAAAAGCGTGCGTGTGCTACAGGGCGAGTAAGACAGGCCTCCTAGCCTGTTGTGATGGGCCTTCGGCCCGCGAAATCCCATGAAGAACTGGCCGAGCCCCGGGGATTCTCCGATGGGCGGGGTGGTTCTTCGACCCTGTCCTACGTGCGGGCTATGCGTTGGTACTCCGCTTCCGAGGCGGCGGGCAGCAGTACCCACAGCGTGTAGATGCCGATCGCTGTGCCCAGCGGCGGATGCAGCAGGTTCAGGAACGCCAGCACGATGGCCAGGATGCGCGCCCAGGAGCGGCGTTCGTACAGCCCCCAACCGGCGATCACGCCGATTACGCCGGTCGCGATGAAAATGCCGCCGACGGTCCGCACAATTCCGCGGACGAAGTAAGGCACGTCGCCGGCGAATGGAAAATCCCAGTTCGAGAACGAATTCAGAAATAGACCCGGTAGCACCCGCAAAGCGGAATACACCAGCCATAGGATGGCGACGTTGCGCAGATGGCCGTTGACGCGGTTGCCCACCGGCAGCGGGGGCGCGCCGGTGAACTGCCTCCCGCAGTGAGGACAGAAGCTCACGGGACCCTGCAAGTTGGCGCCGCAACGATCGCAAAACATGTCTCACCTCCGGACGATAAAAGATACGGAGGTGAAGGCGGATTTGTTTCAGCCGATTTAGTGGCCGCCTCCGAGTGGATGCCGCCGGGCCGCTGTTCAGGCGGGGCGGAAATCGCGCAGGATAGCGGCCCAGGGCGGCTGGCCTCGGGCGGCTGCGTACGCGTCCTCCTCCAGATTGAAGGCCACATCCACGCGGACGCCGGGCGCGAGCTCTAGGGCGCGATGGGCCAGGTTCCACGCCTTGAGCACCAGGCTGCGCCCATTCTGGCGCACCGTAATTCTGAGGTGCTTCTCCTTCATGATGGTGGGTTGCGCGGCCACTTCCACGCCGAGCGCGGCGCAGAGCGGCGGCGGGTTGCCGTGACCGAACGGGGCCAGCATGAAAAGTTCGTCGATGGCCTGCCCGGTGATCTCGCCCAGTTCCAGCACGGCGTCAATCTCCAGGCGGCGCAGAAAATCTTCAGCGCAGAGACGCGTGGCGGTGAACGCATCGAAGCGGCGGCGGAACTCCTCGACCTTGGAGACTTCCATGGTGAGGCCGGCGGCGTGCGCGTGGCCGCCGAATCGCACGAAGAGTTCGGACATGGATTCCAGCGCTTCCAGTAGGTGGAACGTAGGGATGCCGCGGCCCGAGCCCTGCGCCAGGCCGTCGTCCGGATTCCGCCCCAGCACGAAGACGGGGCGGTGCAGGCGCTCCACCAGGCGGCTGGCTACGATGCCGAGCACGCCGCGATGCCAGTTTTCGGCGTAATAGACCAGCGCGCATTCGGCATCGCCGACGGCGATCTGTTCGCAGGTGTCGCGGATCTCCGCTTCCACCTGCCGGCGTTCGGTGTTCTGCTCTTGAAGCTGTTGGGCAAGGTCGCGGGCCCGCGCGGCGTCGCCGGTGAGGAAGAGTTCCACCACTATCTTGGCGGTATCCATGCGGCCGGCGGCGTTGAGCCGCGGCGCGAGTTGGAAGGCCACCTGGCGGGCGTTGGGCGGTGCGGCGCCCACGGTGAATCCGGCCACATCGAGCAGGGCACGCAACCCGGCGTTGCGTACCGTAGCCAGTCCGCGCAGGCCGTGAGCCACCAGGATGCGGTTCTCGCCGGTGAGCGGAACCACGTCGGCCACGGTGGCAATCGCCGCCAGTTTGAGGAACGATTCCGAGACGCGCCGGACCTTCCCGGCGGGCCAGCCCATGTGCGGCAAAAGCGCCTGGATCAACTTGAAGGCCACACCGGCGCCGCACAGGTTCTTTTCTACGTACGGGCAATCCGGGCGATTGGGATTGAGCACGGCGAGCGCGGGCGGGAGGCCGGCCTCGGGCAGGTGATGGTCGGTGACAATGACGTCGATGCCGAGTTGGTTGGCGCGGCGCACCACTTCGGCGGCGCGGATGCCGGTATCCACGCTGACAATCAACTTCACCCCCTGTTCGGCGGCGGCTTCCACCACTTCGGAGCGCATGCCGTAGCCGTCCTTCAGGCGGTGCGGCACGTGATAGGTGGCGATGCCTCCGGCGAGTTCGAAGGCCTTGGTCAGCAGCACCACGCTGGTGGTGCCATCCACGTCGTAATCGCCGTAGATGAGGATGCGCTCGCCGTCGCGGATGGCGCGCGCGATGCGCTCGACGGCGATTGGCATGTCGCGCATGGAGAGCGGATCGTGCAGTTCTTCGAAGGCAGGGTGCAGGAAGCGGTTGGCGGCCGCGGGGTCGGAGAATCCGCGGTGCACCAGCACCTTAGCGGCCGGCGGCCCGACTTCGAGGGCGGCGGACAGAGCGAAGACAGCGTTGGCGTCTGGCGTGGGTAGCACCCAGCGCGCCAGCGGGCTAATTCTTGGAGTAATACCCGCCAAGCGACTCGCCTTCGTCCGGATCGTCTTCGGCCATGGCACTTGCGATATCGTCTTCCGCGACCAGGAATTCCTCGTACCAGTCGGGCTGGAGTTCATACATGTAGAGGATGGAATCGTGGTTAAACGCCAGTTCGAGCGAGCAGGTGACGCCTTCGTAGATGCGCAGCTTGCGCAGGCGGGTTTGGTAGTCGCGCTGCTGGTCGCGGTCGATGCTGAGATCCTCGACCTGCCCCAGCAGGTCGTCGATATCGCCGGCCTCGAATTCGCGGGTGGCGAAGAGGATCATCTTGACGCCGGTCTTGATGGCGGTATCCAGGAACATCCGGTAGTCGGGATAATGTTCGGTGTCCCAGAGCACCATCTGGGGGTCTTCGAGAGTTCCCGGAGTGCTGCGGAAAACGGCCAGGTCGCGCGATTCGAGATAGTCCAGGATTTCGCGCTTAAGTGTATCGAGATTCAGGTCCACGTCGCTTCCTCAGCTTTAGGCCAACACCAGAATATCAGAGGAATTGGCCAAGTCGCGGGCGGAAGGCGTGATGATCGTCTTCGGCCCGATGTATATCTTGCGGTTCTCTTTAATGGCCTGGCGCACATCCGCCTCGCAGACGAACTCCGCCGCTTTGGGAAGCGGAGCGGCCGGAAGTGGAGGCGTTTTTGCGCCGGGATTCGCCAGTCATGTATAGCCGCCGGATTTCCGCGGGCCGCCCTGCGAACCGGGCGTTGCGGTGCCCCGGCGGGCCAGAAAGCGGTCCACCACTTCGGCCGCGGCGCTGGCCGCCACGGACTGCTGGACCGCGGATGGCGGCGGGGCCGCCGTGGAACATCCGCAGGATGGGGCCGCCGCGACCGCCGGCGCCGATACGGCGATGCCGCGCGAGGCGAGGTAGCGTTCCACCGCGGAGACTACGGCCGCGCGGTCGATTGCGCCACCGCCGGTGGCGGGCATGGGGCCATCCTGCGCCTTGTCGTAATCCAGGGGCATTTCAAACGCCTCTTCGGGTGTGCGCACGGTATAGGCCAACCGCTTGATGTTGATCAGATGCAGCGGGCCGACGTTGTCGGAGGTGCTGTTTCCGGCCATGGCGCCGCAGCCCAGCGTCATCGAAGGGAAGACGTTGGTGGTGATGCCCGTGGAGCCTTGCGGAGCCGGCGTGTTAACCAGTACCCGCATGGCCGGCATGCGCAGGCCGTATTCGCGAATGCGCGTATCGTTCTTGGCGTAGATGACGGCGGTGTGTCCGGCGCCGCCGAACTTGAGCAAGCCGAAACAGGTGTCGAGAGCCGCGCTGTAATCGGCCACGAAGATCAGCGAAAGCACCGGCGAGAGCTTCTCCGCGGAAAGTGGGAACTTTTTGCCGACGCCCGCGATTTCGCAGCAGATGATGGAGGTATCGGACGGCACTTCGAAGCCCGCCATCTGGGCAATCCTGGTAGGCGCCTGTCCGACGCACTGCGGATTCACGGTCCAATTGGGCGTGATTAGCAGCTTGCCGAGCGCGTCCGACTGCTGGTCGTTGCAGAGGTAGGCCTTGTGCTGTTTGAGCAGCGCCAGGATGCGGTCGCGCAGCGAGTACTCGGCTACGAGGGCTTGTTCGCTGGAGCAGACGGTGCCGTAATCGAAGGATTTTCCAGCGACAATCTTGGCCACGGCGTCTTCCAGGTCGGCCGAGGTGTCCACCAGGACGGGCACGTTGCCCGGTCCCACGCCGAACGCCGGTTTGCCGCTGGAGTAGGCAGCCTTCACCATGGCGTGTCCGCCGGTGGCGAGAATCACAGAGACGCGCTCATGCCGCATGAGGGCGTTGATGCCTTCCATGGTGGCGCGGTCCACGCATTGAATGATGTCTTCGGGGGCGCCGGCTTCAAGCGCCGCCTGATAGAGGATGGCGGCCGTCGCACAAGTACACTTGAAGGCGCGAGGATGCGGGCTAATGACGATGGCGTTACCTGCCTTGAGGCAGACCAGCGTCTTGGAGATGGCAGTGGACGTGGGGTTGGTGGTGGGCAGAATGGCCGCCACTACGCCCAGCGGCACGCCGATCTCGACAATCTTTTCGTCGGGGAGTTCGCGGAGGATGCCGACCGTCTTCACGCCGCGCATGCGCCGCGGCAGCCAGTCGGAGGTCAGCAGATTTTTGATGTACTTGTCTTTGGCGTTGCCATAGCCGGTCTCTTCGACGGCCAACTCGGCAAGGCGTTTGGCATTGGCGCGCGCTGCCGCGGCCATGCGCTCTACAATGGCATCAACCTGCTCCTGCGAATAGGTGCGGTATTTCTGCCAGGCGGCGAACGCTTTTTCGACTTTGGTGCGGACCTCCTGTATGGACAGGAGATCGTTGTCTTCGAGCATGTGCCGTTACTTCTTGCTGTTGCCCGTAGGGAGGATTTTCTCGACCTCCTCATGCGGGCGGGGAATCACGTGGACGCCCACCAGCTCACCGACGCGACGGGCCGCGGCCGCGCCCGCGTCCGTAGCAGCCTTGACTGCGCCGACGTCGCCGCGAACCTGCACTACGACCAAGCCCGCACCGACGAATTCCTTGCCGATCAGGACCACGTTGGCAGTCTTGACCATGGCGTCGGCAGCCTCGATTGCGCCGATCAAACCCTTTGTTTCAATGAGACCTAGAGCCTCCATGTTGCCTCCGATACAGGTGAAAGACTAAACGTAGCACAATTTGCGCAGTAGAGCCGCGCACCCGCTGCGTCCGGTTTGGAGAAGATTAGAAGAGAAGAGCCTGGCCGGGTGGGAAGAATGGCGGCGGCGTGCTCGACGCGGGTCCGGAGCACCAACGGCTGCGCCTTTGCCGTACTTCTGTTTACGAATTGCCCCGCAAGGCTACAATTGTCTTCGGGGCAGATCTTGGATCTGCCCACACGGGAGCTTCTTTGCGCATCAAAAGAGCTGTCATTACCGCCGCCGGCCAGAGCCAGCGCGCGCTGCCGCTACAGACCCTGATCGACCGCGACGGGCAGGAAAAGCCCGTACTCTGCATCCTGATCGAGCAGGCCCTCGCGGCCAACGTCGAGGAGATCTGTGTAGTCGTCTGGCCGGGCGACGAGGCCCGCTACGCCGACGCCGCCGGCCGGCACGCGTCCGCCGTGCGCTTCGTCCCCCAGCCTGCGCCCGCGGGCTATGGCAACGCCATCCTGTGTGCCCGCGATTTCACCGGCGCCGACGCCTTCCTCCACATGGTGGGCGACCATCTCTACGTTTCCGCGGGGCCGGAGCCCTCCACGCGCCGCCTGGTCTCTCTCGCCGAAGCCGCGGAGTGCTCCGTCTCCGGCGTGCAGCCCACGCGTGAGAGCCTGCTGCCGCGCTTCGGCACCGTCGCCGGACGCCGCGTCACAGGCCGCAGCGACCTCTACCGCATCGATACCGTCATCGAGAAGCCCACCCCCACCGAAGCCGAGCAGCGTCTCATGGTGCCCGGTATTCGCGCCGGCTACTACCTCTGCTTCTTCGGCATCCACGTGCTCACCCCCGCGGTGATGGAACTGCTGGAAAAGGGCGCGCCCACGCTTTCCGCCGCGCTGGCCGAACTGGCGCGGCATGAACAGTACCTCGCGCTGGAAGACGAAGGCCGCCGCTACGATCTGGGTGCGCGCTACGGTCTGCTGGTGGCCCAGTTGGCGCTGGCCCTCAACGGGCGGGATCGCGCGCAGGTGCTCTCCCAGATGCTCGAACTCCTGGCCGACCGCGAATTGCATGCCGCCGCGGAAGGAACCCGCCAGTGAGCCTGCTCAGCGACGTGATTACTGCCAGCGGCGAGCCGCGCGACCGCTCGCTCGATGCCCTGTGCCGCCCCTTACCACTCGAAGAGTTACTCGCCGAGTGCCAGGCGCTCGACCGCTTCCGCCGCACCAGCGACAACCTCTACGAACGCGTGCGCGCGCTCTTCTTTCTCTACGCCATCCACCGCTTCCACATTCCGCTGCGCCCCGCCGCCCAAAGGCCCGCGCAGATTCCCTTCGCCGGATATTCCAACCTGCTCCAGCGCCGCTTCGAAGAGGCCATCGATGTCTTCCTGGCCGCGCAAACTGAACACGGCCCCAGCGCCGCCATCTCTAGCGCCCTCGCCGCCGGCTACCGTTCGCTCGCCTTCCAGACGCTGGCCGACCAGGTGCGTCGCAGCGTGCGCGGCGTGCGCGGCAACCAGTGGATGTTCCGCGCCGGACATCCCGCCGATTACCCGCTCTGCCTCCGCCCCGAACTGCTCGCCGGCGCGCCCATCTTTCCCATCCTGCGCGAAACCACGCCCGTCCGTATGGACCTGACCCACAGCGGCTGGAGTGACATTTTCTTCCTGGGAATGGATTTCCCCGAAGGCGCCAGGGTGCTGAACATCTCGATCGATCTCGCCGTGCGCAGTGCGGCCGCGCCGGATGCGCTGCCGAAACCGCCAGTGGAAGCCTACTTCCGCGTCATCGACGAGCCCGTGCTGCGCCTCACCAGCGTGGATCTGGGAGCCTCTGCCGACGTCACCTCGATCGCCGAAGTCTTCGATTTCGCGCGCGACTATCTCGGCCTGTTGAAGGCCGCCGTGATTTCTAGCGGACTCGTGCCGCCGGGCATGGAGGGCGCAACGCAGCCGCTCTCCGAGCTGCTGGCGCGGCTCACCGGCAAGCCCGGCCACGGCATCGAAATTGTCAGTAAGGTGAACGACATTCCGAAGGGCTCGCGCCTCGCTGTCTCCACCAATTTGCTGGCTTGCCTGATTGCGGTGTGCATGCGCGCCACCAACCAGATCCATTCGCTCACCGGTTCGCTTGAGGAGCACGACCGCCGCCTGGTGGCCGCGCGCGCCATCCTCGGGGAATGGCTCGGCGGCAGCGGCGGCGGCTGGCAGGATTCCGGCGGCGTATGGCCCGGCATCAAGTTGATCCACGGAGTGAAGGCGGGAGAGGGCGACCCGGAATTCGGCATCAGCCGCGGACGTCTGCTGCCCAACCATGAGATCTTCACCACTGACCGGGTTCCGCAAGCGACGCGCGAGAAATTGCAGCAGAGCCTGGTGCTGGTGCATGGCGGCATGGCGCAGGATGTGGGGCCCATTCTGGAGATGGTGACCGAGAAATACCTGCTGCGCTCGGATACCGAATGGCAGGGCCGCAAGCAGGCCATCGGCATTCTCGATGAAGTGGTGAGCCACCTGGAGCAGGGCGATATCGGCGCCGTGGGGGCGTGTACCCAGAAGAACTTCGACGGGCCCATACAGGCCATCATTCCCTGGGCCGGCAACCTCTATACCGACACGCTGATTCGCCGCGCGCGCGCCGAATTCGGCGAGGATTTCTGGGGCTTCTGGATGCTTGGCGGCATGTCCGGCGGCGGCATGGGGTTCCTCTTCAGCCCGCGCCGCAAGCCCGAAGCGCAGCAGCGCATGCAGGCGATCATGAGCGAAACCAAACGCGCCATGGAGCACAGCGTACCGTTCGCCATGGAACCGGTGGTCTACAACTTCGCCATCAACGAGCGCGGCACCCAGGCCGGGATGCTCACCGGCGAGGGCGCCCTCATGCCCGCCGGGTATTACACGCTGGCCGTGCCTCCGCTGTTGCGCACCGAAGCGCGCAACCTTTCCGCCGGACGCCGCGCCGAGTTGGAACGCTTCACCGCCGCCTGCCGCACCGTGGAAGAGTTTTCCGGCATGGTGCACAACCTCTTCGATCACCTGCTGCCGCGCGCGCAGGGTGGGCAGGCTGGCCGCGCTCTGAGCCTGGAGGCATTGCTCGAAACCCACGGGTTCGACCGCGTACAGCACGAGCAGATCCAAACCGATCTGCGTGCCGGCCGCATTGGCCTGGCGCAGAATCGCCTGCCGGTCACCAGCCGCATCGAAGATGCCGGGCCGGACGATCTCGACGCCCGGCATCACGCGCTCGGCATGCAGGCGCTGGCCGAAGGACGTGTCGCCGTGGTCACTCTCGCCGGCGGGGTGGGCAGCCGTTGGACTAAGGGCGCGGGCGCGGTCAAGGCGCTCAACCCGTTCTGCAAGCTCGGCGGGCGGCATCGCAACTTCATCGAAACGCATCTGGCCAAGAGCCTGCGCGTGGGCCGCGAATGCGGCACGCTGTTACCGCACATCGTCACCACCAGCTACCTGACGCATGATGCCGTTGCGCAGCATCTCGCCAGCGAGGACAACTACCATTACCCCGGGCCGCTGCTGCTCTCGCCCGGGCGCATCATTGGCCTGCGCATGGTCCCCATGGAGCGCGACCTGCGCTTCGCCTGGGAAGAGATGCCGCAACAGATGCTGGATGAGCAGGCGCAGAAGGTGCGCGAGGGCCTGCACGCCGCGCTCATCAAGTGGGCCGCGCAGGCGGGCGAGGGCTCCAACTATACGGACAATCTGCCGATGCAGTGCCTGCATCCGGTGGGGCACTGGTATGAAGTGCCCAACCTGCTGCGCAACGGCACGCTGCTTCGCCTTCTCGCGGAGCGCCCGCGCCTGAACTATCTATTGGTACACAACGTCGATACCGCCGCGGTGGATGTGGACGCCGCGCTGCTGGGCCAGCACATCGCCAGCGGCGCGGGACTCACCACCGAAGTGATCGCGCGCCATTTGGAAGATCGCGGCGGCGGACTGGCCCGGGTGGATGGTCGCGCGCGCCTGGTGGAGGGCCTGGCCCTGCCCGACGACGAACTGGAATCCCGCCTTTCTTACTACAACAGCGCCACCTATTGGGTGGATATCGACTGCTTGCTGGATGTCTTCGGCCTGACGCGCGAGGCGCTCGCCGATAGCGCCCGGGTCAACCATGCGGTGCGCGCCGTGGCCGCGCGCATGCCCACCTACATCACTCTCAAGGACGTGAAGAAGCGCTGGGGGAAGGGGCAGGAGGACGTCTTCCCCGTGGTGCAATTTGAGAAGCTGTGGGGCGATATGACCGCGCTCCCGGAACTGCACTGCCGTTTCATCGCGGTGCCGCGACGGCGCGGCCAGCAATTGAAAGAGCCCGCGCAACTCGACGCCTGGCTGCGCGATGGCTCCGCCGCTTATACCGATTCGCTCTGCGCGTGGCGGTAAGGTGCCGGTCCATGGACCGCAATAAGCGAATAAAAGAAGAACCTCGGCGGGTTGCCGCTGGGTTATATCCGCCCGAGCGCCGCGCGCGCCATTCGCTCCGCCGCCGCGGAGACCGCCGCTGCGTCGCCGAAGCCTAGAATCGAGACCATCACGTAATCGCGATCGTCTCGAATCACGTGCAACTGCGTCCCCGCGCCCGCGATGTCCAGGAAGAACGCTGTGCTGCCCAATCCCGAACTCATGCGTACGGTGGATTCCGGAATGCTCTCCTTCAGGCTCTCGATCTCCGCCGGAATGTTCAGCTTGGCGCTGAGGCGCTGAATCGTAATCGAGACCTGTCCATTCCCCGCTCCGTAGTCGCAGGTCGATTCGGCGCCGCGGCTCTCCTCCTGCCCGCGCCCGAACCCGAGTCCCAGCGCGCGCTCCAGGTCGGCCGCCGTCACTGCCGAACAAGCGCCCAGAGCCTTGGCTGGCGCGGGCCGTGGTACCACCGCCGGCCGCGTGGTTGCCGCCGCCGCAAAAAGTAGAATCAGTGCGAACACCAGTCCATTAGGCCGCGCCAATCCGCGCCGCACAACCCGTCGGAGTACCTGTATCGTCTAGTACTGTGAGAATGCGAAAGACCTTGAGAAACTCCAGGGACAGGTCCGGAGGCCGGTCCGGAGGCCTGTCCTACGCTCGAAGGTTCACTCCATCCACGGGAACGCGGTGATGCGTAGCTTCGCCGCACCATAGGGCACTAGCGTCACGGTTTCTTCCGCCCGCTTGGTGGTCACCGGACTCACGGGCAGCACGCCCGGCGAATCGTCCACCAGAGTCCATTGCGGCAAGCGCCGCGCCTTCGTCGTGATCTCCACCGGCGCCGCATCGGCGGTATACGGTTGCCGCGCAATCGCCTTCTCCGTCACTTGAAAAGGCCCTTTCACCAAAGCGTAGTTCCACGGAGTGGTGGGGTACACTTCCCAATCCGCCGCCGGACCCGTCTGCTTGATCTTGTGCCAGCTTTCGCCCATCTTCAGCGAGTACACCAGCGGGCCGCGCTCCACGGCCACGGAATTGTTGAACCACGTGGAGGTCCGCACCGCCATGGGAAAACGCAATTCCACGCGGTCCGCATTCTTCCACTCGCGGTCGACGCGCAGGAACTCGCCCGCCTTTACCCCGGCGACCGGCTGCCCGTTCACCGTAACGCTCGCCGCCGCGGCCCACCCCGGAATCCGCAAGACAAGCGGGAAGCGCGCCGTACCGGACATCTTCACCGCCAGCGATACCGCTTCGCGAAACGGATAGTCCGTCACTTCCTCGACGGTCACCGCCGTGCCGCCGCGCACCGTGGTGGTGACTTCGCTGGGACCGTACACCACCGCCGCGAGCCCGCCATCCACCGTCGCCATCCACAGGCTGGCTGCGAGTTTCGGCCAACCCTGATGCATGTTCGCCGTGCAGCAGCCGAAATTCGGCTCCAATCCGAAAATGTTGCTCTCCGGACCGTTGGTGGCCCACCGCCGATTGGAGATCGAGCACATTACCTGGTTGGCCTGCTGATCGTACTGATGGGACCATAGGTCCGCGCTCAGCGTCGCCGGCAGTGCGTTGTAGGCGATTTTTTCCAGGCGGTCGCCAAACGCCGCGTCGCCCAGAATCGCCATATCCGTCTCCAGCGAGAACATGGCTTCCACCACGGCGCACAACTCCGTTCCCTGCGAGGGGTCGCGCCCGGCGTAATGTTCGTCCGCACTGAAGATTCCCGAGGGCTGCCCGTGGTAGCGGTCCAGCGCGTCGAGCATCTGGTACAAGCTGGCGCGGTCGCCTTTCTCGCCGGTGACCAACCACCACACCGCGGCCGCCTTCATGGCCATGGCGTTGTTCACGCCGTGCGTCGAGAGGTTCGTCGCGGCACGCGCCACCCTCTCCTTGGTTTTGAAGTCCGCGAACTGCGCCTGCCAATCGTGCCCCTGGGTATGCAGCTTGCGGGCCAGGTCCAGCAGCGCGCGGTCCCCGTTGCGGTTGTAGAGCCAGAGCACGCTCAACACTTCATCGTGCCAGCGGAAGATGGCCCACTCCTTGAGCGGGCGCTCATCCATGTGACGCGCCTGATAGGCGAAGTATTTTTCCATCAGCGGAATCACGCGCGCGTCGCCCGACGCTTCCTGGTACTGCATCAGCGCCTTGAGCATCACGTAGTTCGGCCACCAGTCCAGATTCTTCACGGGGCCGATGGCGCCATCGGGCTGCTGGTGTTCCAGCGCCCAATCCATCCACTTCTTCACCTTGGCGACCAACACCGCATCTTTGGTGAGATAGGCCAGCGGCACCAGGCCATCCAGGAAATACGGCCCGCGCTCCCACCCCTCGCCGCTCCCGCCCAGCCAGGCGCTCTGTGGGCCGAGGTCCGGCCAGAACTCGTCGAGATGCCCGCTCAGCCCTAGCGCCTGCAAGCGCAGTTGCTCCCGCAGCCACCCCTGCGGCATCACAGAGCCCAGCGGCAGGGCGTTGAACGCGTTGGGCTGCAGCGGGCTCCGGTTGGCCACTGGCGCGGACGCCGCCTGCGCGCCCGGTGTGGCAATCGCGGCAATCGCTAAGAACGGTAAGAGAGATCGCATGTGCATTCCCTCCAGTGTGCTAATCTCAAAACCCAAGTGCAAGCACACCACGCCGCTACCGGTACACCCATATCCGATTAACGTAGAACCCTGTTAACCAAGCAGTACATATCCACTCACTCCTTTGAGGACTTGCCGCTTATGACAATTCGCGGCAAAATTCGAAATGCCTCGCCCCGATCGCGAGAGGCGGGAGATTGACACCTGATGAGTTGCACGGAAAGAGACCACATCATTCTGGCATTCGCACTGGCCGCGAACGAAGGAAATATCGCGGCCGAAGACCTTGAACTCGCGGCCAGCGAGGGCGAACGCCAGCACGCGCGGAAGTCCGCGGAAACGGCTCGCAACTTTTGCTACTCTCTGCGGGCGAGGTTTCTGACCCACTGCGAGCAGCACGGCTGCTGACCGCATCCAGCGCCGCGCGATGTAGGTTGCGCCTCTGTCCACCGAAACAACCTGCTCCGGCTAGTTGGCCGTCTGGAATGGCACCCGGCAGGACCGCGACGGCAGAAAGTACTTCTCCCTATGGCAATTCCTGCGCTGCAGCACTGGGGGATTTTCCGCTTTGACTTGTGCTATCCCGACGGGCGCCACCTGGAGCGCCGCAGAGTTGTGCGAAAACGTCCGGGGCACACTACCGGAGCTGCGGAATGCCAGCCTGCTGGACGCGCCGGCCCGCGAAATTGAGCCAGCCCTGGCTTCTGAATGATCGCGTGGCTCCCCGTGGGGGGTGCCATTTCGTCGCTGATGGCCTTACGGTGGCCAAACCTGTATGGCCACCGTAAGGGTTATTCGAGCTACAGGTTACTTCTGCTGTCCGGATTTGTCGTTTGCCGCCTTCGAGGCTTCGTGTGCTTTACCAGAGTGCTCAAGAGCGA
>JANYAH010000315.1 GCA_025361425.1 Candidatus Solibacter sp. | reverse complement strand
GTCTCCTGGGGGCACACCAGCGGCTCGGGCGGAAAACCTCCGGGCTCTGTATGCTTCCGCCGAGATTCCGCCTGCGAACATCCGGGAGCTTGACATTCACGGTACCGTAATCAGCATCGCTGATGCGGTCATACCGTTGCGCCTTTCACGTCTCCGCCCCGATATTCGGAATAACGCATGCTATTTGCTAGGAAGCCTGTTAACGGAAGTTCTGCTCACGTCCAATGATCAGTACACCTATCGGATCTGCGCAGATCCCCAAGTCATAATGTTTGCTCCCGGAGATTCCGTTCGCGCCCTCGTTGATCGGGTTAGGATCTGCGGAATGGGCATTATGTTCCTGTGCAAGCGGGTTTCCCTGTCGTAGACAGACGCCGAAGCCCGCTGGCCGGACTACACCTGGTAAGTCCCGCTCACGTCAAGTGGCCGAATAAACGCCCAAACCACTGAACTGGCGCCGGTGGTCATGCGCGCGGATGGGATGGGGAACGCGTTTCGCACTTGTCTCCTCTTCCATTTACACCTCACGCGATCCCGCCCATTTCCCAAACAAAAAATACTTCTTCTCAATCCCCTCAATCACTTCCAGCCCCCACCCCCGAAATCCCGCCAGCCGTCATGCTAGCGTCACCGTTGAAAGGACCCTTTATGGCATCATTCGCCCAGATCACCGCCAACCAAGCCAACGCCCAGCATTCCACCGGACCTTGCACCGCCCAAGACAAAGCCCGCGTCTCTCAAAACGCCTTCCGCCACGGACTCACCGCGCGCCACCTCGTCGTCCGCGACGACCAGCAAGACGAATTCGCCGCTCTCCAAGACTCGCTCTCCACGGAACTCGATCCCCAGGGCGCCGTGGAAGTCGTCATTTTCCAGGAACTCCTGCACGCCGCCTGGAACCTCCACCGCTTCCGCCGCGTCGAGGCCGAAGCCTCCCTCGGCACCATCGCGGATTTCACTGACCCCGCCACCACCGCCGTCCTCGACCGCCTCACCCGCTATCAGGCCCGCGCCCAGCGCGCCTTTCAGAAAGCCCTCCACGAACTCCGCGTCCTCCAGACCAATCGCGCCCTCCGCGCCCTCAAATTGAGCGAGCAGGAGGCCGCCGAAGTCCCCGCCATCGCCTCCATCAACGATTTGACAAAACAAACCCATTCCGAAGTCACCGCCGAAGCCCTCGACCTTGCGCTTCAAATGACTGACTTCGAAGTCGCAGCCGCCACCCTCCAAGCTATCCGGAAACGCAACGGCACCGCTCCCGCTGAGCCAGCATCCCACCCGCTGGTAAGATAGACTACTGTGCCAATGGACCTTCCCGCGCGAATAGGCAAGTACGAACTACAGGAATTCCTGGGCGGCGGCATGTCGCACGTCTACCGGGCTCTGGATACCTTGATCGGGCGCACCGTGGCAGTCAAGATTCTGACCGATGCCGGTTGCCAGGATACCGACGTGAAGGAGCGATTTCTGGCCGAAGCCCGCATGGCCGGGAGCCTCACCCACGACAACGTCCTCGGCATCTACGATTTCGGCGAAGACGAGCAGCACCGGCCCTTCATGGTGATGGAGTTCCTGCGCGGCGAAGACCTGCGCCACGCTCTGCGCAACGGAAACACCGGCGATCTGCGCCAGAAGTTGAAAATCGCCGCGCAGGTGGCGCGCGCGCTGGGATACGTCCACACGCAGAAGATCATCCACCGCGACCTCAAGCCGGACAATATTCACATCAATACCTCGGGCGTGGTCAAGCTGATCGATTTCGGCATCGCCAAGACCGAAGGCTTGCAGATGACGCGCGCCGGGTATGTGCTCGGCACGCCGTTTTATATGGCGCCGGAGCAGGTCACCGGCGAGAACATTACCGAGCAGGTCGATGTCTATGCCTTCGGCGTCCTGCTCTTCGAACTGCTCACCGGCAAGAAGCCGGTGGATGCCGAAGCCGTGGAGCGCATCTTCTACAGCATCCTGAACGAACCGTTGAAGATGGAGCCGCTGCACGAGGCGGGCGTACCGCAATCGGTCTGCGACCTCATCGCCCGCTGCACCGCCAAGAAGCCGGCGGAGCGCCC
>JANYAH010000285.1 GCA_025361425.1 Candidatus Solibacter sp. | reverse complement strand
GATACAAACAGATTCCGGCGCTCATCAAAGAATTGGAAGCTCTGGCGCCGTCTAAGTTGGGGGTTGTCAAACGGAGAAAGGCGTCGTAGAGTGGGTTACGCGGGAGTTGCTACTTTCAACGGAGTTCCGGGCATTCTCGCTTTTCCATCTGGGGGCCGATCGGCAGGTTTGTCTGGAAAAGCCGCACCTCTGAGCACCACATCCAGCAGCGAACACATTTTGAGCAGAGTGGTCCCTATCCTGAATTCATCGATGCCGTGGTTCGAGCGGGCCTGTTTGGTCCTGGAGACCTTGCCGCAACATATGAGAAACTCCGATTGGTGAAAGCTGGCTTTGATGCATTCGTTGCCGGTGCGAGGCGGGGATCGGGTGTGTGGTGAAAATCGTGGCTTGCTCGATGCCTTACAATGAGAATAGTGGCAATGGTTTTGAGGTTCAACGAACGGCGGGCGACTGAGGCGGCGACGCGCTTCCTGAAGCTCCGCGGCGGCCGGATGAGCTATTTGAAGCTCATTAAGATGCTGTACTTCCTTGACAGGGAGGCGCTACTACGGTGGAACAGGCCGGTGACCACTGACAGGTACGTCTCGATGGATAACGGGCCGGTGGTCAGCCGGATCTACGATCTGATCCGCGAGGAATCGGCTCCAGGCACCGATTCGATTTGGCGGCACTACATCTCCGCGCCCCAGGAATGGGAAGTCGCGCTTCTCGGGGACTTAGAACCCGACGAACTCTCCCGAGCCGAAGAAGCCTTGATCGACGAGATCTACGCCGCCTACGGGAAGATGACCCGTTGGGACTTGGTGCGCATGTCGCACGACCTTCCGGAGTGGCAGGACCCGAACGGCAGCGCGATTCCGATTGAGTACCGGGACATCCTGCGGGCCGGGAACAAGACCGATAGCGAGATCGCAGCCGTGGAAGCCGAATTGGAGTCGCTGGCTACCACGGAAGCGATGCTGCAACCTGCATAGATGGATTGCGGCGACACGTTCCTCATGCCCGCTCCTGGCGGGGCAGCCACACCACATCTCTGGATCGTCGTCACCCAACCCGACCCACAGACGCACCTGTGCGCCATCCTCAGCGTCACCACGTTGCGGAACAGCAAGGACCAGACGGTGCTCCTCCGACCTGGCGATCATCCTTTCATACGCCACGACTCAACTATCTTCTACGGCGACGCCATGATCGTTGATGCGCTCCGGCTTGAATCCGAGATCGCGGCGGGACTGGCTCTGATCAAGGAGAAGTGCTCGAACGTGACGCTGAAGCTCGTGCAGGACGGCGTGGCCGCATCCCCCTTCACCAGGCCCAAGATCCTGCGCTTCTGCCGGGAACACTGGCGGCGATAGAGGTGGCGCAAGACCTCAGGTAGCTTGGCAGGCGACGGGGCACCCTCTCCCCAGGCGCGACGTGGGCGACTGTGTGCCACAGGCGGCATGCCGAGCGCGGGCGACCACCGGGCGACCACGTCGCGTGTCCATGGCGTTTCGAGGCACCTTCGGCCAAATCGACTGCACGCGTTTGCATAGACTTGGACCCACCTGGACTGGACAGAACCGGCCTCTAGCTAGCACGTTCGACTCCCGTTAGCGCTACCAATTCCTCATAAATTTACGGCCGCCGAGTTTCAACAACTGACAACGCGCGGCCCCAGCCGAGTCTCCCAAAAACGTAAAGTCCAAACCCGGCTGCCGGCAGTTGGCTCGTCAGAGTTGGTTCGCGTTCGCACCGGCTCGGCGAATTCAATTTCGCCGCTCGACTCCAGAAACTCCCGCCCTTATTCTTGACTCAAAAGTTCGGCATTCTGCATCTTCACTTGCCTCCGGCCGAAGCATGTCGCCACACTCAATTTCATGCTCATCTTGCGTTGGACAATGCTGGCAAGTTAGTGCGGCTGCCGGTAGTATATGATCGGCTAATGGGACCTTATACCCTCATACCATGCGTCTCTGAGGAGGCGTAATGAACCACCGACACTGCTCCCGACGTTCCGCTCTCAAGACTATGCTTGCGGGGACGGCAGCCGGCCTTCTCCACGCGCAGGGTTCGCGTCGCGATTCCATCCGCCTGGACACCGAACACCAGACCATCGAGAACTTCTCGGCTTCCGACTGCTGGAGCATGCGGAAGGTAGGGACGTGGTCCCTGCCCAACCGTAACCGGATGGCCGATCTGCTGTTTTCGCAAACCCTCGGAATCGGCCTGTCGTGTTGGCGGTTCACCGTCGGCGGCGGCGTTACAGACAAAATCAGCGACCCCTGGCGGACGGCGGAAACCTTCGAAGCCGCTGAGGGGAAGTACGATTGGACCCGGCAGGCTCCAGAGCGCTGGTTCCTCGGGGCGGCGAAGGCCCGCGGGGTTCCGCAATTCCTGGCATTCGTAAATAGCCCTCCGGGACGCATGACTCGCACCGGCATCACTTACGGCCAGCCGGGAACGGATACAACCAACCTGAAGCCCGGCTTTGAGGGGCAGTTCGCCCGCTACCTGGTGGATATCCTGGAGCATTTCCGGACCAACCCGGACAAGAGTGAGCGCATCGCCTTCGACTACATCAGCCCGGTGAACGAACCCAACGTGGAGTGGAACGGCAAGAGTCAGGAAGGCTGCCGGGCCGCCAACGACGATATCAAAGCTGTGTTGCGGGCGCTGGACGCGGAGCTCAAGAAGCGCAAGTGCCCCTCCGAGATCGCTGGCATCGAAGTGTCCGGACTGCTCCCGCTCACCTCCTTGGCGGACAAAATGTCCAAAACCTACGGCGCGAAGTACGGGAACTACTTGGACGACTTTCTGGGCGACAAGACCATCGGCAACACGCTCAACCATCGTTTCTCCTACCACGATTACGGTTCCGACCTTCTGCAAGGCCAGCTCGTTGAGAACCGCGAGGCGCTCCGCAAAAAATTCGACCAGTACCCTGGCTGGAAGCCCTGGATGTCGGAGTATTGTGTCATGACGGGGTCGGAGGGCAAGGGCGGCGGCGGGCGAGATCTCACTATGAACACGGCGCTCGATGTGGCCCGCATCATCCATCTGGATCTGACGCTGGTGGGCGTGACGGCCTGGCAATGGTGGACCGCCGTCTCCGGCGTGAACTACAAGGACGGATTGATTTTCACCAACTGGAAGAAACCCGGAGACGCCGAATCGATTATTCCGGCAAGGCTGCTCTGGGCGCTGGGCAACTATAGCCGTTTCGTGCGCCCGGGAATGCGGCGCGTGGAACTGCGGGGAACGGGGCACGACGTCCGGGGGCTAATGGGATCGGCATTCAAGGACGAGAAGGCGCGGCGAGTGATTGCCGTGTACGTCAACATGGGCGCCGATCCGCAGAGTGTTCAGCTTGATTTCGGGCTCGGCAAACGCGGCTGGCGGCTCAAATCCATCACGCCGCACGTCACGTCCGACCGCGAGGGCGACGAACTCAAAGCCTACCCGGCGGTCGCCCCAGGCGGGCCGATCGCAATTCCAGCACGCTCGGTGGCGACCCTGGTGGCCCAGTTCGCATGAGGGAACAACGCGCCGGAACCCGGTAAGTTCCACTTTACGGGAGACGCGGAAGCCAACAAGAACGACGGAGGGCGTCCCCAACTCGGCATACGGATACGTGAATGCCGCCAGCGCACACATTCGGCGAGCATCGTTCTACTCACCTTGCTCCACGGGCCTCGGCACTGCTCTTAATCTACCGCCTATCACCTCGGACGCTCCTGATCGACGACGGATCGGGGGACACTCACTTGGTCTTGACATATGTGCCCACGTTAGATGAATATAGACATCAAGGTCTTAATGTTTGGGTAAAGATCTCGTGCTTGGGCTCGCTTTTGCCTGCTTAGAGTTTCGACGATCCTGGTACGTCGTCTGTCGTTGCCAGAACCGGCATGCTCGCGAAGCGGGTTGCGCCTGCCCCGAAGCGTCGGGCCGCGGTCCGGATAGCGGCTTGGCTTGGCCGCATCCCCGTACCACGTCCAATGCTTTCCACAGAGCCGGTGTGTTCTTCAATCCAAACGTTCAAAGAGGCGATGCGGTGTCAAGTAAAAGCATTCACCGCCAAGCGTTTCTGGCCGGAATCGGCAGCGCCGCCGCGCCGTTAGCCAGCGGAGCTGGTCCGCCTTTTCAAGAACGGGATACGGCTCCACATAATCGAAGCGGCGCGCACGGGCCTGATCGTGTCCTCCCAATACACCGCCCGGGTGCAGATGAACAACTACGGCAAAAGCACGCAGTTCCGTGATAAGTGGGCGGGCGTCGTTCGCATCCTGCATGCGCGTCAAAAGGGCAGTGTGCAGGTGGCGGTATACCCGTACGGCGGGATGCGGCACGAGCAACTCAAACTGGACGGCTAGACCAGACGAGGGCGTGCGCAGTCTGTTTCGGCTGACAGGGCAGGAGACGCCGATCTCTCGATCGGCGGTTCGGAAGACCCGGAATGCCTGTTCGAGCCAGATTCTATTGGGGAGCAAAGATCGGTTCTTGTGGGTAAACAAGAGCCACATCTTCTAGGTGAAAGGACCACACAACATGCAACGATTTTTAATCCTGATCGCTCTGACGTGCGCCCTCGCCGGTTGGGCGGCGGCCCAGACCTTCGGCGAAATCACGGGTGAAGTCAGAGACCCCAGCGGCAGCGTGGCGGTTGGAGCCAGAGTAACCTCGGTCAACGCGGGGACGAACGCCATACGCACCACGACCACCAATGAGTCGGGTGTCTACGCGTTTCCCGCACTCGTGCCCGGCACGTACCAGGTCAAAGTGGAGGCCGCCGGATTTCAGACGGTGGTGCGCAGCAAAATCGAAATTCAGATACAGCAGACCGCCCGCATCGATTTCACCTTGCAGGTGGGGCAGGTGAACGAGACCATCGAAGTCAGTGGTTCAGCCGCGCTGCTGACTACCGAAAACGCCACGGTGGGAACCGTTATCGAAAACAAGCGCATCGTGGATTTGCCGCTCAACGGCCGCAACTTCCTGCAATTAGTTTCGCTGAGCCCGAACGTGACGTACGGCTTCTCCACGCCGGGGCAGGCATCGACACGGCAAGGCGGAACCCGGACCACGCAGAACATCTCGGTGTCCGGCATGCGCGGCACCTGGAACCACTACACGCTGGACGGCGTCGAGAACACGGACGTGAATTTCAACCTCTACATGGTTCTCCCGTCCGTGGACGCCCTCCAGGAATTCAAAGTGCAGAGCGGCGTCTACCCGGCGGAGTTCGGACGCTCGGCTGGACAGATTAACGTTTCCACCAAGCCCGGCACGAACAACTTCCACGGCTCCGTTTATGAGTTCCTGCGCAATAGCGCGCTCGACGCCAAGCAGTACGATTTCATCGGCACCGCTCCCGCCAAGACGCCGTTCCGCTGGAACCAGTACGGGTTCACGGTGGGCGGCCCGGTGTGGCTTCCCAAAATCTACAACGGACGCAACAAGCTGTTCTTTATGTCGAATTACGAGGGCTACCGGGACAGGCGCTCCGTACAAACCAACACAACCACGCCCACTGTCGCCATGCGCAACGGCGATTTCTCGTATGACAAAAACCAGCTTTACGACCCGGCTTCGCGCGCCATCGTGGACGGCAAACTGACCGCCAGCCCGTTCGCCGGCAACCAGATCCCCAAGAGCCGGTTCGACCCCATTTCGGTGAAGATGCTGGAATTCTGGGCCGTGCCCAACGTGAACACGACGGCGCTTGCCAACAACTATCAGGAGGCGCTCAGCCGAATCGTGGACAAGGACCAGTTCACACAACGAATCGACTTCAACGAAAACCAGGCGTCGCAGTGGTTCGGGCGCTACAGTTGGACCGACGAGGGCTCCGTGAATGCCGGCATCAGGTATACCGGAAGCATCCTGTACACAAGAGCCGCACAGTGGATGGCATCCAACACCCGCGTCATCTCCCCGACCAAGGTGAACGAAGCGCGCTTCGGGTACAACACGTTCAAGAACGTGGTCGGTCAGGAATTGGGAGGCAAGAGAAACGTGGTGGAAGAGCTCGGCTTACCAATCAAAATGCCGAACCCGGATACGTGGGGCACGCCCGATATCCGCGGCCTGAATGGCGGCCTGAGCGAGTTCGGCAACAGCGCCAACGGGCCGTTCGCGGTGGCAGACAAGGTGTATCAGTTCGTCGATAACTTCTCTTGGATCCTCGGCAAGCACTCCCTCCGCCTCGGAGGGGAATACCGCTACGACCAGTACAAGCAGCTTGGCAACGAGTTCTCTCGCGGCGTGTTCGAGTTCAACGGGCAGTACTCGGCCAACCCTGCAACGGCGCCCTCGGGCGGCAATTCCGCGGCTGACTTCCTGCTTGGCAACCTGTCCAAGGCCGATGTCGCGGTTACGCTGGCCCAGGCTGATTTCCGCGCCACCAGCCTCGCGGCGTACATCGACGATACCTGGAAGCTCACTCCCCGGCTCACCGTGACTCTCGGCCTTCGTTGGGAAATGATTCAACCCTGGAAAGACCAGGCACAGAACCAGGTGAACTTCGATTTCAAGCAGAGCCTGCCGATCGCGGCCAACGTAAAAGACATGAGCCTGCACCCGGTGTTCATCCGCACCGGGAAGGGCGATTTCTACCAAGGCAAGGACTTCCGCTATCCCGGAATAACCGTGGCGCGCGACGGCCGTCTGGGAGACCGCCTGATGCAAACCGACTGGAACAACTTCGCCCCAAGGTTCGGACTCGCGTACAGCCCGTCGGAGAATTGGTCGTTCCGAACGGGGTTCGGCGTCTTCTTCTCCAGCGAAGCCAGCAATTCCCGCTTCGACATGAACCGCGGAATGGGCGGTCGCGCCAGCCAGAATCCGGGCTTCCAGATTCCAACGCTCGGGTGGAAAAACTTCATCAGCAGCGACATTCTGCCGGTCAATCTGCCCGTCGGCCCCCTACTCTGGGGCATGAATCCCGACACGCGGACCACGTATTCCATGATGTATCTGCTCAACGTACAGCGGCAGATCGGCAAATCTACGTCGCTTGAAGTCGGCTACAACGGAGCCCAGCACCGCAAACTGCAGGGCCTCTACAACGCCAACGCACCGGTGCCCGGAGTAACTGCCTACGCGTTGCGTGCGCCCTATCCCGAGTTCGGCGTCATGCAGGTGGTACACGGCTGGGGCACGGGCAACTACAACGGCCTGGGCATCCGGCTGAACCAGCGTTTCTCGTCTGGCTTGACCACCATGTTCAGTTACACCTGGTCCAAGGCGTTGGACGACGTCAGCGCCATCCGGGGCACTAACAACGACCAATACTTGATCATTCCGAACTGTCTCAAATGCGACTGGGGGCCGTCCGCCTATAACACCCCCCAACGTTTCGTCACCAGCGTCATCTACGAACTGCCCCTCGGCAAGGGGAAGAGCTTCGCCAATCGCGGCGGTGTGGTCAACCATGTCGTCGGAGGATGGCAGATCGGGTCCATCGTCACCATTCAGAGCGGAAGGCCGCTCAACACGCAGGCCTGGGACTCGGTCGGCCAGGCGGCGAATCCAATCGGCAACCGCCTGAGCGCCACGGGCCAGGATCCCTATCTGGCGAAGGACCAGCGCAACGCGGGTCACTTCTTCAACAAGGCGGCATTCCGAAACCCGGTCTCCGGGGAATTCGGAAACCTACAGCGGAATGTGCTGATCGGACCTTCCACCTGGGCCTGGGATTTTTCGGCGATCAAGAACTTCCAGATCACCGAATCCAAACGCCTCCAGTTCCGTTGCGAGGCCTTCAACTTCGCGAACCACCCCGCACTGGGCAACCCGGACACCAACTGGGCGAGCTCCACCCAAACTCCCGCTGCTACTTTCGGGTTGATTCGATCCACCGCTTACGACATGCGCCAGATGCAGTTCGCTCTGAAGTACATCTTCTGAAGGTTGACACGCGGGCCGGTTTCAGCCGGCCCGCGTTTTCGCGGAACGCCAATCCTAATTGCCGACTTTGCGCCACGTGGCAAGCCAGCGCAACCCACAACGCTTCCATACTCGCTTTCCACGTCCTCCGCACCGAACACCGCCCCGACTTCTTCACCTCTTTGCCCACAGGCTAAACTGGGGCCGAGCCGGCAATTGCAATGATCTGTCTGCGTGTCATGCCCGGTACCCCTCGTCCTTGGAGACTCCATGAACCGCCCTCAGCGGCGGGAGGGGTTGCAGCGTCGCCCATGGCTGGGTGCGGCGAAATCATATCAGCGGCGCCCGCCACCTTCCACCCGCGCTGCTCCGGTGCCGCTGCTTCCGGCGCCGATCACTTCCATCCCGGCGAACTGCGCGAACTGGCGAACGTCCGCGCTCCAGTCGCCGTAAACCAAAACCAGATGGTGCTCCACCGCGTGCCATAGCATAGCGTCGAGAAACTCCCGCGGGGAAGGCTCCACGCGCACCGTCGCTACGCTCCCGCGCGTGCCCGCTGCCGTGGGGATTACTTCTCCCCGCGCCAGGAAAATCCGCGGTGTTCCGCCGTCCGGCCGCAGCAGTTTGGCGATGGTCACCCTCCCCGGTTTGAAGCCGAACTCCATCAGGGCTCCGGCGCCGGTGCGCATGTGGCCCCGCACGGAGACGTTTGCGGCACCGCCGGCCAGCGACGGCGCCGCCGATCCGCAATGGGCAAACTGGAGAGCGTTTTCCTCTTGCAGAAGGGCCGTGATTTCGAGACTGTAGCTTGGTTGCCCCGAAAGTCTGGAGAGAACGTAGGCGGTCACCAGCGCCGTCAGATCCGCTTCGCATGCCGAAGGCGTCCCGGCCTCCGCCATCTCGGCCATCGTGAGACAGATTGTCGTCTTGTGCCGGTCGCGTAATTCCGGCCAGCAGCGCACGGAGAAGCCATCCAACCGGTCGGTTTCCACAATGGCTTTCATCCCCAGATAGAGCCGGTACTGCTCGGCAACCGTCTCGAGCGGCACCTCGCACGAGCCCACGCGCGCCATCAGCCCGCGTGCGAGGGCCGCCGCCTCGTCGGCTGAACTCTCGTCCCGCACTCGCAGCAGGCTCTCCAGATCGTAGTGCACCACCGTGATGCCAAGCCTCTTCTCCAACAGCGATTCGTCGCAAATCGTATCGAGCATACCCGGGCATTGCGATCCCACCATACCGAACCGCGCCCGCCGCAACCCTCTGACTTCGGCGGCCACCCGCGCTGCCCGGGCCACTACACCTACGTGCTCGGCCGTAGGCTCACCCACGTGGTGGACGAAGCTCCTGCCCGCGCGCCGGATGTTGCAGCCGGTGGCAGTCAAGCCTGTCATGGGCGACGGCATGGGGATGCTCCGGTCGAAATAAGGCAACGCCCAGAGAAACAGCGGCACCTCGTCCAATGCGTGCGCCAAACCCAGCGTGATCTCTTCCGCCACCCACGTGCAAAAGAACAACACCAGCAGATCGATCTGCTCCTGCTTCAGCAGCGCCGCTATCTCTGCGACGGCCTTCGGGTCCCGGGCGATGGGGACGGCGATCACCCGGCAACCCTCGGCCTGGAGCCCGGCAACAGCCGCGTCCCGATGTTGTGCGACGGAGGGGAGATCGTAGATTGGATGAACGCAGGTGACGAAACCAATTTTCGGACCGCTCAAGGCTGCTCGTCCTCCTGGGAAAGTAACTTGCCGGATCCACGGGGCGGCACTTCCCCGCCCCGGATCCGGGTAACTAGTGACTGGTAACTGGTAACTAGCTGAGTTTTACCAGGTCCCAAGGCTTGCGATAGGGGCGCAAGAGGTACTTGTTGGCCTCCGCGTCGCCCGGGAAGTTGCGGGCTTCCCCGTCCCACTTCAGTTTGCGGCCGGTCCAGTACGCAATGTTGCCTATGCAGCCGATCGTGGTAGCCCGCATGCCCACTTCAATGTTCGCGAACGGCTCCTTCCGCGAACGCAGATAGTCAACGAAGTTTTTGGTGTGGAGCGGCGTGGGCTCGTCTTCGTTCATTTTGATCTTTTCCATTCTCGGCTCCCACGCCGTCCGGAGGCGTCGAGGTGTGCCGGGTTCGGGCAACTTCGCCTCGGGGTAAAGTTCCATGCCGATCCGGTCCACGAACAGGGCGGCGTCGGTGCCGTAGAACGCCATGCCGTGCGGCCGATCCTCCAGCCCCGCCATACCGTAATAGCGCATCCCTTCGGTCCTGCCGCCCAGGCCATGGCCGTTAAAGTTGGAAGCCTCGTAGCTCAGGATGAAATTCGGGTATTCGAAGGTGGCTTGCTGAAAATCGAAAATGTCGCCCGCGGTCGTCTTGTTAAACCGCACCGCCGAAGAGGAGACCTGCATCGGAATCTCGGCCCCCATAATCTGGTGTACCGAATCGAACCGGTGGTTGCCGTAATCCGTGATGAGACCGTTGGTATAGTCCATGAAGGCGCGGTAGCCGAGCCGGTTCCGGTTGAACGGTACCTTCGGCGCGGGCCCGACCCAGGCATCCCAATCGAGATCGGCGGGAGGCTCGCTGTCCGGCACCGGCGGGTTGCCGTAGACCGCGCTCATGTAGTTCCACACGCGCACGAAGCGCACATCGCCGATCTTGCCGCCCTGCACCATTTTGGCCGCCTCGGCGATATGGTCGGCCGAGCGCTGCTGAGTTCCAATCTGCACGATCCGCTTGCTGCGGCGCACGGCATCGATCATGGCCTTCCCCTCGCCTATCCGGTAGACAACGGGTTTTTCGAGATAGACATCTTTGCCGGCCTCGCAAGCCAGAATCAACATCTGGGCGTGCCACTGATCCATCGTGGCGATGACCACGGCGTCGATGTCCTTGTCTCCCAGAACCTGGCGGAAATCCTTGTACGTCTTGGCATTAGGAGCCCACTTCTTGGCCGCGTCCACGCGCATTCCGTACACGTCGCACAACGCGGAAATATCGACGTTGCGAGGTGCCTTCAAGCGCGGGTCCATGTTGCCGTTGCGATAGTTCTCCGGAGCCACAGCCTGAATGTCTTCTGGAGTCCCCCGGATCAGGCGGGCATCGAAGGTGCCGCGGCTTCCGCACCCGATCAATCCGACATGGATGCGCTCATTCGCTCCGGCAACACGCTGATAAGAAGCCGCGGTCCACGCCGCTACCCCCGTCCCCGCCACCGCTTTCAGTAATTCTCTTCTCTGCATTCTCCCGCCTCCTGGTGAGAACCGTGCAAACCCATCGCGGGCTGCACCATATTGGAGGACGGCTTGCATGAAAGCCATGCCGTACCCGGCTCGGTTGAACTCGCGAGTCTTGTCCCCGAGTTAGGGATGCGCGACCACGTACCCCGCTGAATACAGTCCGCGCGGCAGACAGCCCGCCCTCAAGCCTGGCATGCCTGAAGACAATGGACTCGCCAGTTTCTGGCGAGGCTTCAGGGTACAGGCAACATACTATATTGCGTCTCCGGCCGTGTCAAGGGGTGACGACATGAACATGACATAAGCTGCAAGCTCACCATTTTCTATGTCGCGCACTCATGGTCAAATCGCGACAGTTATCACTGGCGCTGGTGTAGTGTCCACGAAATCAATGGGCACATGCGGGGCAGCCCAGCTTGGCCAATGCCACTCACTTTTCCACCATGGCGAATCCTGCGCAAGTTGTGGGGCAGACCCCCTGGCCTGCGCGGGACGCCCCCGTCCCGCTGCCGGCACATGCTGCCGTTGCCCGTGTGCCTGGCGTGCGATTTGTCCGGTCCAATTCACACGCGATCTGTCCGCACCTGGCGTTACTCAGCCGCCGAGCTAGAGCGGATGGTGTGAGCGTAAGTGCCCAAGTGCCGCCACAATGTTTCCGCCAACTCGAAGAGATTTTGCTGGGGAGCGGCTAAGCGGGAAGTTACCACCGCTAGTAAAGACGCCGCCCGCACGCGGCGCCATGGCTGCCGCTTCCGCGAGCGCATTCGCCGCCGCCCCGGTCCGCATGTCTCCGCTTGCTTTCAGACACGCAGTGAGCGCCGCTCAGATGCCGTGCCTGAGCCTGCGCGCCAGTTCTCCGGTGGTTTGATTGGTGGTGGGCTGGTGGCCTTTCAAGGGCTGGAGCTTTTCGTGGATGGCGTCCAGGAACCAGTCGGGTTGGGGGAAGAACATGCTTTCCAGTTCGGCCGCCGGGGTGATCCAGTTGCGGCTGCCCAGGACT
>JANYAH010000283.1 GCA_025361425.1 Candidatus Solibacter sp. | reverse complement strand
GACCGCTATTCTGTTCTTGTTCCTTAACCATTTGGGTGGGCTCCTGAGAATCGGTTCGCAAAGCTTCGAACTTCGCGGACCTACTGTTTTACCGCAGGATTCTCAGGGGTTCCAAATGGCGTCACGCCTCAGCGCGCTGTCAAACCGTCAGGTGCTGTGCATAATCCAGGTTATACCCAGGAAGGCCTTCTTGGCGTTGATGGCGTAGGCTGCGATCGAGATACCTTCCAGAAGCTGGTAGGGGTTCTTTCGCATTAGATACCGGTCCTTGAATGTACCCGGCTCACCCTCGGCCCCATTGCAGACTATGTATTTGGTCGGGCAAGGATCGTGAGCCACGCTGGCCCACTTCACTCCGGTCGAGAACCCCCCACCGCCACGCCCGCGGAGGCCCGATCTCTTAACGTCTGCGATAATCCTCTCGGGAGCGATAGTCAGCGCTTTGGCGAGGGCCTGGCCGCCGGCGGCGGCAACATATTCGCTTAAAGACTCGATCGCTCTCTCCGGCTGCAGACGTCGGTCTGGAAGGCTTGTCATAATTTGTGCTCTCGAACTAGGACGTTGTCAGCGGCCATGTGCCGCCTCTTGCCGGGCCAACCCCTGGAGTGCGGGCGGCGTGGGCAGTTGCACACGGTGCCGTGAGGCGAGGAAGGCTAGCAACGATGCTAGTTCCTCGGGTTTCAGATTTCCGCGGTAGGACGGCATGTTCTCACCTCCACTAAAGATCCGAGTGGCCATCTGGGCGGCACTCATCCGATCTCCAGCATCGGAAAGGTCGGGTCCACGGATACCGCCGTAACCCGAAATAGTGTGGCAATATTCGCAGCCTTTGTCGTAGAATACCCTGGCGCCAGCCGCGATTGGACCGTCGGCCACTCCCACTACCGAGGAGGGCAAAGGCAGCGCATCCAGGCGCGGAGACCACGGCGCGCGGATGCCCACAACCCAATAATGTGCGATCACAAAGACTACGGAAAGGATGATCAGGATCGACCATGGACGCCGCAGAGGGCTGCGCTCCCCCCGGCTGCCCAGCAGCGGCACCAGGATCAGGAACAATCCGAAGACGAGAGGGCCCAGGATGATCACCCACCTCTCCGACCATTTCGGGATCAGTGACAGAAGAGCGAAATACCACATGAAGTACCAATCAGGGCGCGGCGACGCGGAGATGATCGTCGGATCCGGCGGCTTCCCCAGCTCCGGCGGACCAACAACCAGCGCCAGCACAAATATCGCCAGAACCACAATGGAGCCAAAAAGGACATCACGCCAGGCGGCCTGAGGCCAGAACGGAATTCCTTCGCGCTCGAGCAGCGAATGATACCAACGCCGATACGTTCGAGGGTCAACCGGCCTGCCGGCTTTGGGCGGCTCGGAAATGCCATTGAAAATGACCAGATACAGGTGCACAGCGATGAAGAGAAACATCAGCGCCGGCAAGAAGAACACGTGAGCTGCAAAAAACCGGCTCAGGGTGGCTCCTCCCACGGTGTTGCCTGCGAGAAGGAAGTGACCCAGCCAATTACCGATCAGCGGTGCACGTCCGGCCTGTTCCGCAGCGACTACCGCGGTCCAGAACCCCATCTGATCCCATCGCAGGAGTTGCCCGGTGAATGCCATCAGCAGAGTAAACAGCAGCAGTCCGGCGCCAGTCAGCCAGTTCATCTGACGCGGGTATTTGTACGCCCCCATCAGGTACACCCGAATGGTATGCAGACCGATGAGGATGATCATGGCCGAGGCGCCAAAGTAGTGGATACCGCGAATGATCCGGCCTATGGGGGAACTGGTGATGAAGCAGAGGCTGTCATAAGCCTGCCCGGAGCCCGTTACGTAAGCGCTGGAGAGCGCAATTCCTGTCACTACCTGCACCAGGAAAGCGATGAGGGTCGCACTGCCAAACACATAAAACCACCTGGTTTTGCGGGCCTTTGGCACGGGGTGCGCCATGATGGGGCCGAGTGACTGGGAGAACCCCGTCAGGTCGTCAAACCAGCGCCAGATTTGCTTCAGTATCCGCACGGGATCCATTTCCTTAAACACTCGTGATCGGCAGAGGGCTGGTGAGGATCTCGACCATTCCGTCCCGCACTCGCACCGGATAAGTGACCAGCGCCTTGGGAGGCGGGCCTGAAGCCACCGTGCCATCCTTGTAAAACACTCCGCCGTGGCACGGACACATGAACAAGTCGGCGTTGGGCAGCCAGCGTACCGGGCAGCCGAGATGAGTGCAATTGATGGCGAACGCGATGAACTGCTCTGGGCTTTCTCTGCGCAACCATGCGGCGGTCCGGGCGGTCACGCCCGACCAAGGCAGAGGGGAGGAATCCAGAAACGATACCTCCACAGCCTGGCCGATCTGAAAGCTGTCGGCGGCTCCGAGACCCCGCCAGACTTCGGGGGCTTTTCGCAGGCCTAACAGAAATGCGATGCTCGGAATGCCGACTATCGCGGCGCTAACGGAACCCGCCAGTATGCTGAACCTGACCAGCAACCGGCGGCGGTCCAGATGGTTCGGTGCCGGCGGCGTCGGCATACTGACAGTGGTTGACGTTGTCAGCGTCGACGATACAGGCTGGCGCGGGTCCCGGTTCCAAATGACCACCTGATAGGGCCGCCACAAATATTCGATCGGAATGGCGAAAATGTGCACCAGCCGGGTGAAAGGAAACAACAGGACCACTACGAATCCGCTGATCAAGTGAGACTGTATGAAAACTGGGAGTCCGGTCACGGTACTCGCGTCCGGATGCAGCCGCACCAGGGACCATAACCACGGCACCGCAGTGCTCAGGTACCATGCGGACCCCCACCGCTCGAAAAGCGCAATGCCGACACCGCTCAGAACCTGGAACGCGAGGACCAGCAGCAGAATCCAGTCCATTGGTGATGTGACCGCGCGGGCACGAGAATCATTTGGCAGCCGCCGAGCGATCAGCACGATGATGCCGAATACGCAGTAAAAACCCAGGGCCAAGCCTGTCAGCTCCAACACGAAGAGGCGCGTGGCATCGCCAAGCACCGCCGCTGCCGCCCGTGGAAACAACCAAGGCAATACATGTGCCACCAGAATCAGGGTGATGCCGTAATGCCAGGACACGGAGCCCCAGAATAGGTGGCGATTTTCCAAGAGCTGCGAGGAGAGACTGGAATAGGTAAAGCGGTGCGAGAAATATCGGTACAGCCCAACTCCAATAGCCAGAATCAGGGCAATATAGGGAAAAGCGATAAAGAAGAAGGTCTGCATGAATGATCCTCGGTTTCCGCCCCGCCATCGCGCCCAGCGCCGAGGTAAAGCAACAGCGCGCGCAAGACGTTGTCATAGGGGGTCTTTTTCCGCTCGATTGCCCCGAGCACTTTGTGAAGTGCCGGAGCAATACAATCACCGATCAATTCCTCCCTTTCCGCTCCGGGCTGCTCCACCTCTAAGAACCGCAGTATGACGCTCGCGTGGTCCGGCAGTTCCGCACCGCACGAAAACCCGCATTCCCGGTATCTTTCCTTGAGACATGCCATGAAAGTGCCGCGCCGCCAGTCTTCACCAAACAGTTGGTGGCCGATGTAGAGGGCAGCCTCGGCCCGCATTTCGAATACCTGGATATAGGCTTCCTCCAGGCCGTCTTGCCCCAACTCCCCGGCGACTTCGCGGAAGCGTTCGAGCAGGGTAGCCGCTTCGGGGACTTCCGGCGCAAGCGCCTGGATGCAGTGGTCCAACGCCTGGAACAGTCCTGCGTCGGGGTAGCTCACGAGACTGGCCAGGTGCTGATACATGGCCTAGAGTCCCCTCCGCGGCTCGTGCAAGAAGCCCATGCCGCCTCCCTCCTGATGGGTTTGTGTAATCTGCACCAACTCGACGGCCGCCTCCCGGGAGAGAATGCCCGGAACTCCGTTGAAAGTAGCAACTCCCGCGTAACCCACTCTACGACGCCTTTCTCCGTTTGACAACCCCCAACTTAGACGGCGCCAGAGCTTCCAATTCTTTGATGAGCGCCGGAATCTGTTTGTATC
>JANYAH010000274.1 GCA_025361425.1 Candidatus Solibacter sp. | reverse complement strand
TCGTTGTAGCCGAAGATGGCATCGGGACGGGGATCGAGGGCGAGCAGACGGCGCGCGGCGAGATATCCGCTTTCATCGTCGGTGGCATGCACGACGTAGGAACGCGGGACCGCGATGCCGGCGGCGGCGAGGGAATCCTGGTAGCCTTTTTGGCGGCCGACTCCCGGGGTGAGCGGCGGGCCGGCGATGTGGGCGATCCGGCGGCATCCGCGCTCCATCAGGTGGTTGGTGGCGAGGCGGCCGATAGCTTCATCGTCGGCGCCGACATAGGAAGCGTGGGATTCGGCGAAGCGGCGGTCGATCAGGACGTAGGGTACGCCCCGGGCTTCGATACGTTCGAAGAGGCTGAGGGAAGACGGCAACTGGGCGGAGGCGAGCAGCAGGCCATCCACCTGGCGAGCCATCAGGCGCTCCACTTCACTGGACTCGAACGCGCTATCTTCTTCGGAGTTGCAAATCACGACGTCGTAGCCGAGCGGGCGGATGGTGGAGGACACGCCCTTGGCGATTTCGGCGAAGAAGGAGTGCATCAGGTCGGGCACGATGAGGCCAATCATAAAGGTGCGGCGCGCGGCCAGACTGCGCGCCACCCAGTTGGGCTGGTAGTTGAGTTCCTTGATGCGGACCAGCACACGGCTGCGCGTTTCCGCGCCGACATCGGCGCATCCGCGGACCACCTTGGAAACCGTCATCACACTGACATTGAGATCGCGCGCAATGTCCTTCAAGCGTACGGGAGGCGTGGGAGCGTTCGACATGATGAGTATGGAGCCGCCAGACCGTCAGAACCGCGAGTATACCAAGTTACGGCGGGCACTGGCGACGCTTGCGATGTGGGGACATCGCTGTGGATCCGGCCGCTTGCTAGAATGGACGTCTGTGGCGGGATGGTGAAACTGGTATACACAGAGGCCTTAAAAGCCTCTTCACCGCAAGGTGAGTGTGGGTTCGATTCCCACTCCCGCTACCAAACCCCTGCGCAACTTCGCAGCTTCACGGAATCACGCGAGTCGGCACGCACGAAGATCGCATGACCGACCTGGAGCGCAGGCCCATAAGTCAGGCAACGGTACCGGGGAGACCGCGGAAATAGGCAACCGTCTGGCGCAGCCCCTCATCGAGCGGCACGCGCGGCTCCCATCCCAGCACCGACCTGGCTTTGGCGATGTCGGGCTGGCGCTGCTTGGGGTCGTCCTCGGGCAGGGCTTGGAAGACGATTTCCGATTTAGTGCCGGTCATGCGGCGGATGTGTTCGGCGAACTCGAGGATCGTCATCTCGCACGGATTTCCCAGGTTCACCGGATAGCGTTCTTCGGAGAGCATCAGGCGATAGAGTCCATCCACCAGGTCGCTGACGTAGCAGAAACTGCGGGTCTGCGAGCCGGAGCCGAAGACGGTCATGGGTTCGCCGCGCAGGGCCTGATCGAGGAAGGCGGGCACCACGCGGCCATCGTTCAACTTCATGCGCGGACCGTAGGTGTTAAAGATGCGGGCGATATTGGTGCGCACGCCGTGTTTCCGGTGATAGGCCATAGTGAGGGCTTCGGCGAAGCGTTTGCTCTCGTCGTAGCAGGAGCGCGGGCCCACCGGGTTGACATTGCCCCAATACGTCTCCACCTGGGGGTGCACCAAGGGGTCGCCGTAGCATTCGCTGGTGGAGGTTATTAGGAAACGCGCGTTCTTTTGGAGCGCCAGTTCCAGCATACGGCGAGTGCCGAGGGACCCCGCGTCGAGGGTCTCGATGGGGTACTCCAGGTAGTCCTTGGGACTGGCGGGCGACGCCATGTTGACCACACAATCGACGGCGCCTTCGACGGTGAAGGGAGCGGTGATGTCCTGGGCCACAAAGCGGAAGGCGGGGTGACCTGCGAGGTGGGTGAGGTTGGCGGACGCGCCGGTTAGAAAATTATCCAGCGCGACCACGCTGTGGCCTTCAGCCAGAAGACGGTCGCACATGTGCGACCCGACAAACCCGGCGGCGCCGGAAACGACTATTCGCAAAGTCCCTCCACAAGCTCCATTCTAACGAAGCCCGGGGTGGGGTTCACATGTTACATTCAAAACTGACTGTATATGACCGACGCATCTTGGGTGGAACGGGCAGTACTTGTCGTAATTCTTCTGACTTCCCTGGCGCTATTCTGGTGGCGTTTCCACAAGGTCCTCAATGTGATCCGCGGTTCGCGCGCCACGACGGATTTCGAAGTATCGCCGCTGGGGCCGAGAATCAAGCAGTTCCTGTGGGAAGTCATGCTGCAGGGCAAGGTGATCGAGCAGCGCCCCCTCCCCGGCCTGGCGCACGCCTTCGTTTACTGGGGATTTCTGGCCTTCGGGCTGGTGACCCTCAATCACATTGCGTCGATATTCGGCGGGCGATTCCTGACGCAGGATACAGGTTTCGGCAGCTTCTATCTGGGATTCGTGGCGGTATGGGCGGTGGCGGTGGCGGTCTCGATTGCCGGACTGTTCGTGCGCCGCTTCGTGGTGCGGCCGGTGTGGCTGGGTAAAGTGGCGCCGGAATCGGGATTCATCGCATTCCTGATCTTCACACTGATGGCGACCTATCTGGCGGGGCTGTGGATGGACGAGGAAACGACGGCCGGGCAGGCCGTGTGGTGGCTGCACACCATGGCGCTGTTTATTTTCCTGCCGCTGATTCCGCACACCAAGCATCTGCACCTAGTGCTGAGCCCGGCCACGGTGTTCCTGAAGCGACAGGGCTTCAGCCGGATTCCGCCGCTCTCCGGCGATGAGGATTTCGGCCTCGATACCGGCAAGGACGTGACGCGGATCGACGCGTTGCAGGCGTTCTCGTGCGTGGAGTGCGGGCGCTGCACGGAGCACTGTCCGGCGGCCAATACGGGGAAGGTTCTCAACCTACTGATTAAGAGTCAGTTGCTCTGCCAATTGAGCTACGCGCCCGCTCGGGAATTTCTGAAGCTGGCGCGACCCTCGC
>JANYAH010000239.1 GCA_025361425.1 Candidatus Solibacter sp. | reverse complement strand
TTCTAGCCCATTCCCTACCCCGCTTTCAGACGTAGTAGTCGATATACAGAGAGTTTACGTCGACGTTGGCGTCCAGGCCGTTCCATTCACCGGTTTTCAACGGGTCTGCCACTTTTCCGTTGCCCTGATCGTTGCGCAACAGGCGCTGATGAGAGCCGTGGTATTTGCAGAGTGGCGGCCTGAGTAGCACGTCTAATTACGGCGACGGCTGACTGACGGTGGTCCCCTATATCAATCGTGACCGATGTAATTACCCCATGCCGAGCCTCTCTCTCAATGAGCACTTCGGGATGTTCACCAGGGACAACGCCGCGTATCATTGGTACTTCCCGACGGCAACGCCTCTGCCGGGCTCCGGATACCCCGGATATACCTGGTGCGACCAGATGTTCGTAACCGGCTGCACCGTGTGCAATCCTTCGAGTCAGCAGGGAAATGCAATCAGGATACAGAATTGAAAGGTTAACATCGTTATGAGAAATCTCCGCGCAGTTGCAACGCTTGCTGGAGGGTTCACGCTCGCGTGTGCGGGTGTTCACGCCGCTCTCGCCGGTCCGATCGGGCTTGCGAATCTGCGCAAGCTGGCCGCTCAGGCGGACGCGGTGCTCGTCGGGACCGTAGTCCATGGACAGCAGACCGGCCGCGACGCATCGTTCGTCGTTGCTGTGGACCGCGTCCTCAAAGGTGGGGTTGTCCCGCTCCAGAATCTGACGGTGCAGTGGACGTCGCCGAGCGCCGTGAATGGTTCACGGAACCTCCAAGGCCGCAATGGGATGTATTTTCTGCGGCTGGGCGAGGGCGGTGCGTGGCAGTTGCTACCGGTCATGGCCGGCGATGTGGTGTTCGATCTGGCCGCGCTGCCGGTTGCGCCCGGTCCCGCTCTGGCCGGGGACCTTCGCTACTCTTCGAAGGCTTCCACGGACGAGAAACTTGCGCTGGAGCTGGCGGCCGCAATCGAGAACCAGCAGGGGGTTTTGGCCATCGATTACCTGGATGCCTTCGATTCCGAGGGCACCCTGGGACTCGGCAAAGTTTACCTGCGTTTCGCTCAGTCCACCTCGTCGGCGATTCAGGCTCATGGCTTTGCCGGTCTGATCCGGCAGGGGGACGTACCGGTATTGTCGCGCCTGCTGGCCGCACTACCCGCAATCGGCGGTGGCGCGCCCGGGGACCGGATCGCGAACGCCCTGTGCCGCTACCAGAACGGAAATCCGGTGGCCGTCGCCGCTTTGGGCGAGCTTTCGGCGGCGACGGCCGGCTTCCCACGCATCCAATTCTGTGCGGCCGCGGCTTTGCGCGCCATTCACACGAAAGAGACCTTGGGTTACCTGGATCGTCTGCTCGACAGCCCGGACCCGCAAGTAAGGTACGAAGCCGTTGCCGGTTTGGCTTCCTTCGCGAACTCCGGATCTATTCCACGGGAAGCGCCGCTGACGATCGATGGAAATGTCTCGGTTCGCCCGGCAAGCCAGTATAAGAGCAATGAGACCCTGTCCCACTTCCCTACGGTAGATATTTTTTGGACAAGCGAATCGACTTACATTTCGTTTTGGAAGAGCTGGTGGGCCACCGTGCAGCCGCAACTGAAGTAGATCCAACCCCACCTGGCTCCTGCGCTGCGCCCGCTCGCCGTAGAATTCGGGATTGCCCCGCTTTCAGACGTAGTAGTCGATATACAGAGAGTTTACGCCGACGTTGGCGTCCAGGCCGTTCCATTCACCGGTTTTCAACGGGTCTGCCACTTTTCCGATGCCCTGATCGTTGCGCAACAGGCGCTGATGGGTGTGGTCCAGAAGCGCGCCATTAAGATTCGGCGCCGGCATCGTCCAGGTTTTGCTTTCCCTGGCGAACTTTTCGTTGGTCGGGATCATGGCCACCAGTTTCGGGTGATTCATCTTCTCCAACGCGGGTTTATAGGTGGCGTTGTGGCTGCCGTGATGGCCTACTTTATAGAAGATGGTGCGCGCGAGCAGTTCGGCCACGTCGAACCCCTTCTCAGACTTCTTGATGTCGAACCACGAACTCCAGTTGCCGACCTGCGCATCGCCCGGAAAGAGCATGACATCGCCATTGTCGAATTCAAACGCCAGGCACAGACTGGTGTTGTTAAGGTACTTGTCCATCTGCAAGGCCAGGGTCGACACGGAGTCCAAGGCCTGGTTGTCGATCCGCCGCCAGGATTGCTGTGCGTCGTTGTAGCGGGATAGGATGTCGGCCAGAGCGGTGTTATCCTGAACCTCCTTCAAGCGGGCCTGGCCATCCTGCATGGTGGCTTCCTGCCGCCATTGCGCGGTGAAAGGATCTTGCGGCGTGCCTTCGGGGGAAGCGCCATTCGCGTCCGCACCCGCATCCACGCCGAACAGTAGAGCCCGGTCATAACTGGCGCCGGCTTTTTCCATGATGCGCATCTGCTCTTCAGAGGTTGGCGGACCGAGCACGCGTACCTTGATCCCCCCGAAATCCCAGGTATCGCCTGGCGACCCGAAGCGCAGGTTCTCTTTCCCGGCCTTCTGCTTCACGTAGTCCACGGCTGCCCGCGGTTGCACGGCCAACTTTTTACCGTCCGCCCCAAGACCAGTGAACTCGGCCACCTGGGCCACGCCCAGATGAAGATTCCGATATCCGTCCGGGTCCGATGCCGCCAGTCCCTGCAAACCGGCCAGGCCGGCCGCCAGCGAGACTTGCAGCCGCTCGTATTTCTGACGCAGCTTTTGCGCGGTCTTGTTATCCGGATCCTCCACCCATCCGAACCAAGCCTCTCCAAATGTCAACCTCCTGTCGAAGACGCTCTTGGCCGAATTGAAGATCGACACGTGGTCCATATGCTCGTGGGTCACCACCACAACATCCAAGTGGCCGCCGCTTTCGCTGGCGATATCATTCACCACCTGGAGTTGAATTTCTTTTTCCGCCGCGGACGGGTCCAGCCGCGATCCGGCGAACATGCCGCAATCGATCAGCATGTGCCGTGGCTTTTGGCCCTGGTAGGAAGTCAGCAGAAAACAGTCGCCCAAGCCGACCCGGTACATGCGGACGCGGGCACGTCGCGCGGTAGCCTTACCGGTTTTTTTCGCCGGAGTTGCTTTGGCGGTGGCTTTCCGCGGGGCCGTCTGTTTGGTACCGGCAGCCGCCTTGGCGGCAGGCCGGGCCGCCGCGCGTTTCGCCGCCGGCTTCACTGAAGTAGCTTTAGTTTTTGTGGCCATGGCGTTAGTCCTCCTGCTCGTGCACTACGGCAAATGGCTCAACCAGAGATGCCTCCGATCCAAAATAGGTACTGCGCAGCGAATTCTCCGCCACACTGACGGCGGCATCTATGGCGTCTCGCTGGCGGCTCGGGTGGTCGATTTTCTTCAGAATCACGTACGAAATGCCGGGAGGAGCGGTATTCACGATCAGGCTGGCGCCACCGGTGATATAGGCACTGACACCGCCCTCCGGCAGTTTGTGCGTCTGCGTGATCTGCAACACCGCCTGACGCAGGGGCCGCCCTTGCGGCGTGGTCCGCTCCACCCGGCGCAGGGCGCGCACGTAGAATTTCGCGTCCGGCAGCGACAGGTCAAGCCCGAACAGGCGGTCGAATCCGGGGCGCTCCTTAAACTTCTGCGCCAACCACCCGTATACCTTCCATCGCCACTGGTTGGTCACCCGGAAAGAGTCTTTGCGGCTGGCCGTGTACTGTGAATCCTCCTGCACGAACTGGCCAACCAGCGCCGCCAATTGGCTGCTTTCCTCGCGGAAGGAAAGCGGGTTAAGCGTTTGCCACCGCAAGCTGTCTTCGGAAGCGCTCTGCGCTCCGTAGACTTTGATCCCCCAGTTGCGGAAAGCCTCGACGAACGCCACGCGGCAATGCAACTTATCTTCCGGATCCACGTCGAAATCCGCCGTGATGATGGCGCGCAGATACTCGCCGAAGTAGATATCGGTAGGCGGCAGGTAGTCGATGGCGCGAATGCACATGTTGAGCACTTGGGCGGCGGACTTGCACAGGTCCTCGGTCAGCAGTTCGACCAGCGCCTGCGGCATTTCGCCTTCCCCGGGGGCGGCCAAGCGCAGCAGGTTGGCCGCCCTGGTCTCGTAGACCGAAACCAAGGCGGCGTAAACCGCCGCCACCAGGATGGCTCCGCGGCGGTGGGCGTCGTCGGTGGTCGCACCCAGCAAGCGCGGGTCCGGAGCGGTCTTTTGCCAAACGGCATGGCGCTGATAGGTGGGCTTGGATGCCACCTCCTGCACGGCCGCGGCCACCTCCGCATCCGTGGCGTAGCGCGAAATCTGCTCGCGCCGGGTAACTTGACGGAATTCCTCCACATATCGGCCGAGGTAGGTGCGCAGGGCTTGAAAACGGCCGGTGTCGATGCCGAATTCGCGGCCCAACTGGCCCAGAATGTTGGCGGAATTCAGATTGCCTCGGGTGGCGGCAATCTGGCTGGCGACGATGTCTTTCATCTGGAAGCGCGACAACAGCGCCACAATGTCGGCGAACGCCTCGTGGAAAGCCAGCACATCGGGATTGCTGGGATGCACCAGCGTCCGGTTGATGCCATCCAGGATGGCGTGGGTGGTTTCGTGCGCCACGATGTCGTAGGACAGGCACGCGTAAACCATCTCGTTGCCGAACCGGTCCTCGTCCTCCGAGGGGAAGTAACCAAATAGCAGCGAGCCTTTGCGCTGGCTGTAGAAGGCATTCTCCTGGCGCAACGCGTGCGGGTAAATGCGCAGGCGCTGTACAAAAACGCCGTCATCCGCCGCCAACCGGTAGCGCTCCCGCTGCTCCTCCGTCAACCGGGTCCGCAAACCGATCTGCCGCAAATCCAGCGGCGGGCCGGTCCAAAACACTTTGCGCCCCAGAGCGGTTTCGAAGATATCGATGGTCTTGCGCGCGACCGCGTATACCATCTGCTGATGAAACAACGGATTCCCGGGCGAAGGCCGCAGACCATCCTGGGTCAGCAGCTTCGGATCGTTGAGATTCACTGGCTCGTAAAAACACTGACTGGAGGGGTCGTAGTCCACGACTTCCAGGTATTCATCCACCGGACCAGGCCCCAGCGTCGAATCCCAGGGCACTTCAAGGGCGGTTTCGGAGAGCGCCACGGTGGATTGCTGCAGCGCGTAGGACGGGTCGAGCGCATAAATCCGCAACCGGCGCGTGGCGGGGTTGGGCGGCGTCCAAGGGTTGCGGGCCGCCTCCTGTTCGGTATCCACCGGCGGGCGCGCGCCGGGGGACGAGGGCGCAGGCGGAGGCGCTGTGGCTTTCTTGCGGCCCGGCCGCCGCGGGCCGCTGCCAGCCGGTGCGGCTTGCACCTCGCCGGTCTGGACGTAGCGGCGAAGTTGACGCGATGCCTTGGAACTGGCGCTGGCGATGTACTCCCGGACCATGCTCTGTTCGCGCGGGGAGAGCTCGCCGGGACCCTTCTTCACTAACGGTATAAGCCCGGCGTCGGTCAAGGCCAACTGCGCGAACTCTACCTGCAACATCTGCTCCAAGGGCCCCGCGGGCGCCTTCGCCTCCTCGACACCCAGACCCGTAATCGCCTTCAGCCATGGTAGCCAGATGACATCCGCCGGTTCCATGAAAAGACCCTGCGGCACGCAACCGAGAGCGGCCCGTGCTTGCACAATCCCCCGGCCGAACTCCTCGAAATGAGGGCCTGGCGATTTGGCGGATTGGAGCAGCGCCTGACGGACGGCTTCGACTCTGCGCCAGTCCCGGGCGGGGAACTTCGAGCCATTCACCTGAAGCCAAAGCGCGGCCGCGGCGGCGATTTGCGGAGTCGCCGCGGAGGTCCCCGCACCGTCCTGGCTCACTACGTCGGGGCAGCCGAACTCCGCCCAGGGAATGTTGGGCGTGTAAGCGGCCAGCGCGGTGCGCATCTTGTCATGCGGGCCCCAGTTGCCGGACATGGTGCCCGGAAGATCGTAGGGCAAGCCATCCGCCATCACGCCGGTAGCGGAAATCACCCGGTTGAAGAGCGCCGGATACACCGTGCTGTCCGGCGTGGTAGGCAGCGAGCCTAATTTGAGGTGATTGCCCGCCGCCGCCACGCAGAATACGCCGTTTTCGTAGGCGCGATTGTAGGCGTCCACCCAGAATTTGCTGGCCACGCCTCCCATGGAGAGCGTGATCACATCGCACCCGTTATCGATGGCATAGTGGACGGCTTTGGCCAACGCGTCGGTTCCGGCCAGCACCACGCGTTCGGAAACACGCAACGGCAATACCTCGGCCTCCGGCGCACCGCCCAGAGGTTGACCCTTCAGCAACGCGAGGGCGCTACCGGCCAGGATACAAAGCGTCGCCGTGCCGTGCCCCCGGTTGTCCAGGGGCAATCCCAGACCGCCGGGATCGTCGGCGAAAGGCGCCGCGGGATGCTGCGTGAAATCGCGGCTGAGATTACGCAGGATCTGCGCCGCCGGAGGGAGCGCGCGATGCGACTTGTCATATCCCGTATCGATATGAGCGATTCTCACGCGGCGGCCCAGCGAGTCGTGCTTGCGGGCATAGTCTCGCGCCACGGCCAATTGGGAATAACTTTCCCCCAGGTGCCAACCGGGTTCGGGCCCGGTCGGCGCACGATGACTCTGCGGCTTGGCGACGCAGGCGGGACGGCCGAAGAGCGCCAACTCTTCCGTTGAGGGCTCAGGCGTGAGTCTGCGGAATGGCACCTCGGCCGGTACTTCAGGCTCGATATAGTGCCCGTCGCCCCCGCGGCGGGCGTATTCCTCGTAGGCGGCCTCCCACGGGACGTCCGAAGCGGCCATAACCGCTTCTTGAACGTGAAACTCGCCCGACGCCGAGGTGACGCCGAGTTCCGAAGCGAGTGCGGCCAGGGAAATCAGCCGAACGATTTTCTTATTGGGAGAGGACGGTGCGCTCATAACGCGAGTAATATCGCATGAATTGATTTCAAATACAAGGAGGTGCAATTGAGTTTGATTTCTTATCGGCGATCTGCGGCGGGAAACAACAGCTTCAGATCGATTGCCCCAGCCATCCGCAAGGCGTGCTGGCACAGCCCCGGCGCCCCTGAGTCGCCGCCACACCCTTGCTTCCCCCAGTGAAGCGTGATACTTCTGACTCCGTTACCATTTTGTGATGCGCGGCAGACTTGCGCCACCGTTTAGATAAAGGAGACCACACCATGCAAAGACGCGATTTGCTGAAATCCGCGGCCGTTGGAGCGGGACTGACGATTCTGCGAAGCGGTACGCTTCGTGGGCAGAACGCCCCCAGCAACAAGCTGAATGTTGCCCTGATGGGCGTTTGGGGCAGGGGGACCGCTCACTATAACGTCCTGCGCAATGAGAACGTGGTCGCCCTGTGCGACGTCAACGATAACCGCACCAAGGAGGCTTTAGCGATCTTCCCCAAGGCCAAGACCTATTGGGACTGGCGCAGGGTGATGGACCAGAAAGACGTGGAAGCCGTCATCATCTGCACCGCCGACCATCACCACGCCTTCATCGCCAATTGGGCGATGAATCGCAATATGCACGTCTACTGCGAAAAGCCCATGGGCATGACCGTGGAAGAAGTCCGCATGCTGCGCGCCAACTACCTCAGCAAGAAGAGCAAGCTGGCTACCCAGCACGGCACCCAGCGCCATGCCTACCCTAACTTCGAACGCATCCGCGAACTGATTCTGGATGGCGCCATCGGCGACTTGAAGACGATTCACGGCTGGGACGCACGGCAACTTCCCCGCCCCGGCTACCCGGCCGGCGAAGGCATGCCGCCCTCGATCCTCCACTACGAACAGTGGATCGGTCCCTCGCCCTACCACCCGTACAGCCCGCAGTATTTCGGCGGCTCCAACGGGCTGAACTGCCTCTTCTGGAACATGTATCGCGATTTTGGAGTCGGGCAGATGGGAGATATGGGCGCACATACCATGGATCTTCTGTGGAACGCAATCGACGCGGGCGCGCCGACGGGCATCGAAGTAGATCAGGACGTCAGCGATAAGTACGACCCTAACATCTGTCCGGTGAAACTGAAGGTAAGTTTCGATCATCCGGCGAACAGTTGGCGCGGACCGGTGCAGGTGGTTTGGTATCAGGGTGGATTGAAGCCGAACCCGCCCAAGAGTTACATCGATTTGACTCGGGTGGGCAATGGCGCAATCTTCGAGGGCACCAAAGGCAGTATCTTTGCCGATTTCACCAGCCGCCTGATTATTCCGAACAACGATGACGGCGACCTGACTTACTATAAGCGGCGCGCCAAGCAGGACACGCTGCCGCTGATCGGCGGCACGGGACAAGTGACGCAAGCGCCGCCCCGTCCCGCGGGCGCGGCCCCAGCCGGCGGCCGTGGCGCCCAAGCTGGGCGCGGTGGACAGGGTGGGCGTGGTGGACAAGGCGGCCGCGGTACACTACCTGCCGGTTTCAGCGCCAACCCGAGCGCGGAACCCACCGCCACCGGCTTCCCGGTGGTGCAAATGCTGGAAGGCGGCATTCCCGCCGCGTTGGGCCTGCCGAATGGCGACGTGCAGCGCATGTTGGCTGCCGAACAAAGCGGCACCGTCCGTCCGGCGGGCGGCGGCGACGTCTTCCAGGCGGAATGGCTTGACGCCTGCAAAGGCAAGAGTAACAGCGTCACCCACGGCACCAGCAGTAAGACGCATTGCGATTTCGATTACTCCGGGACCATGATGGAGCAGATGCTGCTCGGCTTGGTGGCGCACCGCGTCGGCAAGAAGATCGCCTACGACCCGGCCACCGGACGCGTGACCAATGCGCCTGAGGCCAACGACTACCTCAAACGCACGTACCGCGACGGCTGGACGCTGAACGGCTAGTAGAACTACAGTGAGGCAGGCAACCCTGGCTGGACGCGCTTTCCAGCGCGTCCAGGCGCCGGCTGGAAAGCTGGCGGCAGCCAGGGTTGCCTGCCCCACTGTAGTTCTACTAGCCGTTCAGCGTCCAGCCGTCGCGGTACGTGCGTTTGAGGTAGTCGTTGGCCTCAGGCGCATTGGTCACGCGTCCGGTGGCCGGGTCGTAGGCGATCTTCTTGCCGACGCGGTGC
>JANYAH010000223.1 GCA_025361425.1 Candidatus Solibacter sp. | reverse complement strand
GCAGCTCATGCGCACGCGCCTGGGGCAGCGTCGGGGCAGGCTGGATCAGCTCGCCGCCAAGCTCTCGCAACTCAGCCCGCTGCGCGTACTGGAGCGCGGCTACGCCATCGTGACGAACCCGGCCGGAGTGGTGGCGGACGCCGCCGCCGCGCCCCCCGACTCGCGCATCCACGTGCGCCTCCACCGGGGCGCGCTGGACGCTGTGGTCTTACCCGTCGAGTAGATAGCGTACCGGCGTGCGCCGGTGCGGGCCCAGGGGAACTCGCGCGGACCGGGGGGGCCGCCCCACTCATTCATTGGACGCTATGGTTTTACCCGTGGAGTAGATAGCGTACCGGCGTGCGCCGGTGCGGGCCCAGGGGAACCCGCGCGGACCGGGGGGGCCGCCCCACTCATTAGCCGTCGAGTAGTGCCGCAACGTGGGCGGCCGAGGCCGAGGCCAATCCTTCGAGATTGTAACCGCCCTCCAGCATGGAAACCACCCGGCCGCCGTTGATTCCCATGACGGCGCGGGTGAGGTCGGCGAAATCTTCATCGGTCAGGGTGAAGCGGCCCAGCGAGTCGCCCACACGGGAATCGAAGCCCGCCGAGATCAGCACCAGGTTGGGCTGAAAACGCGCCGCCGCGGGGAGCAGATGGTTCTCCACGGCGCCCAGGATCTCGCGCCGGCCCGACCCAGCGGGGAACGGGAAATTCATCGTGGCGCCCTCGCCCGGCCCCGCGCCGGTCTCGTCGGCGCGCCCGGTTCCGGGATAGAGCGGCCACTGATGGGTACTGAAGACCCACACCGAGGGGTCGCGGTAAAAGATGTCCTGCGTGCCATTGCCGTGATGCACGTCCCAATCCACGATGAGCACGCGCCCCACACCGTATTTGCTCTGCGCATAGCGCGCCGCGATGGCAACGTTGTTGAACAGGCAGAACCCCATCCCGTGCCCCGCGTTGGCATGATGTCCCGGAGGCCGCACCGCGCAGAAGGCGTTGCGCGCGCGGCCTGCGAGCACGGCATCCACGGCATTCAGTACGCCACCCACCGCGCGCGCCGCCACCGCCCACGAATTCGGCGTGATATCGGTGTCCCCGGTACTCAGGTAAGGCCGTCCGGACTCCACATCGCGCCGCGCCGTCTGGAGGTACTCCGCGGTGTGGCAAAGCAGCAACTCGTTTTCGGTAGCGGTCCGCACCTCCAGGCGGAGCATGCGGTCGAGCAGCCCAGCTCGCGCGAGGCCCTTTATAACCGCGTCATACCGTGCCGGCTTCTCGGGATGCATCCGCCCCGCCAGATGGTCTCGAAAGATGGAGTCGGCCACCAGAGCGGTCGTCACACTCCCCTCCTGGCGCCCCACAGATCCACGTGCAGCCTCGGGCTGAAGCGGAAGCCTTCTGCCTTGCACACCTCCGCCAACCACACACCGCGCTCCCGCAAGCGTTCGGCGTCCGTGCCTTCCGGCATCAGGATGACACGCTCGCGGTCCGCACTCAACATCGCCACCAGCGACCGCACTTCGTCCAGGTCGTCGGGCCGCGCAATCACGAACTTCAACTGATACTCGTATTGAGCTATCAACTCGGCCAGCACGGCCGGCTGGATGCGCAGGCGCTCGTGCTGCCGGGTCCACCGTGGGTCGTCCGGCGTCGAGTTAGCCAGCTTCGGACTGATGCTCATCAGATCGCAGGCCACCGGCGCGAAAACCGTCCCCGCGGTCTCGATGGTGATGTGCATGCCGCGCTCGCGTAGCCGCCCGGTGAGCGCGATGATGTCCGGCGCGATCATCGGCTCCCCGCCAGTCACCACCACGTGCCGCGCAGGATGCGCCGCTACGCCATCCAGAATCCGATCCAGCTCGAGATCGGTCCCCTCCGGCTGCCACGACGTGTAGGGAGTATCGCACCACGCACAGCGCAGATTGCAGCCGCTGGTGCGGATGAATACCGACGGCACGCCCAGCAGCGAGCCCTCGCCTTGAATCGAGTAGAACAGCTCAGCGATCTTCAATGCCCGCCTCGTGGAACCCCTTGCGCCGCAGCAGGCAGGCGTCGCACTGCCCGCACGCCCGGCCATCGGCCGCCGGATCGTAGCAACTGAAGGTCAGCCCGAAATCGAGATCTAGCTCCCGCCCCAGCTTGACGATCCCCGCCTTGGTCAAGTGCAGTAGCGGCGTGTGGACCCTGACCCGCGTCCGCCCCTCGACCCCCGCCTTGGTCGCCAGGTTCGCCATGCGTTCGTAGGCCCTAATGAACTCGGGCCGGCAGTCTGGATACCCGGAGTAGTCCAGCGCGTTGACGCCGATAAAGATGTGCGAGCTTTCGAGCACCTCCGCCCAGGCCAAGGCGAACGAAAGGAAGATGGTGTTGCGCGCCGGCACGTAGGTCACCGGGATGCCTTCCCCCATCTCGTCGGCGGATCGCCCCTTCGGCACCGCGATCCCGCTGGTCAGCGCCGACCCGCCGAAGGCATCGAGGCCGATTTTGGCCACCATGTGCCGCGTGGCGCCGAGCGCCCTGGCCACCCGGGCCGCCGCCTCGAGCTCTATCTTATGACGCTGCCCATAGTCGAACGAGAGCGCGTAGCACTGGTACCCGTCGCGCCGCGCCAGCGCCAGGCAGGTGGCCGAATCCAGGCCCCCGCTCAATAGACATACCGCTTTCTCCATTACGCTTCCAGTGTAGAACGGCGCGAACTCGATATTGCGCCGCCGTCGCGCGCGTGGTCATTGCCAACGCGCGGGCAAGCACCGTCTCCGCCGTCGCCTACACCAACAACCGGCAAGTGGGTATCCTGGTAATTCGGATACCTTGAAATTCCGCTTCCTCACTTCGACACCGCAGGACGTCGCGCGCGGCAGCGGGACGTACGTGGGCATCTCGGTGCTGGCCAACGCGCTGCGGGAACTCGGGCACACCGTCGATTTCGAATCGCCCACGCGCCACTTCCCGGTCTTCACTATCGAGCGGCTCTGGTTCAACCGCGGGTTGCGCGCCTCTTCCGCCTACGATTGCACGGTGGGCTTCGACATGGACGGCTACCAGATTGCCGCCGGCGCTCCCGGCGCTCTCCATGTTGCGTCGCTCAAAGGCGTGATTGCCGACGAGGTTCGTTTCGAGAGCGGGCTGACGCGCCTCACCATGGGCGTGCAGGCGCGCTGCGAACGGCTGCACGTTCACCGGGCCGCGCGCGTGCTGGTGACCAGCCGCTATTCGGCCGATTGCGCGCAGCGTTTTTACGGACTGCAGCAGCTTCCCACTGTGGTGCCGGAGTTGATCGATCTGACCGCCTGGCGCCGCCAGCTGGCGGCCTTTCCGGCGCCGGCCCATCCGGGGCGCTTCACGGTGCTCTACGTGGGGCGCTTCTACCGCCGCAAGCGGGTCGGCCTGCTGCTCAAAGCCGCGGCCGGACTGCGTGAGGCAATCCCCAACCTCGAAATCCGCCTGGTCGGGAACGGGCCCTGCGACGCTACCTGGCGGGTGCAAGCCAGCCACCTGAACTTAGGCCACACGGTCACCTGGATGGGAGACATTTCGCGGGCCGATCTGGCCGCCGAATACAATCGCGCCCACATCTTCTGCCTACCCAGCGTGCAGGAAGGCTTCGGCATCGTACTGCTGGAAGCCATGGCGGCCGGCAAGCCGATTGTGGCGGCGCGTGCGGCCGCCATCCCCGAGGTGGCTCCGCACGCGACCCTGGTAGAGCCTGAGAGTGCGCAATCGCTGGCGACGGGAATCCTCGACCTCTATCGCTCTCCGGAGGCACAGGCCGCGCAGTCCGCAAAAGGTGTTGCCTGGGTGGAGCAGTTCGATGCACGACTGGTGGCGTGGTTGTTTGTGGAGGCAGTGCGCGGCGCTGGCTAAATACACCAGCCGGAAGCAGAAAAGAAACACGCAGGCGACTGGTGGGACAGACGATCGGTTTGTGTCGTCTGTCGAGGCATGACAGACCACGAACGGCGATGGTCTGTCTTACCTACCGATAAGTCAGTGTGACCGGCACGACCACCTGCTGCGCGCCGGCCTCGCGCGGGCCGGACACGACATAGGTCGCGCGACCCTGATCCGCCGACGTCTCCACCAGATTGCCGCGCCCCAGGATTCCGAGGGATAGAGGCGCCACGGTTTGCGGCTTCCGCGAGAGCGTGACCACCAACTGCTTCTGCCCGCTTCCCTCGAAGCGCATTTCGGGTGTCTCGAAAGGCTTGAGGCGCTGCGCCGTTGCGCTCGCGACCGTGCGCGCTCCCTCGGCGACCCACAGGAATCCATCTGCATTGGGAATCAGCTTGAGGCGTACCGTCTCGCCGGGATCCAGCACGGTGGTGAGGTCCACTTCGCGTTCGCCGCGCAAAATGCTGACGCGCACGCCGAGGCGCGGAGCAGTGGCCATCATGGGCGCGGCCAGGCCCGAAACGGTCTTTGCCGTTGTGGGAGCGGCATCCGCGCGAGGTGCGGCCTGGCGGACGGGAGGCGGTACGGCGCGCGCGCCGCCGCTTGACTGGACAAACGCATTGGCGCCCGGCGCCTCCTGGTCGAGGTAGAAGAGAGAGCGCGCGTCGATGGTGACGTTTTCCTTGAGGGCGCCGGACGTTTCCGCCGCCGACTGCCCGAGGGTGGTGGATTCGGTTTCGGCTTTGCGTGCCATCACGGCAGGCATGGCCGCAGGGACAGGAGCCGGAGGCGGCGCGATCGCGGGCGCGTGGGTATCGGCTACGACCCTGCGCTGGTTCAAAGTCTGAATGGCCACAGGGCCTGGCGGAGGGGGTGACTGGGCGGGCATCTGTTCCGGCGGCCTCAGTTCCGCCACTATCATCGGCGCCGCTGGCTTCACCGGACCAATGCGCAGCACCTGCCATACCGCCACCACCGCGATCGCGACCACAGCCACCGTCGCCAACCCGGCGACCATGGGCCGGCGCAGCCATTGCCAGAAACCGCCCAGCCGGTTCGCCGGGGTATTTAGCGCGCTCAGCAATTCCGCGCGAGCCGCCGGATCGCGCAAGAGGTCGCGCAGCGACTGTTCGCGAGCCAGCGCGTCGAACAATTCCTGATCGTCCAGGGCGGCGGCAAAAAGCGCCTGCTGCTCTTCCGCGGTGAGCGTGCCGGTGGCGTATCCGCCCAACAGTTTTTCGATGTCATCCGGGCTCATCGCTTAGGCGGCTCCCAGCTCCCGCCCATGGCTTCCAGCAGGTTCTTGCGGCAGCGGTGATCCCAGGTGTAGATGGTATTGATCGAGGCCACCCCCATGATCTTCTGAATCTCGGGAAACGTCTTGCCCTGCAACTTGAGCCGCATCAGTTCGCGGCACCGGTCGCCCAGACCGCTCATGGCCGTAGCGAGCCGCTCCAGCATCTGCTTGCGTTCCACGTACTCCGCCGGATTGGCATCCAGATCCGGCAACTGAATATCGGCAATGGAAACTTGAGTGTACTCACCGCGGCGCACCGATTTACGGCGCTGGCTCATGATCTTGAAGCGCACAATTCGGAGGGACAGCGGCAGCAGATCTTCCACGCGTTCCAGGTGGGCGTACTTTTCGTGAAGCAGCAAGAGCACCTCCTGGGCCAGATCTTCGGCGGCGTCCCTCGATAGATGAGATGCCGCGAACAGTACGATCCTTTCACGAAGCTTGGTCAGAACCTGTTCGCGCTGCACTCTCAGACGCATCATAACATCGGAGTGCGGCCCCTCACTCTTCCGCAAGTCTGGACAGGGTCGAAGAACCACCCCGCCCATCGGAGAATCCCCCGGGGCTCGGCCAGTTCTTCATGGGATTTCGCGGGCCGAAGGCCCATCACAACAGGCCAGGAGGCGTGTCCTACCCTAATAGCCGAGATTGGAGCCGAAGTCGGGTTTCAGGCCGGCGCGCACCAGGACCGTCCACTCCGCCAGCTTGCCGCGGTTGGCGATCCAGAACTGGCCGCAGGAGTCGAGGTATTCGAGCACGGTAGCGGTCTCGCCACGGTCCAGGAGGTCCTTGGCGGGTGTGCGACTTGAAAGTGGTTAAATGGGTGGGTTCTTTTTTTGTGCCCAATATCCGAGCGTATGTAGTACGCTAGGATAGGAGGCTGCCCCGATGACGACCCCAAAGTCCCTGGAATTCCTGGAACAACAGCGCGTCAACATTACCAATCAGATCGCGGTTCTCGGCGATCTGCGTTGTGG
>JANYAH010000202.1 GCA_025361425.1 Candidatus Solibacter sp. | reverse complement strand
GACGCGGGAGTCATCGAAGATTCTCTATACCGGAATCGGATTTTCGCGGGGCGTCTGTGCGGGCACAGCAAGCCCTGCCGTGGTCCCGGCGACATAGCCGCGAAGCCCTCGGTTCAGCCTCGCGGCGTGCACGTCATGGCGGCGCTTCCACTTGATCAGTACGGCCAGCGCGAGAAATAGTGTGACGGCGAAGTAGACGATTCCGATAGAGTGCATGGTAAATTGTTCCTGCCACTATTTCAACTCAATCTCCATTTCAATTCGAGTCCTATCCGTACCGGCTCGGTACCAGCGTCTGCTTACAGGTCCGATATAGGGAGATATCCCGGGTAATCCCGGGTATTCAGTGGAAGTTGGCTCCTGGGATGGGTGAATCAGAACCTGACTGCGAAGCTGATGTCCAGCCGACGACTGGTCATGAGATAGTACTGTGCATCGCCAATCTCACTCTCCGCTATGGGGTCGCGCCGGTCGGTAAGATTGCGGCCATCCACCCGCAATTCCCAGCGCGGGGTGCGATAACCGATGCCGAACCCCACGGTGGCGAATCCGTCCGCCAGAGACGTGTTGCGTTTATTCAAGAAGCGGCTGCCGGTGTAGTTCATTTCGACGCCGCCGAAAACGCCACGGACTGGGGTGTACATCACGCCAAAACCGGCGAGCTGGCGGGGAGACATCTCGAGCTTCTTGCCCCCGAGTTGGGCCGGCACCCCGTCAAACAACTGAATGGAATCCACGAATTCCGCGTTGTGGAAACTATAGGTGGCGCGCGCCATGACCTTGCTGGTGAGATACAGGGAGGCGCCGGTTTCAAAGCCGCGGAATTTTTCCGTGCCGGCATTGGCCAGGGCGGGCGACCCGTTAACTTTGGTCGCAATCACCAGGTTCTCGAAGTTCATTTGGAAGAGGGACGCCTCAGCGCCGAGCCGTCCACCGAAAAACCGGGCTTTGATGCCACCCTCGACGCTGCGCGCCGTTTCCGGCTTGAGGATACCGGCTTCGGTGTCACCGATGCCAAAATCGATGGCCGCCGGCTTAAAGGTATCGCGATAGTTGACAAAGAATTTTACGGCGTCCTGGTTGTGTTGCCAGGCGCTGAAAATTGCGCCGACACTGCCGCTGGCGCGCAGGTTGGTCTGGCGAGCGGCCGGGGCGGTTCCGGCTGCGTCGCCGCTTTCCCGGTTCTCGGTGGTGATGTTGAGACGCACACCGGCATCCACGCGAAACCTTTCCACGGGGCTCCACTCAACGGAGCTATAGGCACCGGCGAAGTCGCGCCGGTCGTGGATGTAGACATCGAGGACGCTGGGGGACGTGACGCGAGCGGCGGTGGCTCCGCTCAAGAGAGTGGTGTAGTCGAAATCGGCGCCGCGGGCGTTACCTTGGCCGTGCAGGTAGTCGCCGCCGAGCAGAAAAGATATGCCATGAGGGGCCTTCCACGAGAGGTGGGAATCCACGTAGACGTCGGTGAGGCCGATGTTCTCGCGGAAGCCGTGGGCATTATTCTGCGTGTCGGAAAGATCCACGAGAAAGCCGCGCAAGAGATTCTGGGCGCTGTGGGACAAAGATGCCGTAGTGGACCAGGTGCCGCCCGCCGCGCGCCGGTCGAAGCCGCCCATCAGGGCAAACCGGTGGTCGTTACGAAAAGCGCCAGCCGGATTGTAGTTGGCATCCAGGGGATTGAGCGGAGATAGGACTTGGCCGTCGCGCAGACGAGGGCTGGCCGGATCTTGATTGAGCCAATTCAGATCCACACCAAACCAGAGGCGTTGGTGGTCTGCGCCCTTGTGCTGCACCCGCCAGGCCGCGTGGCCGCGGCGGAACGCGGTACGAGCATCGCTGAACCCTTCCCGCTCACCATCTAAGGTGAGGCGCGACGTCCAGTTGCGGGAGAGCGGTACCGGCGTGGAGAATGTGAGGCCACCGCTTCCGAAACTGCCGCCGCGGATGACGAGTTCCTTGCCGGTTGCGGCGGCATCCTTATGTACCACTTGAATGACGCCGACGAACGAGGTGGCGCCATACATGACGGGGGCCGGCCCACGCAGCACTTCGATGCGCTCCACATCCGTCAAGTTGAGCGAGGTGAGCGCCGGATTGAAGGCGCCACCGAAAGGCACGCCGTCCACAACCAGCAGAAAGGCGTCGAACTCCTTGAGACCCCAGAAGGCGGGCACCGCGCTGGCCGGCCCGGCATCGCCACCGGGCGCGATCTCCAGGCCGATCGCGAGGGCGAGGGCGCTGCGCAAGTCGCGAACTCCCCGGGCGCGGAGCTCATCTCCGGTGAACACCTCGATGGCGGCCGGAACCTGGTCAGGCGATTCGGGAAGGCGCGTGGCGGTAACCTCTATACGTTCATGAACCGTGGGCAATTGCTGTGGCGTCACGGGTGGGGTTGTTTGAGCGGAGGCCAGCAACAGCATGGTCAGGCCGGTCAGCACGGGAAGGCACGACATAGTACTGGGCAGCTTAGCGCCCTCATTGATTTACTACCACAGCTAGTATTCCACCGCCGGGGGCGCTGGCGGCGGCCGACCATCAGAAGGATGTCACCGTGGGCGGAGGCGCCGATTCACGAGGGGCGAAAAGTTCCGGTCCGCGGCGCTGTAGGATAGAAGTGTCATGCTCAATCGCGCGCTACGCATTTTGCCGCTTCTTTCCATCCTGCTGGCGGCCCAGCCGGCCCAGGATTCCACCGTGCTGGCCAGAAAAGCGTTGGACCTGGTGCTGGCCGGGCAATACGCTGAGTTCCTGCAAATGTCCACTGCCGACGTGCAGAAGGGTCTGCCGGCGGCGGATTTGGCCAAAGTGGGCGCCATGATCAAGACGTACGGCGCGATGGAGAAACTTGGCGACGCCTCGGTGACTAAGGCGGGGCCCAACAGCATCGTGGTCTTTCCGGCCAAATTCGCCACGCAGAATATCAATTTCCGCATCATTATCAATTCGGCGGGTCTGGTGGCGGGTTTTTTCCAACTGCCGGGGGCAGTCAACTGGGAGCGGCCGGCGTATAGCCAGCCCGCCAGTTTCAAGGAGCGTGCCGTTACGGTGGGTGAAGGCGAATGGAAGTTGCCGGGAACGCTGACGGTGCCGGTGGGTGCGGGGCCGTTCCCGGCGGTAGTGCTGGTTCACGGCTCGGGACCGAACGATCGCGATGAGACGGTGGGCGGCGCGAAGGTGTTCAAGGATCTGGCGGAGGGACTGGCTTCGCGTGGGGTCGTGGTATTGCGCTACGAGAAGCGCACCCTGCAGTACCGGGCGCGGCTGGCGGGAATCGGCGGCAAATTCACGGTGCAGGAAGAAGCGGTGGAAGATGCCGCGAAGGCCATCGCGCTGGTGCGCACGCAGGCGGAGGTAAACGGTAGGCGGGTGTTCGTGGTGGGTCACAGCCTGGGCGGGTACGTGGCGCCGAGGATCGCGGAAGCGGACGGGAAACTAGCGGGCATCGTGCTGATGGCCGGGAATGTGCGGCCGATTGAAGACCTTTTGGTGGAGCAGGTGATGTACATGGGGATCACGGGCAAGCAGATGGATAACGCCAAGGCGCTGCAGGCCAAAGTAAAGAAACTGGAAGCGGGCGACGAGGATTCGCCGGCGTTTGGCGGCGTGCCGGTTTCCTACTGGGTGGATCTAAAAGACTACGACCCAGCGGCCGCGGCCAAGAGACTGGGAATTCCCATGCTGATTCTGCAAGGCGAGCGGGATTACCAGGTGACGATGACCGATTTCGGGCTGTGGAAGAGCGCGGTGGGCAGCGGAAAAGGCGTAGTGATGAAGAGCTATCCGGCTCTGAATCATTTGTTTGTGGCGGGTGAAGGCAAGAGTATGCCGGCCGAATACGGCAAGCCGGGCCACGTGGCGGCGGTGGTGATCGACGATATCGCCAAGTTCGTCAAATAGCGGTGAAAACCCCTCGATTGCGTGGTTGTCAAGCGAATCAGAGGCGGCAGTCCGAAAGATTACTGGAAAGTTTGCCAAATTAGGTCTACACTCTGCTCAGGTCAACATCCTGTGTAGGTTTTTTATAACGGCCTTTTAGGAGGTTTCCATGTTTGATAGCCTCGCAGACCGCATCAGGGCAGACGAACAAGTCACCACCAGCCAACGGTATATCAAGTGGGTGGCGGTTCTGGTAATTTCCGTAGCTTTGTTTGGGGGCCTGTACTTCGGCGTCCAATTCTTACAACTTTAAGCAAACGAACCGGTTCGGATCACTCGGAGGGGGCAATCCGCCGCATGACGGACTTCACCTTTCGTCCATACTCGACACTTGGATTGTAGGTGGCCAGGAGCTTGTCCAGTTCCTTGTCCCTATAAAGGTCCGAATGGGAAAGGCGATAGCCGACGGCGTGGATACCGGCGATGGGGGAGGGAAAGTGCGCGCGCCCGGAATCCCAGCCGAACAAATTGTTGTAGGGGGCGGCCTTTCCGCCCGTCGATTCGATGTAGGAGAGGCTAGGCAAGAGGCGCCAATCGAGTTCGTTGTGGTCGGCGGCTTCCAGGAAGGCAGAGGCGTATTGTTCGGCGGGGCAATCGGAGTTGCGGAAGAAGGAACGAAGGGTTTCTAGTCTGGGATCGTTGCGATAATCGGGAGCCGCGGCAGGCGCCTGATGGGGCGGTAACGCCACGGGCACAGCCACCATTCCGACTACGAACATACCGCTGGTAATCAGTTTAATCATGCTGGAAACTCCTTAGAATCAAAGATTTGAAAATGCCGGGGTGTGCGCGCCGTTCAAGGCGGACCCAAGCGTGGAATCGAGGGGGGGAGCCTGCGTTCCCTCCAGTCTAGCGGGTAGTTACGGAGCGTCCATAAGCAGAGATTATACCACTATGAGGGGTAAGGCCAGGGGCAAAAGGGGGTATGGGAGGGGTAGGGTGAGGAAACGTACTAAGGCGTTTCGGGCACACTCCGGCGATTCGCCAGGGGCAAGTGCCGCCCTCGGAGCGACACCAGAGTAGTAGATTTCGATTATTGCCTGGTCAGGCGATTGACCGCATACTCGCATCAATTCCTGGAGGGATGTTTTCCGATGCGAAATCTGTGTAAGTGTCTGTCTGTGGTTGTATGGCCCATGACGCTGGTATTACTTGCAACCGTTCCGGCGCGCGGGCAGGGCTGCATCGTGGCGCGGTCGAGTTCCATGGATATGTCACCGGAGAGCCAGGGCGGGTATTTACAGTCAGGCGACTTCGAGCTGACGTTAGGTTACCGGCACCAGTTTTCGTATAAGCATTTCGTGGGCGATGTGGAACAGACCTACCGGGTACAGCAGGGAACTCAGGTGATGAATAAGATCAACCTGCAGGACATCAACCTGAGTTACCAGGCCACGCCGCGAATCAGCCTCACACTGACCGTGCCACTGCTGTTCGCCAGCCGCCGCTCGAACAACTCCTACTACACTACCCACAGCGCGGGGCTTGGCGACAGCGCGCTGGTGGCGCAGGGCTGGGTGTGGAATCCGCGTCGCGCCAAACGGGGCAATGTCAGCGTAGGCTTCGGAGTGCAGGCGCCCACCGGCAAGGACAACGTGCAGAACAATGTGCTCACCACGGCTACGGCAACCACGCCGACGGTGGTCACGGCGGACTACTCCATCCAGCCCGGCAGCGGCGGTTGGGGCATGATATTCCAGTGGCAGGCCTTCCGCGACGTGGGGCACAACACGATCGTTTACACGACGGGCAACTACCTGGCCACGCAGGGCGGCGCGAACAATGTGCAGCGCAGCGCCACATCCATCAACCAGCCGCTGACGGCGTACAACGCGATTCAGGACCAGTATTTGGTCCAGGCCGGCGTGTCGCACCCAATCGGGGCGATCAAGGGCCTGACGGTGACGTTTGGCCCACGCATGGAAGGTGTGCCGGCGAGTAACCTGAGGGGCAACGATCTGGGTTTTCGGCGCCCTGGGTTCGCGATATCGGCAGCGCCCGGTCTGATCTATGCGCGCGGGCGGAACATGATCCAGGCCAGCATCGGAAAGGCAGTGTACCGGGACCGGACGCGGAGCGTTCCCGACAAGATGCTGGGCACGCATGGCGACGCCGCGTTCGCCGATTACGTGTGGCTGCTGAGCTACAGCCTCCGCCTGCCGGGCAAGGGCGGGCACGCGGAGAAGTAATGCGGCGGCTTGCCGTGGCAACACTGATACCGGCGCTGGTGGCGCTAGGCGCCGGCGTACCCATCGCCGACCTCACGTTGCGGGATGCCAATGGCCAGAAGCAGCGTTTGCGCGACCTGCGCGGCAAACCGGTGGTCCTCAACTTCTGGGCCACTTGGTGCGGCCCCTGCAACGGTGAAATGCCGATGCTGGTGGAGATGGAAAAGCAGTACGCCACCCGCGGCGTACGGTTCATCGGTGTGTCGCTCGACGATGCCAAAACGAAGGCCAGAATCCCCGCGTTTCTGGTTGAACACAAGGTGGGTTTCGCGGTGTGGTATGGCGCCACGGGGGACGATCTCGAGAAGCTCAAACTGGGCGGCGCGGTGCCGGCCACCGCTTTCCTCGACGCCGAGGGACGCATTGTAGCCCGCATCCTCGGGCAGGCCCGCCCCGAAGAAGTGAAGGAGCGGTTGGATTGGTTGACGGGCGATAAGTCGGCCCCGCCCCCGCGGGCCTTGGTGAGGCATTTGGAGTGAGCCGGGCAGGGGCGCCCGCGTGCCTCACTTGGCGCCAGTGACAGTGGCCCCGCCAACCGTGCTAGTCTCCCTTCATAAGAGCGGAATGCCCCAACCCAGATCTCCTACCGTGCGTTTGGTCGCAGGACTCGCCATCACGCTGTCCGCGGTCGCCCTCTATTCGGGCTACACGGTCAGGCAACTGCACGGACTGGAGCGGCTGCAGGGCGGCATTATAGACCGCAATCGCGCCGATTCGCTGCTGCTGCTGCGTATACAGAACAACCTGAATTCGCTCGGCTTGGCGATGCGGGACATGTTGGAGGGGAGCGAGCCCTATCCACTGACGGCATGGCAGGGACAATTCCGCCGGATACGGACCGATCTCGAAGACGCGATTGCGCGCGAAGCCCAGTCGTCGCCGCTCGACCGGGATGCGGACCAGCGCAAGTACCTGAGCGACTCGCTGGGGCAATTCTGGGACGCGCTGGACCGCATCTTCGGGCTGGCGCAGAGTGGGCAGGAGGCGGAGGCGCGCACCTTGATCCGCCTCTCGCTGCAGGCACGCCAGGAAGCATTGAGCACGGCGGTGGCGCGGCTGCTGGTGCAGAACAACGAAAGCGAGCAACAGGCCGGCGCGCGCATTCGGGGTGTGTATGCGGGTGTGGAGCGCAACGTCTATCTATTTGTGGCGGCCATGCTGGTGTTGATCCTACTGACCAGCCTCTACCTGGTGCACTACAACCGGCGGCTGTTTGAGGAAGTGGCGGTTCTGTCGGCGCGGCGCAGCGAATTGGCCCAGCAACTGATCGCGATGCAAGAGAACACGTTCCGCTCCATTTCGCGCGACCTGCATGACGACTTCGGCCAGATTCTGACCGCCGTGGGAGCCATGCTGCAGCGCACCAGCCGGCGTCCAGCAGACCCCGACTCGCTGGGCGCCGATCTGCGCGAGGTGCAGGAGATTGTACAATCCACGCTCGACAAGGTGCGGGCATTGTCGCACGCGCTGCATCCTGTGATTCTGGACGAAATCGGATTCGAAGGCGCGCTGGATCAATACCTGCCGGGCTTCCAGAAACAGACGGGCATTGAGGTACACTATGAGAAATCCGGCGCGGCGTGCGAACTCGACCGCGCCGTCGCCATCCACCTGTATCGGGTCATGCAGGAGGCGCTGAACAACATCGCGAAGCATTCGCAATCGAACCGGGCGGAGGTGCGCCTGCGGTTTCTGCCGGAAGCTGTCGTATTGGAAGTGGAAGATCACGGGGTTGGCTTCGGAAGGTCGCATGCTTATGGAATGGGACTGGTTTCCATGCGGGAGCGCGCGGATTTGGTAAACGGCCGCCTGGATTTGGAGAACTGCAGCTCCGGCGGCGCGCTGGTTCGCCTTACCGTGCCCGCCACTGGTCAGGAGGCCCATGCTTGAACCGCGCATTTCCGTGCTTCTGGTAGACGACCACAGCCTGGTGCGCCGCGGCTTCCGCCGCATGCTGGAGGACGACCCGGCGATTACGGTGGTCGGCGAAGCGGAAGACGGGCACCAGGCCGTACAGCTGGCGGCCGAACTCCGGCCACGGGTGGTGGTGATGGATTTCGCGATGCCCAGCATGAACGGCGCGGTGGCGGCGCGCCACATTCTGCGGAGCGCGCCGGAAACCGCGATCCTGATTCTGAGCATGCACGCCGAGGCTTCGTATGTGCGCACCTGCCTGGATGCGGGCGTGCGCGGATACCTTCTCAAGAACGCGATGGATCTGGAAATGGTGGCCGCGGTGAAGCAGGTGGCGGCGGGCAAGCAGGTGCTGGACCCGCGTCTGGGGTCGCTCGACCCACTCGCCGGGCCGCCGCTGCAGTTGACCACGCGGGAACTCGAAGTCTTGCAGTTGATTGTACACGGCAAATCCAACAAAGAGATCGCGGTGGTGCTGGGCCTGAGCGCCAACACGGTGGCCGTACACCGCGCCAATATCATGCAGACTCTGAGCATTCACAACACGGCCGAACTGGTGGTCTATGCGATTCGCCAGGGTCTGGTGAGCATCGCGTGACCCGGCGCACGTTGCTGGGCGGCGCCGCGGCGCGGGCGCTTGCCGGCTCCGGCGCCAGCCCGGATTTCCGGCTGACCGACGTGACCGGGGCCGCGGGCATCCAGTTCCGCCACAACAGCGGCGCATTCGGCGCCAAGTACCTGCCGGAGACCATGGGTCCCGGCTGCGCCTTCTTCGATTACGATGCCGATGGGTGGCTGGACATTTTGCTGGTCAACGGCATGGGGTGGGGGGGCCTGGACAATGCCGGGCACCGCCGCGAGCGCACCACCATGCGGCTCTACCGCAACAACCGTAACGGCACCTTCACCGACGTCACCGAGCGCGCCGGGCTGGCGGTGGAAATGTACGGCATGGGTGTGGCCATCGGCGACTATAACAACGATGGCTTCCCGGATCTGTTGGTGACGGCGGTGGGCCAGAACCGCCTCTTTCAGAACAACGGCCGCGGGCGCTTCCTCGATGTCACCGAGAAGGCCGGGCTGGGAGGGCGCAGCGCGTTCAGCACCTCGGCCATGTGGTTCGATTTCGACCGCGACGGCCTGCTGGACCTTCTGGTCTGCAACTACGTCAAGTGGTCGGCGGCGCACGACGTTTTCTGCAGCGTGGATGGCAAGCGCAAGTCGTATTGCACGCCCGAAGCTTATCACGGCGAAACCTGCTGGCTCTTCCGCAACCGGGGCAACGGCACCTTTGAAGATGTCACGGCCAAGAGTGGCATCTTCGACAGCAGTTCGAAATCGCTGGGCGTCGCGTTGCTGGATTACGACCGCGATGGCTGGCCAGACCTCCTGATCGCGAATGACACGCAGCCCAACAAGCTGTATCACAACTTGCGGAATGGCACGTTCGAAGACGTTGCGGTGCGCGCGGGCGTGGCCTTCAGCGACGACGGCAAAGCTCGCGCCGGCATGGGCGTGGATACCGCCGACTTCGACAACTCTGGCGCCGAGAGCATCGCCATCACGAACTTCGATAACGAGATGATGGCACTCTACCGGCCCGGCCGCGATGGCACTTACAAGGACGCGGCGCAGGCGGGAGGCGTCGGCCAGGCTTCCCGCGCCAGCTTAGGATTCGGCTGCGCGTTTCTGGATATCGACTTGGATGGGCGCCTGGACCTGGTGGCCGTGAATGGACATATCGATGAGACCGTCCGCCGCATACACGGCAACGTGGGATACGCGCAAGCACCGCACTTGTTCCTCAACGACGGCAAGGGGGGGTTTCGCGACGTTGCCGCGCAGGCGGGCGGGGGTTTCGCTTCCCCCAAGGTAGCGCGCGGTTTGGCGTACGGCGATTTCGACCGCGATGGCTCTCCGGATCTACTGATCACCACCAACCAGGGCGCGGCGTATCTCTATCGCAACCAGCAATTGTCCGGCAACCGGGGGGTGCGGTTGCACCTGACCGGGACCAAATCGAATCGCGACGCCATCGGTGCGGTGGCCCGCGTTTTCGCGCCCGAAGGCGCGCAATCCCGGCGGGTCAAATCCGGTTCCAGCTACCTGTCGCAATCTGAACTGACCCTGACCTTCGGGCTGGGCAAGCGCGACGCTGCCAGCCGGCTGGTCATCGAGTGGCCCAGCGGCGCCGTGCAGGAGTTCAAAAACGTGCGCGCCGGTTCGTACCAGTGCACCGAAGGCCAGGGGCTGACCGCGGGCTGAGTGCGGGGCTGAGCGCGGGGCTGGGTGCGGGGCTGAGCGCGGGGCTGAGCGCCGGCTGAGCGCAGGGCTGAGCGCAGGGCTGCGCGCAGGGCTGAGCGCGGGCTGAGCGCGGGGCGCTTCTTAGCTGGCGCGGGCCGGCTTACTTCTTGTCGCGCCCTTCGTGCGAAAATAAGAGGTAGATAAGTACGATATGTCGATGAGACCAACCGGCAAGCGACGGAGGTTCGCGAATCCGTTCGTGGTGGCCGCGATGGTTGGAATGGTCGTGTGGTTCGGCGACCAGCCCGCGGTGCCGGGATAGAACCCTTTGCCGGCAATATTTTGGGATTCCGGCGTGGGTCACGTGGCTTTGCGGGGCTACCTGGAGCTTCTGCTTTCGTGGCTGGTCACGACGTTGTTCTGTCATTTGGTACTGTTCACGGTTCAGAAGGTCCGTCGTAGAAGCCGGCCGGTAGGCAGGCTGAGGCCAAATGGGGCGGGCTAGACGCGCAGATTCACGCTGACTATGGCAAGCATACTGGAAGGTATCGATTCGCCCGAGGACGTACAGAAGCTCTCTCTTTCCGAACTCCAACAACTGGCGGGGGAAATACGTGAACGGCTGATTACCGTTCTTTCCAACAACGGCGGGCATCTTGGGCCGAACCTGGGCGTAGTGGAACTCACCATCGCGCTGCACTACGTATTCCACACCCCGAGCGACAGCTTCCTGTTTGACGTGAGCCACCAGGCGTACGTGCACAAGCTGCTGACGGGGCGCCGGGACCGGTTCGACACCATACGCACTCCGGGTGGGCTGAACGGGTTCATGCTGCGCACGGAAAGTCCGCACGATTGCTACGGCGCGGGGCACGCCGGCACGGCGCTTTCGGCGGCGCTCGGCATGGCCGTGGCCCGGGACAAGTCGGGGGGGAAAGAACACGTGGTGGCGGTGGCGGGAGACGCGGCCTTCACGTGCGGGATTACGTACGAGGCTCTGAACAATATCGCCCACCACACCAAGCGGCTGATTGTGGTCCTGAACGACAATGAGTGGTCCATCGACAAGAACGTCGGCGCGATTGCGAGCTATCTGCACAAGATTGTCACCAGCCCGCGGTTCGACTATCTGCATGACCGCGCCGTAAAACTGGTCGAGAAGGTGGGTGGAGTGGCGGCCCTGCGGATGGCGCGAAAAGCGGAAGAAGTGGCCAAGGGAATGCTGTGGCCCAGCGTCATCTTCGAGGAACTGGGGCTGAAGTACTTTGGCCCGATCGATGGGCACGACATCGCCACGCTGATCAAAACGTTTGAGTTTCTGAAGAAGCAGGACCGGCCCGTCCTGCTGCATGTGCTCACGCAGAAGGGCAAAGGCTTTGAGCCGGCCATGCAGAAGCAGAAAAAGTTTCATGGGCTTGGACCCTACGATCCCGAGACCGGCGAGACGAAACCGCTGGGCCGGCGCACCTATTCCGAGGTATTTGCCGATACCCTGGTAAAGTTGGCGGAGTTCGACCCGAAGGTGGTGGCCATCACGGCCGCCATGCCCAACGGCACGGGCCTGGACCGCTTCCAAGCGCAGCATCCGGACAAATTCTTCGATGTAGGGATCGCCGAGGAACATGCGGTCCTGTTCGCCGCTGGACTGGCTGCAAAGGGTTTCAAGCCGTTCTGCGCCATCTATTCCACGTTTCTCCAGCGAGCATTCGACCCCATTGTGCACGATGTCTGCCTGCAAAACCTGCCGGTAGTCTTCTGCATGGACCGGGGCGGTCTCTCCGCCGACGACGGGCCAACGCACCACGGTCTTTTCGACATCAGTTATCTGCGCGCCATCCCGAACCTGGTGCACATGGTTCCGAAAGACGAAGACGAGTTGGCGGACATGCTGTTCACCGCCATGCATTGGGACGGCCCCATCGCGGTGCGCTATCCGCGGGGCCTGGGACCGGACACGCCGGTCAAGGACGTTCCGCGCGCCATCCCGGTGGGCAAAGCCGAACTGCTGCGGCACAGCGACCACGACCGGGTCGCCATCTTCGCGCTGGGCTCGCTGGTTCCGATGGCCGAAGAGATCGCCCGCAAGCTGGAGGGCGAAGGTATCGCGGCAGCGGTGATCAATGCGCGTTTCGCCAAGCCGATCGACGTGGCGATGCTGGAGTTCTTCGCGGGAACGGTGGAGGTAATCCTGACGCTCGAAGACCACGTTCTCCGTGGAGGGTTCGGGAGTGCCGTGCTGGAGGAATTGAACAGCCTGGGACTGCACACGCCGGTGGTGCGCATCGGCTGGCCGGACCGGTTCATCGAGCACGGAAAGCTGGACGCCCTGCGCGCGAAGTATGGGATCACTGCTGAAGCGGCCGTTAAAAAACTCCGTCCTTATCTGAAAATCCAGCAACCGCAGACGGTATAGCGGACCGCGGTGCGGATACCCCCTTCGTGACGCTGGCTGCAGGAGGAATTGCGGCGCACCGTCCTCCTCTGGGAGCGCTCGCGGCCTGGAGCGCAGTATCGCTACTCACCTGCTACGACCGGCCCGCCGTGCCGCCACGTCGATCACCCAGCGCTACGAGTAGAGGTGAGGGATTTTTCCGCAGCCCAGGGCACCCCCGTTCCGGTTTACACGTAAACGTGGTGCTTCTGGACAATTGAGATACACCACTATTGTGTGGTTGTCTGTTAAGTGACTCACTATCAGCCACTCACAAGGAATCCCGAGCGTCAGTTTACCTGGACTGCGTTAAATACCCCTTGCTTTCCCGCGTAAAATCCTGGACAATTTACGCAATCAATCTATTACGAAACTTTACAGGCCCGTTGATCGCGGGCTTTGCTTAGGGGTTAAGGGGTTGCCGCTTGTGAGGTGTGCTTTCCAATTCGTCAAGTACGGTTCCCATGCCGAGGGCGCGGCCCTGACCTTAACTGGATTTGAACTTTTCGAATCCGAATTCTACGAGGAGAACATATGCACTATCCGGACAAGGGAAAGTGGCTGCTGTTACCGGTAGTATTGATTGCGCTTTTAGTCTCGCCGTGTGTGTTCGCACAGGAAACGACGGCTGGACTTCAGGGTACCGTTAAGGACCCTTCGGGCGCTTCCGTCGCTAATGCGACCGTTGAAATTTCCGGCTCTAACCTGATCGGAATGAAGAAAGTGCAGACCGATGATTCCGGCTCGTACCGCTTTGCGGCACTGCCCTCGGGCAGTTACACTTTGACGGTCACGGTACCGGGATTTCGTACTTTCAAGCAGGTCGGGATCGACCTGGCGGTGGGCCGGCTGCCGAATGTGGATGTGAGGTTGGAAGTGGGCGCGGTGGCGGAGACGGTGGAGGTTGCCAGCAATGCTTCCGTCGTGGACACCACACAGAGCAAGGTGCAGGCAACGGTTGCAAAGGAACTCCTGGACAATCTCCCCAAGGGGCGGTCCTTCCAGTCGGTGATTCCTTTCGCCGCGGGTGCGCGGAACGAGCCTTTGCAGGGGCCCAACGGTGCCGGCTTCCAGATTGACGGGGCGAGCGACTCCGAAAACGTTTACATGGTGGATGGTGTAAACACCACCAACATTCAGAACGGCGGCGTCGGCAAGAATTTCCAGATGGACTTCGTGGAAGAAGTTCAGGTCAAATCCAGCAGTTTCGAAGCCGAGTTCGGCGGCGCACTGGGGGGCGTGATCAATGCCATCGCCAAGCGCGGGTCCAACAACTGGCACGGTTCGCTGCTGACTTACTTCCAAACCAACGCGCTCAATGCCAACAGCCCGGCCAACATAGCCGGGGCGAACGGCGCTCCGGCGCTGGGGGATCGTTCTCTGCGTATCAACCCGGCCACAACGACGAACACGACCACGCGTCTGGATGGCACTCCCGAGTATTTCTCGGCGAAGAAGGATCAGCGCCACATCGTCGAACCCGGATACACCATCGGCGGCGCGCTGGTAAAGAACAAACTGTGGATTTTCAGCAGCTATATCCCGAGTATCGATACCACTCGCCGCACCACCAATTTTACCGGCAACAACCCCGGACCCCGGACGTTGACGCAGACCACAACCACCCACAACGCATACAATCGGCTGGATTACGGCGTAACCAACAATCTGCGCCTCTTTGGCTCGTGGAATTACGGCTACTTCCGGTCCACCGGCACCCTGGGCGGCCAGGACAGCAATATTGCCGGACAACGGAACACCGGAGCCTCGACCGATCCCAATACGCTGCGGTCGGATGCAGGGTCTGTCAATCCGCTGGCCGTTTACAGCTTCGGTGGCGATTGGACGCCGACCGCCAAATTAGTGGTCAGCGCCCGGTTCGGGTATTTCTTCAACAACACCGAACAGCGCGGAACCCCGGTGGGCACGCGTTATGTCTATCAGAACAGCGTAAGCGCGTCCACCACGGATCTGACGGGCACCGTGATGCCCACTTCCTTGTTCAACACCAACGGATTCGCCAACATCCCGAGCAACTTAGCCACAGCGTTCGACGCTTACAAACGCAAGAGCTTCAACGGAGACGCTTCCTACTTCATCGGCCATCTGGCGGGTACCCACACCTTCAAGGGCGGGTATTTCTGGCAGTCGCAGTCTAACGAGGTTCTGCGCACGTTCAACGGCGGCGCGGTCAACCTCTTTTTGGGAAATAACGCCTACACTCCGGTGACCAGCACCACGGCGTGCGATGCCCTGAAGGCGTCGAATCCCCAAGGGGCTTGTCAGGGCAGATACGGATATTTCATCGTCGGCACGAATGTCACCAACACCGGAGGCGCCAGCCAGACCGCGCAGGCGATTTACTTCCAGGATGCCTGGCAGGTAGGGCATGGTCTGACCCTCAATCTGGGTCTGCGTTTCGACGACGAGACTCAGCCCGCCTACGATCCAACCCGCTTTCCGACGGTGCATTTCGGCTGGCGCGATAAGATCGCTCCCCGTCTTGGCGGGGCCTACGATCTGCTGCACAACGGCAAGGTCAAGGTCTACGCCAGCTACGGCAAGTTTTACGACATCATGAAGATGGGCCTGGCACGCGGTTCGTTCGGCAGCGACTACTGGCACGACTGCGTGTACGCCATGGACGATCCCGATTACACCAAGATCAAGCCAACTTATGCATTGGGCGGCGGTTGCCCTGCCACCGGCCCGGCGCCGGGTGTCAACACCGGCCGTTTCATCGAAAACGTGGACTTCCGCGCGACCAAGGCGGATCCCCGCGACCCGGCAATCTCCCCGAACATGAAGCCCATGATGCAACACGAGTTTGTGACCGGCCTGGATTGGGCCATCACTCCCAACTGGAGCATCGAGAGCCGCTATTCGCGGAAGCGCCTGGACCGGACCATCGAAGATATGTCGATCACCGACAACCTGGGCTTTTACATTGGCAACCCGGGCACCAAGTTTGCGGACCTGCTGCATCGCCCGACGTCCATCCCCTGCGACAACTCCACGCCTGGGTTTAGCTGCAAGAGCGATGCCGATGGTAATTACTTGAACACTACGCCGTTCTGCGCGGAGTGCCCGCCAGTAGTGACCGCCATCCGCCGATATGACGGTGCGGAACTCAGCCTGGCCAAGAGACCCACCGGCAGATGGTTTGGGAAGCTCTCCTATACCTACAGCAAACTCACCGGCAACTATCCGGGCCTCACCAACAGCGATCCCACGGATGGTACCACGGGCCGCCACGCTCCCAACAACAGCCGCTTGTTCGATATTCCGACCATGACGTACCTGCCGAGCGGCAAGATCGACGACGGTCCGCTGTCCACCGACCGCCCACACACCGGCAAAGCCTACGGCTTCTATCGTCTGAAGTCGTTTGTCGGCACCACCCTGTTAGGCGTCACGCAGTCCGCTTACCAGGGCACACCGCTCAACACCTGCCTGCCCGTGGTGGGCACCTCTTCGGCCTGCCAGTGGGCCGAAGGGCGCGGCAATTTCGCCAACTTCACGCGCGCCGCCAACGGCGACTTCGTGGTCAGCAGCATCCAGAAGAACGCGCGGACCGCTCCCTTCATCCAGACCGATCTCTCGATTCATCATGAGATCGCGGTTCACGAAGGACAGCGCATGGAGTTCGAAGCCAACGTCATCAACGTGTTCAACCAACGCTCCGTTCAGGGTGTCTACGAATTTGCGATCCCGACCAGCTTGATCAATCCCACACGGGCACCCCGCTTCGCCGGCGATCCGCAAACCGACTGGGCCAAGGTCATGAATGGTTACAACTACGTGGACGCGCTGAACGGCGCCGGAGCGTTTGCCGGAGTCCAAACCAAGCTAACCTCGGCCAACCGCTACGGCATGGCGAATTTCTTCCAGACTGGCCGTTCCATGCGCCTGGCAGTGCGCTTCGTATTCTAAAGCAAACCAAACTGTAAGCCTCAAGGGGGGTCGGGAAACCGGCCCCCTTTTTTCGTCTGGCGTCAACCGGCGACCGCCACTTCGGTCTCGCCGCACTGCACTTCCAGGGCCAGCATTCGATACAGATCCCCGAACACGCGGTCGGCGGTCCGCGCCTTTTGCAGCACCGTGCCGTACACCTCGCAGAACGCATCCCCCTGCGATTCTATCCACCGCTGCGTCATGCCAGCCAGCGGTTTCGTGTGCAGGTAAGCGGCGCGGAAAGCCGTAGCGCAGGGGCGTCACCGTGCCAATCGTTTTCAATCACCAGAGGCGAAACAATCTCGCCCAGATAATGCGCCTCCCGCTCCAGATTCTGCCTTCACGACGTTAGGGCTCCCGCCTCCGGCAAGCTGTAACGGCACCGCGTCGACATGGATCGCCAACTTACCGCGCTGTAGCTCGCTCAGCCAATCCACCATCATCCACGCCGTCGCCATCTGTTCGTCGCGGAGTTCCGCCGACGGCCGCACCTGTAGCAGAGCGGCGGCCTGCGCAGCCGCGAACTCCACCGCCCATTCCAGTTCCGCGAGGCTGGCGGACGTTAGGGGGAACACGATCGCGAACGAAATCCCGGATTCGCGGACCACCGCCAGGCGCTGTTCCGCGGTCCGCATGGCGTGCGGCGGACGCCCTGGGCGATTGCGGGCGGCGCCACTGCCTTCGATCTCCACGCCCAGCAGAGGTCGATGGAGAAACGCAGCCACGCAAGCTGGGCCTGCCATCTTCGCGATGTTCAACGGGCCCACCCGCGAAGCGTTTGCGCACAGTACGGAGGCCTGCGCGCGAACCTTCGGGGCGGTGAACGCTTTCGGCACTCAACTTCGAATCCCGCGGGACGGGGTATGCTGTACGAATGGCCGATAATAAAGTTCCTGCCCGCGAACTGGGGTTCGCTACCAAATCTTTGCATGCCGGCCACACGCCGGATTCGGCGAGCCACGCGCGCGCGGTGCCGATCTACCAGACTTCTTCCTTTACGTTCGACAACTCAGACCACGCGGCGGCGCTGTTCGGGCTGCAGCAGTTCGGCAACATCTATACGCGCATCATGAATCCGACGACGGATGTCTTCGAACAGCGCGTGGCGGCGCTGGAGGGCGGCATAGCGGGCCTGGCGACGGCGAGCGGACAGGCGGCGCAATTCCTGGCGATCACCAGCCTGCTGGGGGCGGGCGACGAACTGGTGGCGGCCAGCACGCTCTACGGCGGCACTTACACGCAGTTCGATGTGAGCTTCCGGCGGTTGGGGATCGACGTCAAGTTCGTGGAGCCGGACGACCCGGAAAATTTCCGCAAGGCGATCACGTCGAAAACGCGAGCGGTGTACGGCGAGACGATCGCCAATCCGCGGATGAACGTGCTGGATATTGCGGCGGTGGCGAAGATCGCGCACGAGGCGGGTGTGCCGCTGGTGATCGACAACACGATGGCGTCGCCGTACCTGTGCCGGCCGATTGAGCACGGGGCCGACATTGTGGTGGAATCGGCGACGAAGTTCCTGGGCGGGCACGGCACGTCCATCGGCGGCATCATCGTGGATAGCGGGAAGTTCGTCTGGAGCGACAAGCACCCGGCGCTTACGGCGCCGAGCCCGGGATATCACGGGATGAAGTTCGCCGAAGTGTTTGGGGCGCTGGCGTACATCGTGAAGACGCGGGTGGAGGGTCTGCGCGATTTCGGACCGTGTATCAGCCCGTTCAATTCGTTCCTGATGATCCAGGGGATCGAGACGCTGAAGTTCCGCATGGAGGCGCACAGCCGCAACGCGCTGGTAGTGGCGCAGTGGCTGGAGCAGCACCCGGCGATTTCGTGGGTGAAGTACCCGGGTCTGAAATCGAGCCCGTACCAAGCGACCGCGCAGAAGTATCTGCCGAAGGGGCAGGGGGCGGTGGTGACGTTCGGAATCAAGGGCGGCACGGCAGCCGGGCGCAAACTGATCGACAATGTGAAGATCTTCTCGCACCTGGCGAACCTGGGGGACGCTAAGAGCCTGATTATTCACCCGGGATCGACCACACACCAGCAACTGAGCGACGAGCAGCAATTGGCGGCGGGGGTGAGCAAAGATCTAGTGCGCCTCTCAGTGGGGATTGAGGACGTGGAGGATCTGCTGTGGGATCTGGAGCAGGCGATCGCGGCATCGCAGAAGGAGTAGGCGCAGGTTGAGGCGGCGACTGTGAATATCTATGCCCGGGCAAACGCAAGCAACGGGACGATATCATGATTGTCGGCGGCCTGCAAGGCTGCGATATAGGTCTGGCGCATGGCGCCGGCATCGCGCAAACTCTGCCGGCCCCACGGAAACCGTTCCCGCCCGAAGCTCATCACCAGAAGATCCGCCATGAGGCGGGAGTGGCGGCCGTTGCCATTCGGGAAGAGATGAATCTGCACCAGCCGGTGATGGAAGCGCACCGCGATCCCATCGGGCGGATACGTGGTGTATTCGATCCACGTTTTGGTGTCGTCAAGCAAGTGGCGCAGGGCTACGGGAATATCCGCGGATGCAATCCCGATATTCCGTGGGCTGGTCCTGAGCTTCCCGGCCCAGCGCCATACGTCGCCGAGCATCTGGCGGTGCAGGTTCTTGACGAATTTCTCGCTGAGCAGATTACGGCGGCGGTTGAGCGCCCATTCCTGCGCGCGGGCGATGTTCTCCTGCTCGGCTTCATTTAGCTCGCGGCGATAGGCGATATGGGCCGGAATCAGATCGCGCATTTCCCGCGGCGTCAGCGGGGTGGCGGCATCGTCGGGCTGGTCGAAAAGGTCGCTCACGGGCTAGTCCCAGAACAGCCGCGGGTTCGTTTCGCGCACAATTTCGTGAAGGCGCGCGTCGGCGTCCTTCGCCGTCACCTCCTGACCCTCCAACAGCATCGAGTGTTCGACCGGCGCAAGACGCCGGCGCGCGAAGGTACGCGCCCGGTCATGGACGATGGCCTCCAGCGGTTGGTTGGGCAAAAGCGCATACACGAGAGTGCAATCAAGCGCTTCGGCCGCGCGCCGCAATGTTGCCAGCTCAATGGTTCCCTTCGCTTCGGATTGTTCGAGCGCGACGACTGAGGGTTGTTTGACGCCGAGCCGCTTCGCCAGTTGCGCGGTTGACATGCCGAGCGCCACGCGGATGGCCTTGACCCAGCCGCGTACGGGTGAAGCGTAGCGGATACCCGGCCCTATATTCTTGAAGCGTTGATCGAGATGCGAGCGGGATTGGGCAGCAAGTCTAGGTTTGTTCATAGGTTACAACCTATATTTTTATGGCTAATGAATATAGTATAATCTATTGTTTTTTACGTGTCAATAGAGTGTAGGCTATCAATTTTTGTATGGCGACCACAACAAACTGACGGTAGCCGCGTGGATGGCGCTCAATGGGGCGGCAGGTTGAGTTCCTTGAACCTAGTGTCGCGCAAGGTCTTCCAAGTGGTCAGCAGGGTAGCCAGTTCGCGGCTTGCCTGGCGGGCGATTTCGTAGGCGGTGGCAGGCGGCGTGCGGTCGGCGCTCTCGGCGACTTCCAGAGCGGTGGCGAGCTCCGCGGCCACCCCAGCGATGGTGGTTCCCGCGGCGGCGGCTCCACCGCGTCCAGCTCTGCCGCCGCCGGGGGGGGCGCCGAGAATGCGGGCGGCATCGGCATCGAGCGCATTGAGTTTCGCCGCGGCGTCAGGTGCGGCGGCCTGGCGGCGATCGGCGAGCGCGCGACGTAGCGCGGCACCTTCGCGGGAAGCTTCGGCGGCGCGGTTCATGTCGCGCCACAGGGACAGGGAGAGGTCGAAGCGCTGCCGGATTTCCGCGGGGGTGGCGGTGGAACGCGGGTCGAGCATAACGGTGAGCGGCTGCGTAGTGCCGCGGCCGGCGGCGGTGAGACGGACGGTGTAGGTTCCGGGCAGCACCTGCGGGCCGGCGGCGCCTTCCTGGCCGGGATTGGAATAACGAAGGTCCCAGGCGAAGCGGTTCATGCCGGGCCTGGCGGTGAGGCGGGAGGGCGGCGCAATCCAGATATCGGCGACCGCAGCGGGACGGCGCGGCGCTTCGGGCTGGGGCTGGCTGGAGTAGCTGCGAATCACCTCGCCTTTGGCATCGAGGATGTCCAGGGTGATGTCGGCGGCGGGGGCGGCTTTCAGGTAGAAATCGACAATGGCGCCATCGGGCGGATTTTTGGCTTTGGGTTCTTCGGGCGGGAAGGGTGTGCCGAAGAAGCTCTCGGGATTCAGGCGGACGGCGACGGCGGGGCGGTAGAGCACGACATCGGCGGCGGCAGAGCGTTCGTCGACCTGACGGAGCGGCGTGATGTTGTCGAGAATCCAGAAGCCGCGGCCGTGGGTGGCGATCACCAGGTGGTCGCCGTGGACCACCAGATCGCGCACGCTGACGGCGGGCAGATTGAGTTGGAGCGACTGCCAGTGCGCGGCATCGTCGAAGGAGACGGCGACGCCGAGTTCGGTGGCGGCATAGAGCAGGCCCTTGCGGGCGGGGTCTTCCGTGATGGAGTTGAGGTAGGCCGGCTCGGCGAGGCCATCGGCAGCGAGGGTCCACGTTTTGCCGAAATCGTGGGTGCGGTAGATGTAGGGCTTGTAGTCTTCGCGGCGATGGCGATCCACGGCGGCCCAGGCGGTGGCGGGGTCGAAGTGCGAGGCTTCAATCTGCGTGACCTTGCTCCAGGCGGCGAGGCCGGGCGGGGTGACATTAGTCCACGTCTTGCCGGCGTCGCGCGTGAGGTGGATGAGGCCGGTATCGCTGCCGGCCCACACCATGCCGGCGCGCAGCGGAGAGGGCGCGATGGAATAGATTACGCCGAAGCCGAGTTCGCGCGCGTTTACGGGGGTCACGGGGACGGTGGGCGCGGATTTATCCTGGCGGGTGTCGCCGGTAAGATCGCCAGAGATCTCCTGCCAGGTGAGGCCGCCATCGGTAGTCTTCAGCAGGTACTGCGAGCCGTAGTAGAGCGTGTCGGGCTCGATGGAGGAGAAGACCAGCGGGGCGGTCCAGGGGAAGCGATATTTTTGGGTGGAGATGCTGTTGAAGGCGCCGCCGCCGCGCACCGGCCAGGGGGTGATGTTCTGCGATTGCCCGGTGCGTTTATCGAAGCGGGCGAGGCTGCCGTTGGTATTGCCGACGTAGAGGATGTTCTGGTTTTTGGGATCCACGGCGATGGCGCCGCTCTCGCCGCCGCCCACGGAATACCAATCGCGGGCGTCGATCTGGCCGTGATCGGTGCGGCTGGGAATGGCGGCGGTGCCGGCATCCTGCTGGGAGCCGTAGACGTGGAAGGGGAACTGGTTGTCGGTGATGACGTGGTACATCTGCGCGGTGGGTTGGTTGTACCAGGTGCTCCAGGTTTGGCCGCCATCGACGCTGATATTGGTGCCCTGGTCGGAGCCGCTAATCATGCGGCGGGTATCGGTGGGGTCGATCCAAAGAGCGCGGTAATCGTCGCCGCCGGGGGCGCCTTTAAGTACGGTGAAATTGCGTCCGCCATCGGTAGAGCGATAGAGGGCGACGTTGGGAGCGTAGACCACGTCGGCGTTCCTGGGGTCGACGGTGATGCCGCTGAAGTACCAGTTGCGGCTGGTGATGCGGGCGTCGGCGGAGGCGCGGATCCAGGTGGCGCCGGCGTCATCGGAGCGATAGAGTCCACCGGCGCCGGGCGCATCGATGAGGGCGTAGACGCGGCGTCCGCCGGGGGCCACGGCGACGCCGCTGCGTCCCCATTGGACCTCGGGCAGGCCGTGGGCGGTGAGTTGAGTCCAGTGATCGCCGCCATCAGTGGATTTGAAGAGGCCGCTGCCGGGGCCTTCGATGGGGGCGTAAGTGCTCCATGGCGGGCGGTGAGCGGTCCACACGGTGGCGTAGATGGTTTGGGAGGTGGTGGGGTCGAAGGCAAGATCGACGGCGCCGGTTTCGGGTCCGCGGTCGAGAATTTTGGTCCAGGAGCGGCCGCCATTGGAGGAGCGGAAGACGCCGCGCTCGGCGTTGGGGCCGTAGACGTGGCCGAGGGCGGCGACGTAGACGAGATCGGGATTGCGCGGGTCGACTTGGATGGCGGCGATCTGGCGGGTGTCGCGGAGTCCGGCGTGGTGCCAGGTCTTGCCGGCGTCAGTGGATTTATAGACGCCATCGCCGAAGCCGATCTGGCTGCGGATATCAGCCTCGCCGGTGCCCACGTAGATCACGCTGGGGTTCGACGGCGCGACGGCGAGCGCACCGATGGAAGCGATGGGCTGCCGATCGAAGATGGGCGACCAGGTGACGCCGGCGTTGGTGGTCTTCCAGACGCCGCCGCCGACGCTGCCGAAGTAGAAGGTGGCGCTGTCGCCGGCCACGCCGCCGACCGAGGAGATGCGTCCGCCGCGGAAAGGGCCGATCATGCGCCACTGGAGTTGATCGAAGAGATTGGGTGGCAAGGCGGCAGTGTGGGCGACGCCACAGAGAACGAGGGCGAGAGTAGCGGGACGCATTTCTTGAGGGTATCAGTTTGGCGATTTGAGGAAGAGTGCCGCGGGCCGCGCTACTGGCCCAATTCCTTCAGCAAAGCGCCTGCCCGGTAGATTTTCTTCAGCGCTTCCACGATGCCTTGCGATGCCACGTGGACGCTGCGGGCCTGTTCTTCGCTGTACAGGTAGGTGATGGGCAGGCTCTCAATGTTACCGTCGAACACGATGCCCACAATGTCGCCCTTGGCGTTGACGGTGGGGCTACCGGAATTGCCGCCCGTGATGTCGCAGGTGGTGACGAAGTTGAACGGCACGACGGGGTCCAGCGCGGCTTTGGCTTCGACCCAACGCGCGGGCAGGATGTATGGATCTGCCTTGCCGGCGCGCCGATAGAGGCCGCCGAAGGTGGTGGCGTAGGGGACGGGCGCCTGGGTCTTATCGCGATAGCCTTTGACGACGCCGAAGGAGACGCGCGGCGTGAAGGTGGCATCGGGGTAGTCGGTTGCGCCGAGCACCTTGAAGCGATATTGCGCGATGCGCTCTACGCTGGACGCCTCCAGCGATTCGATGGAGTCTTCGTATTTCTTGCGCAACTTGCGCGCCGGCGGGTCCACTAACCGCGCCAACTGAATCATGGTGTCGGCGGATTTGGTCAACGCCTCGGGATCTGCGGCCAGCCGCTTGCGCTCGGCGACATCCTTCAACATGCTGCCGTGCACGTAGGCTTCGGCGGCCTGCCGGGGCGTGCGTCCTTGCAGGATCGCGTTGACCGGGGCTTGCTTTTCGCCGAGGGCCTTCAGCTCTTCGAAGTACTGGGTGAGCAGAACGATCTCCAGGCCGTCATCGATGGGCGCCGGCGAGTAGAGGGCGAGTTCCAGCGTCTTGCGGGAGCTATCGCGAAACTCGGTGAGGCGCCGGTCGTTGGCTATGGCGCGCTCCTCAGAGAGGCGCACAAGTTGGCGAGCGATGCGGAACAGGGAAGAACCCTGGGCGGCGGGGCGCTCCAGCAGTTCGAAGGGTTTCTCCAGGGGGGCCCAGGTTTTGTAGGCGAGGGCCACGTCGTCCCAGACTTTGGCTGCGTCCGGGCCGAGTTTGGGATCGTTCTCCACGGCTTTGCGCAGCTTCGTTTCAAAGGCCAGCTTGCGCGTCATGAGGCGTTGATCCTTCAGGCCGGTGAGCTTCCCTGTGAGGGATTTGGAGCTATTGGAAAAACCGAACAAGTTGCGCTCGGCGGCACGCCGGTTGTCTTCGTTCAGGGCTCCGTATTGGCGCAGGATGGCGATGCGCGTTTGGAGGCGCGCGAGTTGCAGGGGCAATTGCGCATCGCGGTAAAAGGCGAGTTGGGACGCGGTGGCCAAGCGGGACGTGGTTGCGGGATTCCCGGCCACGAACACGAGTTCGGCATCCTTGACGCCGGCGGCACTCCACGCGAGGTACTGCGGAGTGGAGGCCGGCTGGCCATTTTCGTAGGCGCGCAGGAAAGCGATATCCAGGTCAAAGCGAGGGTAGGTGAAGTTGTCGGGGTCGCCGCCGAAGAAGGCGATGCCGAACTCCGGAGCGAATACCAGGCGCAGGTCCGTGTAGCGGCGATATTGATAGAGGTCGTAGCGCTCCCCGGAGAAGAACTTGACGACGGCGCAGTTATTGCCGGTCTTATCGATGCAATCCTTTTCGAGGCGGGCGATGGCGGCGCGGCGCTTCTGGAGCGCCTCGGCCGGGACGGTTTCGCCCTTGGCGGCATCCTTGACCTGCGGTGTCACGTCTGTCAGCGCCACCAGGACATTGGCCTCCATGTCGGGGCACGGCAGCTCCTGCTGAGGGCCGGCGGCGGAAAAGCCCTGCTTCATATAGTCGTGCTGCGCGCTGCCGACCTTGGAAATACAATCGCTGGCAACGTGATGGTTGGTGAAGATCAGACCACTGGGCGAGACGAACGAACCCGACCCGCCGCCGATGCGTACGGAGGAGAGGCGGAGATGTTCCAGGAAGGCGCCGGTCACCTCAATGCTGTACTTCTGCTTCAACGGATTCCCGGGAAATTGGTTGAAAAGCCACATGCCTTCGTCGGCCATAACAGGCAGAGCCAAGGCGCACAGGAGTAAGATGCCGCGCAGTTTCATAATTCGCACCAAAAGACCAGTTTAGCTTGAGTTAGGGAGGCGATGCGCATCAACGCAGAGTCGCAGAGAGGCCGCGGGCGAGTGGCCGCGCAGATGCACAATTCGGCACTGTATGCCACTCTGAGGTATGACTGCGCTTGTGCTCTCTGCCGGTGGATTGTGGGCGGCTTGGGAAGTGGGGGCCTGGAGTGTGTTGCGCGAGCGCTTCCGGACGGATCTGATTGTGGGCGCCTCAGCGGGCGGGTGGAACGGGTGGGCCATCGCCGGGGGATGCACTCCGGGGGAACTGGCGCGCCTGTGGCTGGACCCGTCGACGGGCGGCGTGATGCGCTTCGGATTGCACGCTACCGGCTTCCTGCGGGGCGAGCCGCTGCACGCGAAAGCCCGCGAGTTGTTCGAGCGGTTTTCGCCGCGCGTGCCGTTCGCGCTCACCACGGTGGAAATTCCCTGGCTGAAGCGCCACATCGTGCGGGACGGCGAGATGAACTGGCGACACCTGGCCGCCTGCTGCGCGGTTCCATTGGCGTTTCCGGCGGTGGAAATTGCGGGGCGGCGCTACGTGGATGGCGGCCTGCGCGGGGCGCTGCCGCTTTGGGCGGCGGAGGAACTGGGGGCGACGCGGGCGATCGCGCTCAACGTGCTTAATACGCCGGGCTTCCGATTGCTGCATCGTGTGATGGGCGGCAAACGGGCCGGAGCCTCGTTGGAAGTGGTGCGAATTGAGCCTTTGCGGCGCCTGGGAGGGCTGCGCGACGCGGTGTGCTGGCACGCGGGAAACATCGAGCGTTGGATCGCCCAAGGCGAGGAAGATGCGAAATGCATCGCAAGTTCGATTACAATGTAAGGCTATGCCGAACTATCGAGTCTTCCGCATGAAGGATTCGCCGCGGCAACAGTTCCGTTGGGCGCCCCACGTTTCCGGACCTGCTAACGCCAAGCCGAAGGATTTCGAACCTGCGGGCGAAGTGGAAGCGCTTCACGAGTATGACGCGTGGCGCATTCTGCGCGAAGCCAGCACCCCGCTGGCAGTGGGCGATCTATTGGAATCCGGGGATGGCCAACTGCGTATTTGCAAGTACGTGGGATTCGAACCAGCGCAGTGGGTACTTCCCGAACCCAAGTTACACATTCCGGTGGAGGCCGAGTCCGCCAGTTCCTCCGTCAGCACCTAGGAGACCCTAATGACGCGCGACATCCGTCTGGGCGACGATATCGACGATTTCTGCGTACGCTGCAAGCGTGTGATGAACCACAATGTGGTTTCGGCGCTGAACGGGGAGGCGGCGAAGGTGCGCTGTCGCACCTGTTACAGCGATCACGATTTCCGGCACGAGCAGGCGCCGCCGCCCAAGGTGGATGCGCGCAAGGCGGCGCTGTTCAACGAAGTGTTGAGGAAGGTGGCGCCGGGCGAGGTTCCGGCGGTTGTGGACGATGCCGAAACGGAGATCATCCCGGAACTGGATGGCGAACTGGATGACGAAACCGAAGGAGATGCCGGAGTGGAAGTGGAAGTGGATGCCGAGGCCGCCGAACCCGTGCAGGCGGTGGAAGTAGAGGCGAAGCCGAAGAAAGGCCGCGGCCGTCCCAAGAAGTAATTCACCGTCAATGATCAGCAGACGCACTTTACTCGCCGGCTTTCCGGCGGTGCTCGCGGCCGCACGCACGGTTGCGCCCCCGTCCCCCTACGGAGCCGTCCCCAGCCCGCGACAGCTCGCCTGGCATGAGCTGGAGGTTACCGCCTTCCTCCACTTTACGGTGAACACATTCACCGATAAGGAATGGGGTTACGGGGACGAAGACCCGAACCTGTTCAACCCCGAAAAGTTCGATGCCGAGACAATCGTAGGCGCACTGGCGGACGCCGGCATGCGCGGCGTGATTCTCACCTGCAAGCATCACGATGGCTTCTGCCTGTGGCCCACCAAGACCACCGTCCACTCCGTGTTGCATAGCGCGTGGCGCGGCGGGAAGGGCGACGTGGTGCGCGATATCTCGCAAGCCGCGGCGCGCCGCAAGATGAAGTTTGGCGTCTATCTTTCGCCGTGGGACCGCAATAATGCGCAGTACGGTACGCCCGAGTACCTCAAGATTTATCGCGCGCAACTGAGCGAACTGCTCACCGGATACGGGCCCATCTTTGAGGTGTGGCACGATGGCGCCAACGGCGGCGACGGTTTCTATGGCGGGGCGCGGGAGAAACGCACGATCGATAAGAACACTTACTACGATTGGCCGCGCACGTGGGAAATGATCCGCGCCATGCAGCCCGAGGCGGTGGTGTTCAGCGACGTGGGCCCCGATGTGCGCTGGGTGGGCAACGAACGCGGCATGGCGGGCGACCCGTGCTGGGCCACTTTTGACCCCGTGGGCGAGGATGGCGGAGCGGCGTCGCCGGGCAACGTGCGCACGAAAGAATCCAACAGCGGGCAGCGCCATGCATCGAAATGGCTGCCCGCCGAATGCGACGTGTCGATACGTCCGGGCTGGTTTTGGCACGAGGCGGAAAACGCGCGCGTGAAGACTCCGGCGCAGCTTACCAGCCTCTACTATCAATCGGTAGGCCGCGGCGCAACGCTGCTGCTGAACGTGCCGCCCAATCGCGATGGCCTGCTGGCGGCGGAGGATATCGCGTCGCTCCAGGGTTTCGGCGCATATCTGCGGGGAACCTTTACGCAGAACCTGGCGGCGCGGGCGAGAGCCGATGCCACGCACGTGCGCGGCAATGACAAGCAATTCGGCCCCGCGCAGTTGCTGGACGGCCGCCCCGATACGTATTGGGCGACGGACGACAAAGTGACCAGCGCCGACGTGACGCTGGATCTGGGACGGCCGGTGAAACTCCAGGTGATTCGCTTGAAAGAGGCCATCCGCTTCGGGCAACGGGTAGACGCGTTCACGTTGGAGCGCTGGCAATCCGGGTATTGGGAGCCACTGGTGTCGTCCACCGGCATCGGGCCGCGACGTTTGATTCATCTGGCCGCACCCATCATCGCGACGCAATTGCGGCTGCGCATCACGCAGGCATCGGCCAGCCCCGCGCTCAGCGAGTTCGCCGTGTTCGCGGAAGCCGCCCCGGGTTAATTGCCTTGCCCCTTGTTTTCCTTTACTGGTTCTTCGCGGGCCCCGCGCTGCTGCTGGCGGCGCTCTCACTGCGCGGCGAGCGCAAACGCGCGGACTACGTGGCGCGGCGGCTTGCCGAGCGTCCGGAGGGTCTGCCGCCGGTCACGGTGATTGTGCCGGTGAAGGGGTACGACGAAGGCTTGCGCGAAAACCTGGCTGCGCTGGCCGCGCTGGATTATCCCGACTACGAGTTGATTATCACGGCGCACTCGGCCGGCGATATCCCGAGCGGCGTGCTGCCCGCGCGCGTTCGGGTGGTGCTGGCGCACGGCACGGCCGCCGGCTGCTCGGAGAAGATTCAGAACCTGACGGCCGCGGTACGCGCGGCGCGCAAACGGACGGAAGTGCTGGCGTTCGCCGATTCCGACGGCCGGGTGACCAGCGGCTGGCTGCGCGCACTGGTGGCGCCGCTGGCCGAACCCGGCGTGGGCGCGTCCACCGGCTATCGCTGGTTCCTACCCGATCCGCCCGATTTCTGGTCGCTGATGCGCGGGGTTTGGGACGCGGTGGCGGCGGGAACGCTGGGCGCGGGCAACAACCGTTTCGCGTGGGGCGGCGCCATGGCGATCCGCAAGGAAGTGTTCTTCGAAGCGCGCGTTCCCGAGTTCTGGCAGGGTGCGTTGAGCGACGATTACGCGCTAACCGCAGCGGTACATGCCGCCGGATTGAGCATCGCCTACGCCCCCGGAGCGCTCACGCCGTGCCTGGAGCACACCACCGGCGGCCGTTTCTTGAGGTGGACTCGCCGCCAGATGGCGATCACGCGGCTCTACGCACCGCGGCTCTGGTGGCCCGGCCTGATCGCGCACCTCTTCTATTGCGGAGGAATGGCGGCGTCCATCATTGCGTCGGTGCGTGGAAACCGTCTGGCGGAGTGGGCGCTGATCGCGCAGCTTTCACCCGGGATGCTGAAGGGCCTGAATCGCACGGCGCTGGCCAAGGCTTCGCTGCCCGGGTACGAGGCGTGGTTCAAGCGGCACGCCTGGGTACACGCCATCTGGGTCCCGCTGTCCACGTGGGTGTGGCTGATCGCGCTGGTGTCGTCAAGCTTTGCGCGGAGCATCGAATGGCGCGGGCGGCGTTATGCGCTGAAGCGAGGGGCGAGGGGCTAGGGATTTGGCAGGCGAAAGCGCCTGCCCCACCAGGCTGTGACTCTGGAAAGGACTTCTGGTGGGTGCAAGGTGATGGATTGTCACAGAGGATGCGCTTACTGTCGGAAAGGAATTGCAGATGAACATACGGAGAGTAGGGGCACTGGCGCTCTTTCTGGCGGGCGCGGCGGTGGCCGCGATTTGCGGAGACCACGGGACACGGGAGAGCCTGATCGTTTCGACCCCGTGGCTGGCCGATCACATCAAGGATGCCAACCTCGTAATGCTGGCGGTGGGAGAGAAGGCCGACTACGACGCCGAGCACATCGCGGGGTCCCAGTTCATCGAATACGGTTCAGTGGGCGTGAAGGGAGAGACCGGACTTGCGCTGGAACTGCCGCCGATGGACAAGCTGGCCGAAGTGTTTTCGAAGCTCGGTGTGGGCAACGATTCGCGCGTGGTGGTCTACCGGCTTAAGGACTCGCTGACGCCGACGGCGCGCATCGTCATGACGCTGGACGCGATGGGGCTCGGCAAGAATGCGGCCCTGCTGGACGGCAGTCTGGCGACGTGGAAGGAAGAAGGGCGGGCGACCTCCAAAGATGCGCCCGTGGTCCAGCCGGGGAAACTGACGCCGTGCCCGCAGAGCGATGCGATCGCGGATCTGAACTTTGTGAAGGCCAACTTACATCAGGCCGGAGTGCGCATTCTGGACGCGCGCGATCCCAAGGTCTACAGCGGCAAAACTACGCGCGCCGGGATGCCGCCGGGCCACATACAGGGCGCGGGTAACGTACATTACGATTCGCTGCTGGACGAGAAGACGGGCAAGCTGAAGGCGGTGGCGGAACTTCAGGCGAAATTCCGCGATGCGGGGGTGAAGCCGGGGGATCGAGTGGTGACTTACTGCTTCATCGGCCAGCAGGCGAGCGCGCTGTACCTGGTTTCGCGATACCTGGGCTACGACACGCGGCTCTATGACGCCTCGTGGGATGAGTGGAACAAGCATCCGGAACTGCCGACGGAAACTACGGCGAGCGAGAAGAAGTAATGGCGCTGGAGCGTGGCGCGGATGCACACGGTGGGGCGTCTCCCGAAAATAGAGGCCGCACGCGTCAAGAGCAACTTATGCCACTCTAAAGTGTATGAGGAGAGTTGCTTTGGCGTTGCTGGCGGCGGCGCTGCGGGCGCAGGAAGTTTCGCCGTGCAACAACACGCCCGCCTATTCCACTTGCGAACTGGTCTTTGAGTTGAGCGAGCCGGCGGCGGGGAAGAATCCCGAACCTTATAAGACGGTCGATTTAAAGGCGGAATTCCGTTCGCCGCGGCACCGGACCCTGGCGATGCCGGCGTACTGGGACGGCGGGCGGCGGATGGTGGTGCGTTTCGCGCCGACCGAAGCGGGCGAGTGGGCTTACCGGGTTACCAGCAACGTCGCAGAGTTCGACGGCAAGACCGGGAATTTCACGGCGGCGGCGTCGCCATCGCCGGGGTTCATCCATGCGGAGAACGTGCACCACTGGGTGTACGCGGAGCGCGATGCGCGCGGGCTATATCAGGCGCACCTCTGGATGGGCGCCACCGAGATGCGGTTCGCGGTGGAGGATGACGCCAGCTTTCGCGCGGTGGCCGACGCGCGCGCTTTGCAGAAGTTCAACCACTTGCGCGGATTCATCGGGGGCGAGGGCGCCGATAGCATATTCCAAGGGCCGGACGCGCCGAATTTGGAACAGGTCCGGCGCCTGGATGAACGCATACGCTACCTGAACGCCAAGGGCATCACGGCCGATCTGATACTGGCGGCGGACGGCGCCGCGTTCAGCAAGGCCTTTCCATCGTGGGAGCAGCGGCGACGCTTCCTGCGCTACCTGGTGGGCCGTTATGGGGCCATGCATGTGACGTGGCAGGGCGTACGGTACTTCGAAGATTCCGCGGACACGCGCTCTCTGCTGAAAGAGGCGGGCAAGGTACTGAAGGAACTGGACGGATATCAGCATCCGCGCACAACGGGGGCGCGCGTGACCTCGGCGCCGCTGCTGGACGATGGATGGATGGACTTCGCCACCTACGGCAACACCGACGACCAGACGGGCGCCATCGAGCACCAGCTTTACGGCGTGCCGTTCGTCAATCTGGATAGCGGGCGCGAGGACAGCGGTGCGGGGAAAAGCGCCGCTGGAGACGTGGACACGGCGGGCTTCCGCAAGCGGCTGTGGAATGCCACCATGAACGGCCAATCGGTGACCTACGCCAACACCGGCACGGGCGCACCGTATGCCAACTCGCCCGGGGCGAAGCAAATGACCGTGTGGTTCGACTTCTTTTTCAACGATACGCGCTACTGGGAACTGGAGCCGTACTACGATGTGGACGGCGGACGCGCGCTGGCGCTGGAGGACACGGAGTACGTGGTTTATATGGAGAAGCCGGGGCCGCTGGAACTGGTGGTGGAGAAGCACGGGTACGACGTCTACTGGGTCAACCCGATTGACGGCCAGTTCACCAAGGGGAAATTTAAGGGCGACCATTTTACGGGTTCGCCGCCCGATGCGTCGCACGATTGGGTGCTGCACGTAGTGCGCGAGGGGCGCGTGGAAGACATGAATAAATCGTACAAGTTCGAATCGCGCGACATAGTGCTGCAAGAGGTGGAGTCGAACAGTCCCAAGGTGCCGTTCACCATCGAGCAGCCGGTGGCGGACTTGAACGTTCGGGTGCCGCCGCCGTTTGCCGCCAAAATCACCAAGGAAACGCGCGCCACGCGCACCATGCTGTGGTTGTGGACGGGGGAGGTTTCGGCGGATGGACAGGGATATCGCGTGCTGGCCACGGGGCAGAAGGGCGCGATGCGGCCGCTGGGCGGCATCGCCAAAAATTTCCCCGCGGTGATGCACCTGCGCGTGTATGGAATGAACGCCAACGGGAAGGTGTACGCGTTGGACCGGGCGTTCGGACTTAATCAGTGATGCCGCTGATTTTGGCGGTGGATACCACCAGCGAGTACGGCAGCCTGGCCCTGATACGCGATGGCGAACTGCTGGAGGAAGCGCTGCTGCACGCGCCCGGCAGTTTCAGTCCGGTGCTCTACGAGGAGTTGCAGCGCCTGCTGGAGCGGCACGGCGTGAAACTGGCGGAGGTGGGGTGCTTCGCAGCGGCGTCGGGGCCGGGCACGTTCACTGGGGTGCGGGTGGCGCTGGGGTGCGTGAAGGGGTTGGCGGAGGCGATGGGACGTCCGGCGGTGGCGGTGTCGAATCTGGAGGCGGTGGCGCGATACGGCACGGCGCGGCTGCGCGGCGTTGCGCTGGATGCGCGCCGCGGCGAAGTTTATGGCGCGGTGTACGACGATGCAGGCAAGTTGGTCACCTCGGAAGTGGTGGCGAAGCTTGCGCCGTGGCTGGAAGGGCTGCCCGCCGGGGTGGAAGAGTTTCTGTCGAACGATCTCGCGCTGGTGCTGGAAGGGACGCGATTTGCGGGCGCGCACACTGTGACAGCGCCGCGCGCGCTGGCGAGTGTGATCGCGCGAATCGCGGGCGAGCGCCTGGCGCGCGGCGAGGCGAGCGACGCGGCGGCACTGGACGCAAACTACGTGCGGCGCACGGATGCGGAGCTGGCGCTAAAGGTGTAGGGGGAGGAGTGTGGGGATGACAATGAAGCTGTCAAAGGGCTGCTTTCCATTCATTCTGGAGAGATCTTCCTGGAAGACTTCATGAGACCGCTGGGGATCTTGCGGGCTTCTCCACTGCGAGCCTGAGGGCGATCTATCCCGCCTTCCGTTCGCGTTCCAGAGCCTGATGGAGCAATCCCTTGAGAAAGGTCTGGTACGGCAACCCGCGCTTCTCCGCAATCTGCTGCGCCGTTTCAATATCGGCGATTGGCAGGCGGATCGTCGTGGATCTGGTAGCCCCGCGGATCACGGGCAAACGCTTGATCTTCCCTTCCCTCTTCGCCTTCAGAAACAGCGCCGTAACGACCTCTGGATGCGCGTCCCACCACTCGGCTTCTTCTTTTTCCGATTTGAAGTTCGGAATCCTAATCTTGGCTGGCATCATTCCACTCCCCGGTAGTGATTCCGTGCCGTGCGATGTGCGCCACGTTCGCCGCGTCCCAATCGAACTCCATTCGCGCCTACAGTGTGCATACGATTCACGGCGGGGCGCAAACCTCGCCGGGGGGAACCGTGCTGAGCGCTTCGACGGCTTGGCGCAGAATGAAACGCCGGACAGAACCGGCCGTTCCCACACGCGTTCGCTACCATGTGTAGATGCGGGAACTGTTGCACTCCGTCGCGCTGCGTGCCGCGCGATATCTTGAAGACATCCAGGAACGCCGGGTTAGCCCGACCGCCGAGGCGGTCCGCGACGTGGAGAAATTTCACGAGCCGTTGCCGGAAGGGCGGATGGCGGCGGCGGACGTCATCCGCATGCTGGACGAAGTGGGCTCGCCGGCCACGATGGGCGTCGCCGGGCGGCGGTTTTTCGGATTCGTGATGGGCGGGTCGCTGCCCGCCGCGTTGGGGGCGAACTGGCTGGCCTCCGCGTGGGATCAAAATGCGGGTCTGTTCGCGGCCGCGCCGATTTCCGCCACGCTAGAAGAAGTCTCGCTGCGCTGGCTGCTGGATGCGCTGGCCCTGCCGGCCGGATGCGGCGGCGCGTTCGTCACCGGCGCGACGGTGGCCAATTTCACGGCGTTGGCGGCGGCGCGCCGCGCGGTGCTGGGGCGCGTGGGCTGGGACGTGGAAGCCCAAGGACTCTTTGGCGCGCCGGCTATCCAAGTGGTGGTCAGCGAGGAAGCGCATCCCTCGGTCATCAAGTCGCTGGGCATGCTCGGGATGGGACGGGAACGCGTGGTACGCGTGCCGGTGGACGGGCAGGGGCGAATGCTGGCCGGCGCGCTTCCGGAGTTGAATGGCCCGAGCATCGTGTGCGTGCAGGTTGGCAACGTGAATACGGGATCGTGCGATCCGGTAGCGGAGATCTGCGGGCGAGCGCACGAGGGGGGCGCGTGGGTACACGTGGACGGAGCGTTCGGATTGTGGGCCGCCGCCAGTCCGCGGCATGCGCATCTGGTGGCGGGAGTCGCCGGCGCGGACTCGTGGGCTACCGACGCGCACAAGTGGCTCAACGTGCCTTATGACAGCGGCCTGGCGTTTGTGCGAGATGCGGACCACCTGCGCGGTGCGATGAGCCTGACGGCCGCCTATCTGCCGCAGGGCGAGCACCGCGAACCCTCGCAATATGTCCCTGAACTTTCGCGGCGGGCGCGTGGCGTGGATACCTGGGCGGCGCTGAAATCGCTAGGGCGCAGTGGACTGAGCGAGTTGATCGACCGCAATTGCCGCTGCGCTAGGCGGTTCGCCGACGGCCTCGCGGGGGCGGGTTTTGAGATTCTGAACGACGTGGTGTTGAACCAGGTGCTAGTGTCCTTCGGCAGTCCGGAAGCGACCGGGTGCGTGATCACGGGCATACAGGAGGACGGCACCTGCTGGTGCGGCCCCACGCTGTGGCAGGGACGCGTGGCGATGCGGATCAGCGTCTCCTGCTGGGCGACGACGGAGGCGGATGTGGACCGGAGTCTGGAAGCCATGCTGCGGATCGCGCGGGGGGCCGCGGCACAGGCGAGGTAGAGAGTGCCTACTGCGTCACTTTAACGACGAAGTAAGTGAACTGTTTCCCGGCGTCGAGTTTGACTTGGTGGGCGACTTTCGCTGGGATAGTCACCACGTCGCCCGCGGCGAGCTTCTTCTCCGTGCCTCCCTTGATGGAAGCAGCGCGCATTTCGTTGGGGGCGGTGGTCTTGCCATTCACCAAATCACCGCCCACCACCAGGGTGGCTTCGCCGCTCTGGACGATGAAGACATCGGCCTGCGTAGCGTGATATTCGGCTTCGCCCGGGCCTTCACGGTGGGCCGCCATGAAGCTGTAGTTGCCATAGTTGGCGACGGTCTGGAAAGCGGCCTTTTGGTCGTTCATCTTGGGCGCCAGGGTTTTGCTGAAGCCTTTCAATTCCGCGGACTTCCAGAGGAAAAAGCCGGGGAGATCGCCCGCGGGTAGGGCGAGGCCGGCCAGAAGCAGGGCAAGCGCAAGGGGTTTCATGCAGTCACAGTAACACGAAGTTGCGCGCGCGTCGAGACGGAAAGTGAGGGCCGCGCGCCGCCAGGAAGACGTCCGCAGATTCGCTTGGTTTCAGCCTATTCGAAGAAGAGGGGCAGTTGCTGGTCGAATTCCATGGCGCGAGTTTGCTCCAACTGGCGAGCTTCTTCCGTGCGTCCCCAGCCATCCAGAATCCAGACCAGTTCGCGGCTGGCCTCCTCCACAACCGGGCGATCGTGGTTCTCTTCGGCCATGGCCCGCCATTGGTTCATGATCTCGAAGCATTCGGCGAGGCGGAACCGGTCATGCGCCACGCGGCGGGCCTGGCGCGCCAGCCGGCAGGCCTCGGTCCAATCCTCCACGGCATCGAAGGCGCGTGCCAGTTGGCGCAGGGCGTCCGCGGATGGCTCGCCGGGTTCGCTCGAAATCAGCGTGGAACAGCGGCCGCCAAAGATCAGGTCGGCGGGGGCGGCGCCTTGGAGCAGCACCAGAAAGCGCCGGGCGGAACAGAAAATGCGCAGGTGCTCCAGATTGGCGGTGAGTTCGGCTTCGAGATGCAGGCCCACCTGCCAGGCCAGATCGCCGGCCATGTCGGCCAGCGTGCCGGTGGCGCAATCGAGGCGGAGCACGGCGTCGAAATCGCCGCGAAAGGCGGCGGCGAATTCGCGGGCCAGCGCGAAACTTTGCACGGTCTCCGTGCCGGGACGGTCGGCCAGCGCGATGCCGAGCACTTCCAGGTCGGCGGAGAATTCGGCAGAGGGCGGTTCGCCCGGTTCGGAGCCGCGGACCCAGCGCTTCACGTCGCGCAGGCGGGCGGCGTCGAACAGGGGGGTGAGCACGCGCGGGGGGATGCAATCGTCGCATTTGAGGAAGGCGATGCGCACGCCTTCGGCCACCGGTTCCTTCACCAGCGCGTCCTCCCACTGGGCGCGGGGCCAGCGCGAAGGCATCGAATTCCGCGAGAACAGCACAAGCACGATATCGGCCATGCGGGCTTCGCGCGCCTTTTCGGCGAGGTTCGCGCCCTCCGCCATTTGCCCTTCATCGAGGAAGACGCGCAGGTCGGCGGCGCGTTCCAGCAGCGCGGCCAGGCGCTCCGCGATGGCGCGGTCGGCCGCTGCGTAGCAGGGGAAGATGGTCGGCGCGGTCAGAGTTTGCACGCCAGTGTCAGCCCGTCGCCCAGTGGCACGAGGCTCAGCGAAACGCGCCCATCGACGTGCAGTTTGCAGTTGAAAGCGCGAATGGCTTCCGTGTCGGAATCAGTTTGGCTCGCGTCGATCACGGCGCCTTTCCACAACACGTTGTCGATCACGATGAGGCCGCCAGGGCGCAGCAGCAACAGGGCGCGTTCGTAATAGTTCGGATAGTTCGATTTATCGGCATCGATGAAGGCGAAGTCAAAGCTGCCGCTGTTGCCTTCGGCGATCAGCGCATCGAGCGTGGCGAGGGCGGGGCCAAGGCGCAGTTCGATTTTGTCTTCCACGCCGGCGGTGCGCCAGAGCTGCCGCGCCCGCGTGGTGTACTCTTGGCTTTGGTCGCAGGCGATGATTTTGCCGCCTTCGGGCAGCGCCAGCGCCACCCAGGTGGAACTGTAGCCCAGGAACACGCCCACCTCAAGCGTTTTCTTCGCGCCCGCCAGGCGCGCCAGCAGATGCAGAAGCTGGCCCTGCTCGGGCGCGATCTGCATCGACGCTTGCGGATGCACATCGGTGGCTTCGCGTTGCCGGCGGAGCACTTCGGGTTCGCGCAAGGTTACCTGGCGGATGTAGTCCGCCAGCTCATCGGTGATCGGAGTAGGGGTACGTGACATGGCAAAGAGTCAATTCTACCCCGCCAGGAACATGGCGAGAGCGGCGGCAGTCATCACCGCGGCGGCCAGCCAGCCCAGCCATTTAAGCAGCGGCGGATTCACCAGGTCGCCCATCACGGAGCGGTCGGTGGTCAGCAGCACCACCAGCACGATCAGCGGCGGCGCGAGCACTCCATTGGCCACGGCCGACCAGAAGAGCATTTTCACCGCATCCAGACCCACGTAGTCCAGCGCTACACCCAGCACCATGGCGACGGCCAGGACGGCGTAGAATTTCGGCGCGAGCTTGGGTTTGCGGTCGAGCGACGCGCCCCAGGACATCGCCTCCGAAATGGCATACGCGCTGGACCCGGCCAGCACCGGCACACCGAGCATCCCGGTGCCGATGAGGGCGAGCGTGAACAGCCAGTAGGCGCCCTTCCCGGCGAGCGGCTTCAAGGCCTCGGCCGCCTGACTGGCGGTGGCAATTTGCGTGATGCCGTGAGCGTGCAGCGTGGCCGCTGTCGTGAGGATGATGAAGTACATCACGAAGTTGGAAAAGAACATGCCGGTCAGCACGTCGGTGCGCGCCCGGCGCAACTCCACGTCTGTGGCGCCCTGGCGCTTTGCCAATGTGTTCTTGCCTTCAGAGCGCTCTTCCTCCACTTCCTGCGCGGCCTGCCAGAAGAAGAGATACGGCGAGATGCTGGTGCCGAGAATTCCCACCAGCACCGCCAGATACTCGCGGGACCAGCGGATATCGGGGATAAACGTGGCGCGCAGAACCGCGGCCCAATCCGGATGGGCCAGGAACGCGGTGATCACGTAGGCGAACAGCACCAGGGTGAGCCATTTGAAAACGCGTGCGAGGAAGCGGTAGGAAGTCCAGAACAGGGCCGCGACAATCAGCGCCGCGAACACCGGCACAAGCCACGCGGAGGGAAGGCCAGTGACCATTTGGGTGGCTTCCGCCATGCCGCCCAGGTCGGCCGCAATGTTGATCACGTTGGCCACAATCAGCAGCAGGCATGCGCCCCACAGCACCCAGCGCGAGTAGCGCCGGCGCACCACGGCAGCCAGGCCGCGGCCCGTGACCATGCCCAGCCGCGAGCACATCAACTGCACCGCCGCCATCAAGGGGAAACAGAATAGCGCGGTCCACAGCGGACCGTAGCCGAAGGCGGCGCCGCTCACCGAGTAAGTGGCAATGCCGGAGGGGTCGTCGTCCGCCGCACCGGTAATCAGGCCGGGGCCGAGTTCCTTGAAGAATTTCTGAATTCGCATTATTGTGCGGCTGCATCCCCGGGCTCCACCACTTCGGCATCCAACAGGACGGCCAGGCCATAGAGCGACGCATCTTTACGAGATGCGTACGATCTATCATACATGGTTAAACCACCCTCTTTCAATGGCTTGCAGCGAGTGGGCGAAATCGGGAGAAACGGAGCACCTTGTGTAAACAGAATACGGTGACCCTACGGAGCCGGCATCCGGGGAAAATAGCCCCCTTGCCGCGAATCCCGTATTTTAAGCGGACAGCTTTGAACACAAGTTGAATCATGAAAACTGCTGATCTATGGACCCATTCTCGACGGCGGAGACTTACGAGGCATGTACATCTTCAAAGCTGCCTCTCTGGAAGAAGCACGCGAGTGGGCCAGTCAGGAGCCTTCCGTGAAGATCGGCATGATCGAGATGAAGGTTTATCCCTGGCTTGCGCGGTCGAGCCCGGCAGCCAAGCCGGCCGTTCACTGAGTGGCGGGCAAACTCAGGCCGCTCTTGGCCAGGGCGCGCTGCGTCAGGGCGACGGCATGGATTTCAGGAACGCCGCGCGCGATGGAGATTTCCGAAACCAGCATGTGGCGCGCCCGGTCCAGCATCTTCTTCTCGCGGAAGGAGAGCGGCTTATCGGTGTGCAGTTGCATCAGACCCTTGAAAACCTCGGCGGCTTTCAGCAGGTCCCCGCTCTGCATTTTTTCGCAATTTTCCTTAAAGCGGACCTTCCAATCGGAGTTGATGGAACACCAGCCGAGCGCAAGGTACGAGAGAATTCGCGAGATCTCCCGGTCTTTGGTTATCCTCCGCAACCCGATGTTGGCGGCGTTGGACAGTGGCACCAGGACCGTCATGCTGCAGGCAAATCGCAGCAGGTAGAATCTCTCCAAAGCGGTGCCGCACGAACGCGTGCTGATATTCTCGATGGTGCCAACGCCTTGGTTGGGATACACCACCTTTTCGCCAATTTGAAAAGTCATACGGTGTCCCCCCGAACCACCGCTACCGAGTGCCGTCCTACTTATTGCTGCAACGCCACTAAATGCTACGCTGGCGGGCGCTTTCTGTCAAGCGAAAGTGTGCAATAATCCATCGATTCTCGGCGAGTGTTGACCAAGTTTGCAACGGTAGCCGTCAGAATCGAAGGATGTTGAGGGATTTATATACAACTTACCGGAAGAAGGCTGGAAGAGTACCACACGCCCATTGGGTGGTGAGTTGTGGTCAGTGATGAAGTGCCCCGACGGTGTAGACAACACCGTGCTCTTGTGGCAGGCTATCGCGGTAGCACGAATCTCGCGGTCGAAGTACTACTCGCTCGCGCCGACCTCGCTTTCGTCTTCGAGGGGCAAACCGCGCTCCGCCAAAAGCAGGCGCCGCAGAGTGCGCAGATCGTTCAAGATGCGCCGGCTGCTGGTGATGTGAAGGTTGATCTTAGCGAGGTTGTAGGAAACCAGCAGGAGCGCTTCTTTACGGCGGTCGGCGCGGTCATGCTCGGCCGCGGCGATCTCTTCTTCCACGTCGCGGCGGGCTTCATTCACGGCTTCGGCGAGCATCCGCACATACTCGTGCGAACCCTCGATATTGTCAAACGGCGTTTCGGCTTTATGAATCACAAATCCGCCTTCCCTTTGCCGGTGACCCCTGCAA
>JANYAH010000189.1 GCA_025361425.1 Candidatus Solibacter sp. | reverse complement strand
GAGCCGCCCGGAGCCCGTTTGCGCGTCGGCCTCACCGGCCTCACCGTGGCCGAGTACTTCCGCGATGAGGAAGGCCAGGACGTGCTGCTCTTCATCGATAACATTTTCCGCTTTACCCAAGCTGGTTCGGAAGTTTCCGCGCTGCTCGGCCGCATGCCGAGCGCCGTCGGATACCAGCCCAACCTCGCCACCGAAATGGGCGAATTGCAGGAGCGCATCACCTCCACCAACAAGGGCTCCATTACGTCCGTCCAGGCCATCTACGTGCCCGCCGACGATTACACCGACCCCGCCCCTGCCACCGCCTTCGCGCACCTCGACGCCACCACCAACCTCTCGCGCGATATCGCTGCGCTCGGCATCTATCCCGCCGTGGACCCGCTGGCTTCTACCTCGCGCATTCTGGATCCCAACATCGTCGGCCAGGATCACTACCAGACGGCGCAGATGGTCAAGGGCACCTTGCAGCGCTACAAAGATTTGCAGGATATCATCGCCATTCTGGGTATCGACGAACTCTCCGACGAGGACAAGCTGACCGTCGCGCGCGCCCGCAAAATCCAGAAGTTCCTCTCCCAGCCGTTCCACGTGGCCGAACAGTTCACCGGCTTCAAGGGCAAGTACGTCAAACTTGCCGACACCATCAAGGGCTTCCGCGAAATTGTCGACGGCAAGCACGACAGCTTGCCAGAGCAGGCGTTCTACATGCAGGGAACCATCGAGGAAGTGCTGGAGAAAGCGGCAGAATTGCAGAAGGCGTAGCGCCATGACGGATACTGCAACTCTCGAGCTCGAAGTCGCCACGCCGGAGCGCGCTTTGGTGCGCGAATCGGTGACCAATGTACAAGTCCCCGGCAAGAACGGATACATGGGGATTCTCCCCGGCCACGCCCCCCTCCTGGGGTTGCTCGGCATCGGCACCCTGACGTATGTATCCGCATCGGACGGCAAGAAGCGGTATCTCTCAATTCACCAAGGTTTCGTGGAGGTGCTGGAAGACCATGTTCGCGTGCTCGCCGATGTGGCCGAGCGCGCCGGCGAAATCGACGTGCAGCGCGCCCGGGTTGCGCTGCAACGCGCCCAGGAAGAAGGCTTGAATCCCGCTCTGGGTGTGGACCCTGGCGCTGCCCTCCTGGCCATGGCGCGCGCCCAGGCCCGGCTGGAAACGGCGGAGCAAAAGTAGCCTCGGCCGAGCCTGGGAGGTGGCTGCCACGCAACCTGAACCGCTCGTCCAACACGTAGTCCTGATCCCCGCTTACCGGCCCTCCGCGGGTCTCGTCGATCTGGTGCGCGACCTCTCCGCCCGTGGCAAGGCCGCCATCCTCCTGGTGGACGACGGCAGCGGGCCGGAATTCCGCGAAATCTTTGATCGAGCGGCGCACTTCCCCCGCGTCCAGACTCTGCGCCACGCGGTCAATCTCGGCAAAGGCGCGGCGCTCAAGACCGGCATCAAACACGCGCTCTGCGCCTTCCCCGGCTTGATCGGCATCGTCACCGCCGACGCCGATGGACAGCATCATCCCGAGGATATCGAGCGCGTCGCGGCCAGCCTCCGGGAACATCCCGAGGCGCTGGTGCTGGGGAGCCGCACGTTCGACGCCGAAGTCCCGCTGCGCAGCCGTTTCGGCAACATCCTCACGCGCAAGCTGATGCAGACCCTGATCGGCGGCAAACTACAGGATACGCAGACCGGATTGCGCGGCATTCCCGCTGCGCTAGCGGCGCGTCTGCTGCGCGTCGAGGCCCGCGGTTACGAATTCGAACTGGAAATGCTGATCGTGGCGCGCCAATTGGGCATAGCTCTTCTCGAAGTGCCCATCCGCACCATCTACCAGCCGGGAAACCAATCTTCGCACTTCAATCCGCTCACCGACTCGATGAAGATTTACTTCGTCCTGCTGCGCTTTAGCTCCGTATCGCTCGTGGCGGCGCTGCTCGACAACCTGATTTTCTACCTGGTCTGGAAGCGTACCGGCCACATCCTCGGCGCCCAGGTGGCGGCGCGCCTGGGCGCCGTCGTCTTCAACTACTCCATGGTGCGCACCCGTGTGTTTGTCTCCAAGGAAGCCCACCAGGTGCTGCTGCCTAAATACCTGTTGCTGGTGGTCTCTAGCGGCACGGCGTCATATTTGGGGATCCAGTTTCTCGGCGCACACCTGGGTGTGACCGCGATGCCCGCCAAGTTGTTCGTCGAGACCCTGCTGTTCTTCGTCAATTTCACTGTGCAACGAATGTTTATCTTCCACGGCGACCAGGCCAACGCCTCGCGCCAAGAGCGCGCGGCATCGGGCCGCTTCTACACCTGGCTGATTCTAGCGGCGCTGGCGCTACTGGTCGCGGTAGAGGTTTACGGGTTCCGCACCGGCCACCTGTTTTCCCAGCGGATCTGGGCTCCCGAAGGGCACGCGCGGCTGCTGCAATTCAGCGCGCTTTACCTGGCCGCTGCCACCGCGCTACTGATTCTGGCGCCGTGGATTTTTGCCGGCCTCGCGGCCGCGCTGCTGCTGCTGTTCACTGCTGTTGCCATCGGCCCGGCCGCATTCCTCGCGGTAGTTTTCTTCCTCCTTTCAAGCTGGTCGCTGGGAAATGTGGCAAGCCGCCTGGTACCTGCCAGAATTGTGGAGCGGACCCCCCCGGACCCGCTTCACGCCAACGAAACCGCGCCCGTCCCCCGCCTGCTCTCCCTCCTGCTCGGCATCGCCATCTACATCTTCCTCATGCCGTTCGCCGCTCGCCTGCCGGTGAATTACGTGTGGGTGTACGCGCTCGTCCTGGCGCTCCCCATCCTGGCGGATCTGCCGCGCCTCCGCCGCGAGCTTCCCGCTATCCTGCGTCTGCCAGCCGCGCTCGAACTGCGCTCCTGGGGCGAGCGGCTGGGTTGCGCGGCGCTCCTCTTCGTCCTGATAACGCATTGGTTCGCCATGCTCAAGCCCGAGGCCAGCGCGGACGGCCTTTCGATGCACCTGGCGATTCCGATGAACATCGCGGCCAATCATCTGCTGACGTTCGACCCCGGACGTTTTCTCTGGGCGGTCATGCCCATGTGCGCGGATTTCACTTACTCGATGGTCTATCTGCTGGGCGGTGAGATGGCCGCGCGCCTGCTGAACTTCACAATGCTGCTGGTGCTTCTCGGCCTGCTCCACGCGGCGGTGCGCCGCTCGGTTTCCCCCGGCGTGGCGTGGCTGCTGGTGGCCCTCTTCGCCACCACGCCGCTGGTGCAACTGGTCACCGGCTCGCTGTTCGTGGAGAATCTGCTGACCGCGTTTCTGTTCGGCATGATGACCGCGGTCTGGCGCTTCGGTGAGTCCGGAGAACGCCGTTTTCTCTACCTGGCGGCGGCGCTCGGCGGCACCGCCATGGCGACCAAATTCGGCGCCATTGGCTTCCTGCTGCCCGCACTGGTCTGCGCCGCGTTGGAAGTGTGGCGCCACAGGAAGCAGAGCCGCGCCCGCTGGGGACTCGCCGCCGGACTTCTGCTGCTGGCAGCGGCCCCGCCCTACGGCATCGCGTGGGTCAAGACCGGCAATCCGCTCTTCCCGTTCCTCAACGACAAGTTTCACTCGCGTCAACTCCCTCCCAGGGCCGATATTCGGGACGACCGTTTCCGCAAACCGCTTTCCTGGAGCACGCCGTACGATCTCACCTTCCGCACCAGCCGCCACTATGAAGGGCAGGATGGCTCGTTTGGTTTTCAGTATCTGGTGATGGCGCCGCTCGCGCTGCTGGCGCTATTGGTATCCCAGCGCCGCCAGCCGGTGGGCGCGGCCGTAGTCGCCGTCACCGCAATGTTGCTCATCCTTAATACGGAGCCCAACGCGCGCTATCTCTACCCCGCGCTGCCCTTGCTGTTCGTCCCGTTTGCCGCCCTGCTCGGGTGGGCGGCCGCGCACCAGCGCGGCCTGGCCCGCGCCCTCCTGGCCTTTGCCATTGCCTGCACGGCCATCAATGTCTATTTCCTGCCTGCCTCCAGCTATTACCACAAGGATCTCTATGGGCCGTTCACACCGGGCCAGCGGGAAGTCTACCTGGGCGTGACCGCGCCCATCCGCAACGTGATCGCCTGGTTCAACCGGGCCCATCCGCAAGCCGCCGTGCTGCTTACCGAGGACAGCGGCATCGCCGGGCTGGGCGGTGACGTCTACGAAAACCACTGGCATCAGTACAACACCCTGGACCAAATCCGCCGCGCGCCAAGCGTGCCGGGCATCCGCGGCTTGCTGGACCAGTGGAAGGTGCGCTACCTGATCGCGCGCAAGCCCACCGCCAGCCATTACGCGCGCCCCCTGGCATTGCGCGAGCTGCTCGATCAGTGCACCGTCGCGGAATACGCGTTCGGCGCATTCTATGTCGCCCGCCTGGAGCCCGTTTGCCGCACCGCCGCGCCGCTTCTAGCGGAGCCGCTGTTGACCGCCAAACCCGGAACCTACGACGATTTCGATCCAGCGATCCTGCTGCGCGGCGATTGGGAGCGAAACGACGAGTTCGAGCAAACCTTCCGGCACACCGTCACCTACACCGATATGCCGGGCGCAGAGATCCGCTTCGCGTTCGAAGGCAGCCAGTTGATGTATGTCTTCACCAAAGCGGCCAACCGCGGCATCGCGGCCATCACGATCGATGGCGCCAGCAAGGGCAGCATCGACCTGTACTCGGTGGATCCCCAATGGCAAAGCTCCGTCCGGTTCGCGGGGCTGGGCGGCGGCAGACACCTCCTGGTGATTCGCGTCACCGGCGAGAGCCGCGCCGGCGCCACCGGCAAGTTTGTGGATTTGGATTCACTAGAAGTGAAGTGACCGTTCCATACTGAGGATATGAGTTCTCTTCCCACAGCTCACCTGATGACGCCGCTCGCGATTCGCGAGATCACCCTGCGCAACCGGATTGCGGTTTCGCCCATGTGCCAGTACTCTTCCGAAGACGGGTTCGCCAACGATTGGCATCTGGTGCACCTGGGTAGCCGCGCGGTGGGTGGCGCGGGGCTGGTCTGCATGGAGGCCACGGCGGTGGAAGCGCGCGGGCGCATCTCACCTTACGACACGGGCATCTGGAAGCCCGAGCACATCGAGTTTTTGGCGCGCATCACGCGCTTCCTCCACAGCCAGGGCGCGGCGGCCGGTATCCAACTGGCGCACGCCGGCCGCAAAGCCAGTACGCGGCGGCCGGGGGAAGGCGATAGTCTGCTACCCGAGGCCGAAGGCGGCTGGCAGTCCGTGGCTCCCAGCGCCTTGCCGTTCCGCGCCGAAGACCCCGCGCCGCATGCGCTCTCGAAAGCCGAAATTCACACGCTCATCGATAGCTTCCGCGATGCCGCGGTGCGAGCGCTTCAGGCGGGCTTCGATGTGGTGGAGATCCATGGCGCTCACGGCTATCTGATCCACCAGTTTCTATCGCCGCTGAGCAATCAACGCACCGACGAATACGGCGGCACGCCGGACAACCGGCTGCGTTTTGCGCTCGAAGTGACGGAAGCCGTGCGCGCCGCGTGGCCCGCGCATCTGCCGCTGTTCTTTCGGATTTCGGCCACCGATTGGGTTCCGGGCGGCTGGACTGCCGATGACTCCGTGTCTCTGGTGCGCCGCCTCCAGCCATTGGGCGTGGATCTGGTGGATTGCTCGTCCGGGGGGAATGCGGCACATGCCAAGATTCCGCTTGCTCCCGGATATCAGGTCCCGTTTGCGGAGCGCATCCGGCGAGAGACGGGGATGCGCACCGCCGCCGTCGGCTTGATCACCACGCCGCAACAGGCGGACGAAATCGTGCGCACCGGGCAGGCCGACCTGGTCCTGATGGCCCGCCAATTCCTGCGCGATCCCTACTTCCCGCTGCATGCGGCCAGCGCCTTGGGAGAAAAGCCGGCGCCGCCAGTGCAATACGCCCGCGCCTTTTGACCGTTCGCCCCGGCGCTGGAAAGATAAAAGCGGCTCGCCCGCGAAGGGTGAGCCGCCTTAAGACTGCTTGAAAAGAGTGCCGAAACTAGGTGGCGTCGCGCTTGGCGACCACGTCGGTCGTCTGCGGGGTGCCATCCTGGCCGGTACGGATGATCTTCAACTTCATCTCATTGCCGTTCATAACGCCTTCATACTTGGTCACCATGGTGTTGCCGTTCATCTCGCGCTTTACGGTGAAGGAAACGTTGTTGCCGTCGATCTTGCCATCGCTGATGGCGATCGGCGGGGGAGGAGTGTCGCCGCCACCGCGGCCGGCGGGCATCGTGCCGGTCAACGTGCCGCCATCGGCCTTCAGCGTAACCGTAACGGGACGACCGGGGTTACCACCGCGGCCGGGTTGTTCAAAGGTCCACTTGCCGGAAACATCCGCAGCCATCAGCGCGAATGATGCAACAAGCAGGATCGTCATTACAAAAAGCAGCTTTTTGGTCATAGTGCCAGACTAGGCGCTATCTGGGGCTAGTATGTTACCGCTCGCGGTGGCGTGAAGGCCATGTTTCTCCTGGCCATGGTGCGGCAATTTGCCACCAGTCATCGACTTGCATTGAGTTTACCAGTTCGATTTTAAAGAACTTAGCCAAGCAGAATCTATCCGGCGTGCGCACAGTAATCTAGAAGGATGTGTCCTTCCGTCCAGATTAACGGACTGCGCACAAAAGTAAGCTGAAGGTTATTTAATGTTGACCACCCGAGCCCGCGCCGCGAAGATCGCCTGGAGCCTGACGATCCTGGTGGCCGCCGCTTCTAACTGCCGGCCGCCTACGTTGTGGAACCGGTGCGGCGCCATCAAGTACTCTCCCGACGCGACCGCCGTCACCGTCTCGGCGCGTGCCGGGGAAGAGTATGTCGCGCTTGAGGTGGCAGACCACGGATACGGCATTCCCGAGGCCGATCTGGCACGGGTATTCGAAAAATTTTGCCGCGTTCCCCGGGTGCGGGACGCCGATGTGCCGGGAACCGGTCTCGGCCTGGCGGTGGTGCGCGAAATTGCGGAATTGCATCACGGCTCCGTTTCTGTCAGGAGTGAAGTCAACCAGGGGTCTACCTTCACGCTGCGGATTCCCCGCAATGAGGCCCGCAAGGAGGCATAACATGTCCACCCAGTGCCATATTCTGATCGCCGACGACGAGCGCTCGATTCGCCTGATGCTCGAAGCCGGCCTCACCCTCAACGGTTTTCGCGTGACCAGCGCGCGCAACGGGCGCGAAGCGCTGGAGGCCGCGACCACCGGCAAGTTCGACGCCGTGCTGAGCGATATCTACATGCCCGATATGGGCGGCCTGGAGCTGGTGGATGCGCTGCGCGCGGTAGACCCGAATCTGCCTATCGTGCTGATGACCGCGCAGGGTTCGCTGCAAGTGGCCGTGGAAGCGGTGACCCGCGGCGCCAGCGATTTTATCGGCAAGCCCTTCGATATCTCCGCCGTGGTGGAGTTGCTGCGGCGTCTGCTAGAAGCGCGCCGCGAAGCCGACGTCATTCCTTCCTCCGAACCGGACCTGCAACTGGCGCAGGCCGGCCTGGTGGGCCGCAGCGCACCCATGATCGTGGTTTACAAGTTGATCGCGCAGGCCGCGCGCGCCGAAGCCACCGTGCTCATCCTGGGAGAATCCGGCACCGGGAAGGAACTGGTGGCGCGCGCCATCCACGATTTCAGCTCGCGCCGCACGCGTCCGTTCCTCAGCGTCAACTGCTCTGGCCTCACCGACACGCTGCTGGAAGCCGAACTCTTCGGACACACACGCGGCGCCTTTACGGGCGCCACCGGGGAACGCGCGGGACTCTTTGAAGCCGCCGATGGCGGCACGCTTTTCCTGGACGAGCTTGCCTCCACCAGCCCCGCGGTTCAGCAGAGCCTACTGCGCGTGTTGCAGAGCGGTGAAGTGCGGCGCGTGGGCTCCACGCAATCGCGCCGCATGAACGTGCGCGTGATGGGCGCGAGCAACGCTCCGCTGCGCGATCTGGTGGCGGCCGGCAGTTTCCGCGCCGACCTGTACCACCGGCTGAGCGTGCTGAGCATCGAACTGCCGCCATTGCGCGAGCGCATCGGCGACGTCGAACTGCTGACCGGCCACTTCCTGAAAAGCTTCCGCGACCCCGGCGACGCCGCGCTGCATCTCACCCGGGAAGCCGCCGAGGCGCTGGCGGCGCACACCTTCCCGGGCAACGTGCGCGAACTGGAAAACGCCCTGCGCCGCGCCGTGGCCCTCTCCTCCGGTGGTTTGGTAACCATCGATTGCCTGCCGCCCGAAATCTGCGCTCGCCGCGCGAAAACCGCCGTGGCGGAACGTCCCGAACTGCGCCTCATCGCCGACCGTCCCAACATGGAGGAACTACAGCGCCGCTATTTGCAGCTTATCCTGGAAGAGACCGGTTGGAACCGCCGCCGCGCCGCCGCCGTTTTGGACCTTGACCGCCGCACGATCCAGCGGCTGATCGCCCGTTATCAGTTACACGGGGCGGCAGACCCCGAAGGCGAGGCCGGACTGGAGACGGAGGAGGAATCCGCGGAAAGGCACATGGACATCGCGTGAGAGAGCGGAAGTGGGGCGTCCCGTATGGATGTCCGGCCCCGATGGTCGCGTTCACCTCGCGCTACTGAGCGATTCCTCTACGCATGCCCAAACCACGCCGGTGGTCGCTCGCGCCGCCGGAGTGACCGGTCAGACAGTCCTGCTGACGCCCAGCCTGGCGCCGTTGGCACTGACTGCCGGCTATATTTTGAACCCCGGCGACCGCATCGATACGCGCGGCGGCGGGCGGGTGGCGATCAATCTCAGCGACGGCAGCATGGTGCTGGTCGCGCCCGAGTCTATCGTGACGCTGAAGGACTACCGGGCGGCAGCCTCGCTGCGCGAGCTTTTCGGAATCACGCTCGGCAAGGTGCGGGTCAGGATCAACCACTTCGCCGGCAAGCCGAACCCCTACCGCATGAACAGCCCGACAGCCTCGATTGCGGTGCGCGGCACCGAATTCAGCATTCAGGTGGATGCCGAGGGCGCTAGCCCGACTTTCGCAACTCGTGCCCTGTTTTCTCATGCCATAGGCCGCTCGTCGGTGGTTGACGCGATTTGATCCATAGATGAAAGAAGTCTAGGCATCCAGCGTTCGAGATCGAAGAGTTTGATCGCCTTGCGCT
>JANYAH010000171.1 GCA_025361425.1 Candidatus Solibacter sp. | reverse complement strand
GCGTCAGACCGCGCTTACACCGCGCTGCGCGCGCGCGATTACGATGTCGCGGTGCCCGCCTTTCTCGCCGCCGTGCAGGCCACACCAGGCCGTGCGGATATTCGCAAGGACCTAGCCTACACATACCTCAAGATCGGCGAGCCCACGCTGGCGCGCGGCCAGTTTCGCGAGGCCATGCGGCTGGATCCGGCCGATGCCGCCGCCGCGCTGGAGTACGCATTTCTCTGCTACGAGACCAAACAGCAGGCCGAAGCGCGGTGCGTCTTCGACCGGTTGCGGCGCACCGGGAACGCCACTGCCGAGCAGGCCTTTCACAATATCGACGACCCCCTGGCCGCCGGGATCGCTCGATGGCAGCGCGCGATTCTGCTCGGCGGCGATAACTTCAGCGGTCACTTCGAGTTGGCCACCCTGGCCGAACAGCGCGGCGAACTGGTGCTGGCCGCCACCCATTTCGAACGCGCCTGGCGCCTGCTGCCGGGCCGGCGCACCGTACTGGTGGACCTGGGCCGCGTCTGGCTGGCCATGGGGCGCACCGCCGACGCCATTTCCGCGCTACTGGCCGCTTCCCACGGAGGCGAACCGCGCGCCGCCGAAATGGCCCGCGAACTCCTGCCGGCGCGCTACCCGTTCGTCAGCGAGTTCCGGCAGGCGCTTGCGCTGGACCCCGCCAATCACGCTCTGCGCCGCGAACTGGGCTACCTGCTGTTGCGCATGGGCCGCGAAGGCGAGGCCGAAGCCGAGTTTCGCATCCTGGCCCAGAACGCGCCCGAGGATCTGCTCTCCGCCACCCAATTGGGATTTCTGCTCTACGCGCGCGGTGAGAAGATGGCCGCCGTACCGTTGTTTGACCGCGTGCTCGCCGGCAAGGACGACGATCTCGCCAACCGGGTCCGGGCCGTACTGCGGATGCCGCAGGTGCTGCACCCTCGCGCTGCCGCCACACCCCTATCCATCGACGCCAGAATCATGGCCGAGCGCAGTATCAAGGCCGGATATATGAAGGACGCGCTGAAGTACCTCGAAGCCGCGCACGAGAGCGACCCGGGCGATTTCGAGGTCATGCGGAAGCTGGCCTGGACTAACAACTTCCTGCGCCGGGACGACGTAGCGTGGCGTTGGTTCGATCTGGCGCGCCGCAGTCCAGACCCCATGATCGCCGCCGACGCCGATGAGGGGTTCCACAATCTCCATGCGTCCGTGCAGCGCTTCCGCACCACTGCCTGGCTGTTTCCCATCTTTTCCACACGCTGGCACGACTTGTTCGCCTACGGCCAAGTCAAGACCGAAATCAACCTGGGATTTTCGTTCCGCCCCTACGTCAGCATGCGCTTCGTAGGGGATACCCGCCGCACCATCGGCACGGCCAGCCCGCAGTATCTTTCGGAAAGCTCCTTCATCCTGGCCGTCGGCGCGGCAACGCAGCCGTGGCACGGCATCACTGCCTGGGGCGAGGCCGGCACCGCCATCAGCTACCTGAAGGGTCACATGTTGCCGGATTACCGCGGCGGCGTATCGGTGACGCGCTCACTGCGCCGCGAGGCGAGCGGGTGGCTGGCCGACGCCTCCCTGGATGCGCTTTTCGTGAGCCGTTTCGATGACGATTTTCTGGTCTACACACAATCCCGCGCCGGATACAATTTCGGCCCGGTGCAACTCCACTGGAACGGCAACGTTACCGTCGACGCCAGGCGCCAGGATTGGGCAAATTTCGTGGAAACCGGCCCCGGGTTGCGGGTTCCCCTCGCGCAATCCATGTACCTGACGTTCAACCTGCTGCGCGGCGCCTATCTGCTCGATAACCCGTCGCGCCGCTCCGCTTTTAGCGACCTTCGCGCCGGATTCTGGTATGCGTTTACTCGCTAGCTTCGTGGTCTTCGCCTGCCTTGCCGGCGCCGCCGAACTGCCCTACTTCAGCGTGCTCTCTGAAGACGCCGGCGCGTGGCCGGAGATCCTCGGGTCAATTGGTCTCCAGCGCAAGCCCGCCGGCCTATCGCGGATTTTCGTCGCGCGCTCCGGGGCCGCGGCCAGCGTGGAATGGCCCGCCCGCGTGGAGCGCGGCGCCATTCTGATTCTGGAAGGCGAGTCCTCGCTGGCAGACCTCCTGGGCTTCCGGCGCGGGCCGAAGGACCCGGTGCGGGTGCGGAGCCTCAGTGACGTGCACCGTCCCACGCTGCCCATCGTGTGGGAGAAGGGACTCGAGTTACCCGTGTTCCATATTCCCGAAGCCGCCCAGGTGTTTGCCCGCGAACGCTGGACCGGTACGCCGATGATGGCCGGCCTGAAGCGCGGCTCTGGCGCCATCCTTTGGGTGGCCGCGCCGCCTGGGGAGCGCGGCAGCGAGCGCTTTCCTTATCTGCTGAACGCGCTGGCAGATCTCGGCCTTGACCCTCCCTTCCGTACCAACCGTCTTTGGGCCTTCTTCGATTCCGCATACCGCTCGCGGGTGGACGTGGACTACTTCGCGGCGCGCTGGCGCAAGGCGGGGTTCGCCGCTCTCCACGTGGCCGCCTGGCACAATTTTGAGCCTGACCCGGAACGCGACGCGTACCTGAAGAAACTGATTGAAGCCTGCCATCGCGAGGGCATTCTGGTGTACGCCTGGTTTGAGCTGCCGCACGTCAGCGAGAAGTTCTGGACCGATCATCCCGCATGGCGCGAGCAGACCGCGGTGCTGCAGGACGCGCAACTGGACTGGCGCAAGCTGATGAATCTGACCAACCGCGAGTGCTTCCGCGCCGTCAGCGCCGGGGTGCGCGCGCTGGTCGGCCGGTTCGATTGGGATGGCATCAATCTGGCCGAACTCTACTTCGAGTCCTTGGAGGGAATCGCCAATCCGAGCCGCTTCACACCCATGAATACGGATGTGCGCGCGCTGTTCCAGCAGCAGGCGGGCTTCGACCCGCGGGAACTCTTCGGCGCGCGTACCGACGATGCATCGCGCCGGATGTTTCTGGATTTCCGCGCCGGGTTGGCCCGCCGCATGCAAGAAGAGTGGATCGCCGAACTGGACGTGACGCGCCGCGCCAAGCCAGATCTGGATCTGGTGCTGACCCACGTGGACGACCGCTTCGACACCGGGATGCGCGATTCTATCGGCGCCGATGCCGCGCGCGTGCTCCCGCTGCTGAACACGCGCAGCTTCACGTTCCTGATCGAGGACCCGGCTACGGTGTGGCACCTCGGCCCCGAACGCTATGCCGCGATCGCCGAACGCTACCGGGCCTTGACACCGCACCAGGACAAGCTCGCCATCGACCTGAATATTGTGGAGCGCTACCAGAACGTCTATCCCACCAAGCAGCAGACCGGCATCGAGCTATTCCAGTTGGTGCACCGCGCGGCGGGCAGTTTCGCGCGGGTGGCGCTGTATTTTGAGAATTCGCTGTTGCCGCCGGATCTCCAGTTGCTGCCCTCGGCCGCCGCCGCGGTTTCCCGCATCGAGCATATGGGGCCGAAGACGGTGATCGATTCCGTGGGCGGCGTGGGCATCCCATGGAAGGGGGGCGCGAAGGTGGACGGGCAACTCTGGCCTGCGCAGGATGACGAAACCCTCTGGCTGCCCGCGGGTCCGCACGCCGTCGAGCCCGCCACGCGGGTCGCCGGTCCGCTCCTGTTGCACCTGAATGGCGATTTGAAGGCCGCCCGCGCGGTGAACGCCCATACCCTTGAATTCACCTACCAATCGGCCTCGCGCGCCATCGCGATCCTCAGTCGGGCTCCCCTGAAACTCCAGATCGACGGGGTGGATGAGGCGCTCAAACTGGCCGGCCCGGCGACGCTCCTGCTCCCCCGCGGTCAGCATGTCGTGACATTGACCACAGACTGAGCTAGGATTACGAATGATAAATGACAGATGTTGCGTTGCAGCCGACGCCGGAGATTCCGGATAAGCTGTACTTTAAAATCGGCGAAGTAAGCGAGCTCCTGGGAGTGGAGGCTTACGTTTTGCGGTACTGGGAGACCGAGTTCCCCGTGCTCTCGCCGAAGAAGTCCGGTACCGGCCACCGCCTCTACCGCCGCAAGGACGTGGAGTTGCTGCTGCGCATCAAGCACCTGCTCTACGATAAGCGCTTCACCATCGAAGGCGCCCGCCAGAGCCTGCATAGTGAAGCACGCGCTCCCAAACAGCCGCGTGCGTCCAAGCGCGTTCAGGCAGAACTATTTTCGGTCGACCCGTTACCCGAGATCCGCCGGGAGCTTCAGGAAATCATACTACTACTTAAGTAGTAGTTAAGGCTCCCCCATGATTGTGTCGTAGATCCGGTCCAAGTCTTCGGCGGAATAGTATTCAATTTCGATTTTGCCGCGTCCGCGTGCGCCTTCCTTTACGTGGATTCGCGTCCCCAGTTTTCGCTCCATTTCCAGGATGGCCGCTTTTACGTTGGGATCTACCTTGACCTCATCGACGTGCTTGGGAGTTTTCCCGGCCGTCATCCTGGCGCAGGTGCGTTCGATTTGGCGTACCGACCAAGTGCCTTCGATGGCGCGCTCGGAGACTTCGCGTTGTAGGTCGGCGTTGGGCAGGCTGAGCAGGCAGCGTCCGTGACCGGCGGTAAGTTTGCCGTCGGATATGACTTGCTGGATCTCAGGCGGAAGTTGAAGCAAACGCATCAGGTTGATGACCGTGGTGCGGTCTTTGCCGGTGCGCAGTCCGATGGTTTCCGCATTCAGGTTGAGTTCGGCCGACATGCGGGCGAAGGCGCTGGCGGTCTCCATGGGGTTGAGATCTTCGCGCTGAATGTTCTCGATCAGCGTGATCTCTAGTAACCGGTTGTCGGGAATTTCGCGGACAACCACGGGAACCGTTGTCATGTCCGCGAGTTTGGCGGCGCGCCACCTTCGTTCGCCCGCCACCAATTGGTAGTGGCCGTTGACGTAGCGGACTACCAGGGGTTGGATAATGCCGTTGGCGCGAATCGATTGAGCCAGTTCCTCCAAGCGGTTGTCCTGGAAGACGCGCCGGGGTTGGAGTGGATTCGGCTGAATCTGGTCGATCGGGATGGACAGCGAAGACTCGCCAGGCTCGGCCGGCGCAGCGGGTACGAGCGCCAGCGGTGGGGTGTGGGAACGGGTGGGCAGAAGCGCGCCCATTCCTTTACCGAGCGCTTGACGCGGATGTTCGGGTTTGCTCATGGTTGAGGATCTCTTTGGCGAGTTTGATATAGCTTTCCGCCCCCTTGGATCGGGGGTCGTAAGTGAGGATGGGCTTGCCGAAACTGGGTGCTTCAGCCAAACGGATGCTGCGGGGGATGACGGTGCGGAAGACTTCATCCTTGAAGAAATCCCGAAGGTCGGCGGCCACCTGACGGGTGAGGTTGGTTCGGTCGTCGTACATGGTGAGCAGGATGCCTTCGATGGCAAGGGGGTGTTGGAAGGCTTCGCGGATACGGTCGATCGTATCCATGAGTTCCGAGACGCCCTCCAGGGCGAAGAACTCGCACTGGATGGGGACGAGAACGGAATCCGCGGCGAGTAGGGCATTGAGGGTGAGCAGATCCAGGGCAGGGGGGCAATCGATCAGAATGAACTGGTAAAGGTCGCGGATTTCGGCCAATCGTTCGCGGAGGCGGTACTCACGATTGGGGAGGTCGACGAGTTCCAGGTTGGATCCGACCAGGTTTTTGTCGGCGGTGATGATGTCGAGACCTTCGAATTCGGTGGAGCGTATGGCGTCCTTGGGATGTGTGTCCCCGAGAAGGACGTGATAGAGGCTGGGTTTGTCCGGGTCTTTGGAGACACCTAGGCCGCTGGTGGCGTTGCCTTGAGGGTCGGAATCCACCAGAAGGACGCGCATGTCGTTGGCTGCCAGGGCGGCGGCGAGATTGATGGCGGTCGTGGTTTTCCCGACGCCGCCCTTTTGGTTGGCAATAGCGAAGACTCTGCTCAAGCGGTCATACTAACACGCTGTTTCACGTGAAACAAATCTACCCTGTTTCACGTGAAACAGCCCCCGATTACTGCCGGCTCAGACTCAAATAACAATCCAAAACCGCAACCGCGGCCGGCGTCACACCAGGTATGCGGCCCGCCTGACCAAGTGTGGCGGGCCTGACCTGCTCCAGTTTGTCCTGCACTTCGCGAGAAAGCCCAGGAATGCCCCGGAACCCAAAGTCCGCGGGAATTGGACGACGCTCCGCATCCTTCATCCGCTCCATTTGCCGCTCCTGCTGCTGAATGTAGCCGCCGTACTTGATCTCCGTTTCAATCGTCGCCAACAGACCCCGCACTGGCGCTTCGCCAAGCACTTCTTCAATCCACGGCACAATCTCCGTGATCGATGCTTCGGTCCGCTTCAACCATTGCCCGTTGCGGTGCTTCTCCAGCGCCTGCGACAAAAGCTCCTTCTGGCGCTGCTTCCGGGTAAACACCTCCCACCGCTCATCACTCACCAACCCGGCCCTCCTCCCCATCGGTGTCAGGCGGGTATCCGCATTGTCGATCCTCAGGTGCAACCGGAACTCTGCCCGAGAGGTGAACATCCGGTACGGCTCGTCGGCACCCTTCGTGATCAGATCGTCAATCAGGATCCCGATATACCCCTCCATCCGGCCCACAACCACGGCATCCTGGCCTCCCAACCGCGCGGCGGCGTTGAGCCCCGCCATCAGACCCTGACACCCCGCCTCCTCGTAACCGGAAGTGCCGTTGATCTGCCCCGCCAGATACAGCCCCGGAATCGACTTCACTTCCAACGTATGATGCAGTTCCCGCGGGTCGATCGCATCATACTCAATAGCGTATCCGGGACGAATCATCTCCGCCCCTTCCAATCCAGGTACCGAAGCCAGCATCGCCGCCTGCACATCGATCGGCATACTGGTCGACATGCCGTTGACGTAAACCTCATTCGTATCCAGGCCTTCTGGTTCTAGAAATATCTGGTGACGCGGTTTGTCTGGGAATTTGACGATCTTGTCCTCAATTGAGGGGCAATACCGTGGGCCAACCCCCGAAATCTGACCACTATATAAAGGAGAGCGCGGGATCGCTTCCAGCAGCACACGCCGTGTCTCCTCGGTGGTGTACCCCACGTGGCACTGAATTTGCGGCCGGTCGATCCGCTGAGTCATGAAGGAGAACGGTGTAGGCTCCCGATCCCCGGGTTGCGGTTCAAATTGGGACCAGTCTATAGTTCGTCCGTCGAGCCGCGGCGGTGTCCCGGTCTTCAACCGCGTCCAATTCAACCCCAGGGTGCGCAGTTGGTCCCCGAGCAACTGCGAAGGCGCTTCGCCATTCCGCCCGCAGCTATACGTCATCTCGCCGACGTGCGCCAACCCGTTGAGGAACGTCCCGGTGGTGACAATCACCGCGCTCGCCTCTACCGTTCGCCCATCGCGCAGCAAAACCCCGGTCACGCGACGGTCTTCACCCATCTTCAGTGCGGCCACCTCCGCCTGCTTGATGCGCAGATTCGGCTCCGCCTCCAACACCTCGCGCATGCGGAAGCGATACAACTTCTTGTCCATCTGCGCCCGCGGCGACCACACCGCCGGACCGCGCGACGTATTCAGCAAGCGGAACTGGATGCCCACCGAATCGGCGATTTCACCCATGACGCCGCCCAACGCGTCGATCTCGCGCACCAAATGACCCTTGGCGATGCCGCCGATGGCCGGGTTGCAGCTCATCTGAGCGATCAGGTCCAGGTTCATGGTGACCATGGCCGTGCGCAGGCCAAGGCGGGCGCAGGCGCGCGCGGCTTCACAGCCGGCGTGGCCGGCGCCGATGACTACGACGTCGTACCGGTCGGGCATTGCTACCATTGTAAGGTGTATGAAGATACTCGTTATCGGTAGCGGCGGAAGAGAGCATGCCCTGTGCTGGAAACTGGCACAGTCGGAAGGCGTCGAGGTGTTTGCGTGCCCCGGAAATCCGGGCATGGCGCGGGTGGCGACCTGCATCCCGGGAGAGCCGCTGGATGCGGCCCTCCGCATCGCCGCGGACCTGACGGTGGTCGGACCGGAAGTACCGCTGGTGGCTGGCGTGGTGGACGCATTCCGCGCGCGCGGCTTGCGCATCGTCGGGCCGAACGCCGAGGCGGCCCGCCTGGAAGGCAGCAAGATTTTTGCAAAGGACTTTTTACAACAAAGGGGAATACCGACCCCCGCCTATACCACGGTTGAGGACGCCTCCCACGCGCGCATGGCACTGGGACGCTTCGGCTTTCCAGTGGTCCTGAAGGCCGACGGTCTGGCGGCGGGAAAAGGCGTGGTTGTAGCGCACAATGCCGCGGAGGCGGAAGCCGCCCTGGCCACTCTGAAGGGCAGACTGGTGATCGAGGAGTTTCTGACCGGCGAAGAGGTCAGCTTCATCGCGCTCTGCGACGGGCGCGACGCTCTGCCGCTGGCCGCCAGCCAGGACCACAAAGCCGTTTTCGATCACGACCAAGGTCCCAACACCGGAGGCATGGGCGCCTATTGCGATGCCGGCATCCTGAGCGAGGCGCACACCCGCATGGTGATGGACCAGGTCATCTACCCGACCGTCGAAGCCATGAACTTCACCGGCTTCCTCTACGCCGGCCTAATGATCACGGCCGACGGCCCAAAGGTGCTGGAGTTCAACGTCCGGCTGGGCGACCCGGAGACGCAGCCGTTGATGCACCGCATGGAATCGGATTTCGTACCCGCGCTACTGGCCGCAAGCGAGGGTAAACTCGCCGGGCACAAGCTCGCCTGGCATGCCGGACCGAGTGTCTGCGTGGTCCTCGCCTCCGCCGGCTACCCCGGCGAGTACGAAACCGGCAAGGAGATCCGTGGACTGCAAATGGCCGTAGCAAAAGGCGCCACGGTCTTCCACGCCGGGACCCGCGTACTGCATAGCCGTTTGGAGACTTCGGGAGGCCGCGTCCTGGGAGTCACGGCTTCCGGGCCAGACCTTCCGGCCGCCATCGCCGCCGCCTACGAAGGCGTCCGTCACATCGAGTTCGAGGGGATGCACTACCGCCACGATATCGGAAACAAAGGTCTGGGGAGAAGCTCAGCGCTTTAAAGGTACAATCTGTATGAGTGGGGACGTAGCTCAGATGGATAGAGCGGCCGCCTCCTAAGCGACAGGTCGGCAGTTCGAATCTGCCCGTCCCTACCAGACTTCTCACTCACCTCTCACGCACCGATAGGCCAGGTACCCCCAATGTGCCTTTTTGAGGGTGGCACGGACCTGACCGTTCCACACAAATCGCAGCGCGTGGGTTTCATCCCGCTCCGTCGCCGTCCACCAATAGACGATCTTTGAGTACTTCCGCCAGAGCGGCGACTCTTTGTTCGGCGGCACACGATAGGCGGCGGTACGCGCCTTTGCATCCCAGGAGCCGCCGGCATTGCCGCCGTGGCGAACGGCAGTGCGCACGGCCTCATCCGCTGTAGGCAACCGCCAGACATGCTGGGGGGCGGGGAGCACCACCCGGCCGTCGGCGCTCAGGCAATCGCAGGTGGTGCGAGCATGTTCCCAGCTCACGCCATCGTCCGGCCAACCGGGCCCGGGGGGCGCCCACACCAGGGTCACGCCGTTGCCGCGAATGGTGCGCGCGCCGCGTTCGCCGTCATCCACCCGGTCGAAGGCCAGATAAGCGGGGTACGCGCCTGAAATCAGCATGGTCAACGTGGGGACGGCAACCACCACACACGCCGCCCACTTTGGCGAGAAGCTCCCGAAAGCGTAGAGCAAAGCGAGCACGGCCAGCGGCGCCACCAGAATCAGAGTGGCCCCACCGTGAAAGTAGATGGCGGCGGCCCCGGCGCAGGCCAGATGCAATGCCGCACCCACCCGCGGCCAGCGCACCGCCACCACACCCGCCACCATAAATACCAGCATCGGAGCCAGGTATTGGGCGAGCGTCATGGCCACATTCATCTTCCAATCGCGGTAATACCATCCCTCATGAAATGCCTCCACTGCACCCCAGAAGGCGGCCAAGGAGGCGAAGAGAGCGGACAGAGCTACCGCCGTCCACCCAACCACAGAGCGCCGGTCCATATTCAGATATTTCACTCCGTAATTATTGTGTCATGCCCGCCGTAAACAGTCGCGAACAAAGCATTTCGTTAGCGAGTTGCCGCCCAGGTTGATGGCGCTTCCAGGAGTGCTGGATGCCACCGACCCACGGGAAAACGGTAAACTAGAAGGTACTCCAGATCTCCCCCGAAGACTTGTGAGGAATTGCCTGAACCATGTCCTTCGTCCATCTGCACTGCCATACCGACTACTCGCTGCTTGACGGCGCCTGCGATATCGACCAGTTGATGAAGATCATGGTCGAGCAGAAGATGCCCGCCGTGGCCATGACCGATCACGGGAATCTCTTCGGCGCGGTGAAGTTTTATAACGCGGCCAAAGCGTCGGGCATCCATCCGGTGATCGGCTGCGAGGTATACGTTTCGCAGAAGGGCCACAAGATGCGCAGCGATACCGATCGCTACAACCACCTGGTGCTGCTGTGCGAAAACCAGGAAGGCTATCGCAACCTGATCAAGTTGGTCTCCACCGCGTACCTGGAAGGCTTCTACTACAAACCCCGCATCGATACCGACCTGCTGGCCGCGCATTCGAAGGGACTGATCGGCCTGTCCGCGTGCCTGCGCGGCCACATTCCCGAGACGCTGCTTTCCGACAAGCATGACGATGCGCGGCGCATGGCGCACCAATATGGCGACATTTTCGGCCAGAAGAATTTCTTCCTCGAAGTGCAGGATCACCACCTGGAGCAGGATAAGCGCCTGACGCCCGCGCTGGTCCGGCTCTCCAGCGAAACCGGCTTTCCGCTGGTGGCCACCAACGATTCGCATTACCTGCGCAAGGAGGATGCGCGCGCGCACGAAATCCTGATGTGCATCCAGACCGGCAAGAACTTCAACGACCCCAACCGGATGCGCTGGAGCACGCCGGATTTCTACCTCAAAACGCGCGAGGAAATGATGGAGCTCTTCGGCGAGTTGGAAGACGCCGTCGACCGCACCTGGGATATCGCTCAGCGCTGCCAGGTGAAGCTGGAAAAAGTGGTGGACCCATTCCCGCGCTTCGATATCCCGGCCGAGCACACCACCAACACCTACTTTGAATACGTGGCGCGCATGGGTTTTGAGAAGCGCCGCTCGCGCCTGGAAGCCATGCAGGTCAAGGGTGCGCTTAAGCACGACCTGGCCGAGTACGCCGAACGCCTGGATCGCGAAATCAAGATGATCCAGGACATGAAGTTCTCGGGCTACTTCCTGGTGGTCTGGGACTTCATCCGCTACGCCAAAGACAAGGGGATTCCGGTGGGTCCGGGCCGGGGATCGGCGGCCGGCAGCCTGGTGAGCTACGCCATGGAGATCACCGACATCGACCCGCTGCAATACGGCCTGCTGTTTGAGCGGTTCCTCAACCCCGAGCGCGTCAGCTTCCCCGACGTCGACGTGGATTTCTGCATGAACCGGCGCGGCGAGGTGATCCAATACGTCACGCAGAAGTACGGTCGCGAGCAGGTGGCGCAGATCATCACCTTCAATACGCTGGGCGCGCGCGCCGCCATCAAGGACGTGGGCCGCGTGCTCGACGTGCCGTTCGCGGACGTGGAGCGCCTCACCAAGATGGTACCGGCGACGCTCAATATTTCACTACAGGAAGCCTTTGACCAGGAGCCCGGCTTCAATGAGGCGGCGAAGAAAGACCCGCGCATCGACGATGTCCTGAAGGTGGCTCTCCGGCTGGAAGGCCTGGCGCGCAACTGCTCCGTTCACGCCGCCGGCGTGGTGATCTCGCCGCTCCCGCTGCGCGATTTAGTACCGCTGTATAAGACGAACCGCGACGAAATTGTCACGCAGTTCGACATGAACGGCCTGTCAAAACTCCAACTGCTCAAGATGGATTTCCTGGGGCTGACCACGCTGACGCTGATTCATGACGCGCTGCGCCTCATCCAAAAGCGCCACGGCGTGACCATCGTCCCGGAAGATCTTCCCCTGGACGACAAAGACACCTACGAAGTCTTTTGCAAAGGCATCACCAGCGGCGTGTTCCAGTTCGAATCCGGCGGCATGCGCGACATCCTGCGCCGCTACCAGCCCAGCCGCCTGGAAGACCTCACGGCGCTTAATGCGCTCTATCGCCCAGGCCCGATTCAGGGCGGCATGGTGGACGATTTCATTGAGCGCAAGTGGGGCCGCAAGGCTGTGGTTTACGACCTGCCAGAGCTGAAAGAATTGCTGGAAGAAACCTACGGCGTCATCGTGTACCAGGAACAGGTGATGCAGATCTCCAACCGTATCGCTGGCTATTCGCTGGGCGATGCGGATCTGCTGCGCCGCGCCATGGGCAAGAAAAGTGTCGAAGAGATGGCCAAGCAGCGCGAGCGCTTCATTCAGGGCGCACTGGACCGCGGCTTCCCGCAGAAGAAAGTCGAGAAGATCTTCGACCTGATGGAGCAGTTCGCCGGCTACGGCTTCAACAAATCGCACTCGGCCGCCTACGCATATCTTGCCTTCGTGACCGCCTACCTGAAAGGCCACTATCCGGTGGACTTCATGGCGGCGCTGCTCACCTCGGAAACCGGGAACACGGCCAAGATCGTCAGATACATCAACGAATGCCGGGAAATGGGGATTACGATACTCCCGCCGGACGTAAACCACAGCGAGTGGAGTTTCACGCCCGATGGCGAAGCCATCCGCTTCGGCATGGGCGCCGTGAAGAACCTGGGTCAATCCGCGGTGGAAGCCATCGGCAAGGCGCGCGCGGAAGTGGGACGTTTCACGTCACTGCACCAGTTCTGTGAGAAAGTGGATCTCGGTTCTGTCAACCGCCGCATGATCGAAAGCCTGATCAAGGCCGGCGCGATGGATTCCCAGGAGGGCACGCGCAGCCAGAAGTGGGCCGCCGTGGAAGGCGCCATGGAAGCCGGCCAGCGTGCGCAACGCGATCGCGAAAGCGGCCAGGAGGGCCTCTTCGGCGACGTCCTGGATTCCGGCGAAGCGCCCTCCATGCCCCTGCCCAACGTCCCCGACTGGACCGACAAAGAAAAGCTCGTGGGCGAAAAGGAACTGCTGGGCTTCTGGGTCACCGGCCATCCGCTGGACGGCTATGTGGATAAAGTGGCCGAACTCGCCAGCCACGACAGCTCCAACCTCGAGGGCCTCGCCAAGAACACCGAAGTCGTTATCTGCGGAGTGCTCACCAACATCACGCGCAAACGTAATCGCGAAGGCAAACCGTGGTGCGTGATGGCTCTGGAAGATCGCACGGGCAGCTTGGAAGCGCTGCTTTTCGCCACCAACTACGAACGCCTGGCGAGCCAGGTAATGGAAGATACGGTGGTAATGGTCCGCGCCCTGGTGCTTCCCGAAGAGAACACGACACCTAAGCTCTCCGTGCAGGATATCGTGGCGCTGGATAACGCGCGCATCGATTTTCCCGGCGTGATCGCCATCCGCGTGTGGATCGGCCGCGACGGCGGTGTGGACCGCGCGGCGGCATTGGAAGAGCTTTTCAAGCGCAAGCCCGGAACCACGTCCGTCCGGCTGCGCCTGGAAGCCCCGCGCGATTTCTCCGTGCTGCTCGACGTGCCGGCAACAGTCCGTCCCGACCGCGAATTCAAAGCCGCGGTCGAACGGATCTGCGGCCCGGCGTGCGTGGAAAAAGTAGCGGGGTAGAGGCGGAGAAGGCGCGGTAAGGCTCTGGCAAAAGATCCTAAATTGCTCCTCGCCGGCCAGTCACCAGGTTGATGACTAACACCACCAAAGCCACAACCAGCAGTAAGTGGATCAGGCTTCCGCCAATGCTAAAACTGAATCCCAGAAGCCAAAGAATCAAAAACAAAGCGATGATTGTCCAAAGCATAATGTCCTTATTGTGTCGATTGCCGAGCTTGAGCCACTCTTACTTCGAAGAAGTGGCCTTTTGCCCTTTAACCTGCAACACGTTCACCACCTGCTGCACATTAGGAATCGCAACCGCGATCTCTTCGGCCCGCGCGCGCTTGGCTTGAGAGTCAACCTCACCGGTCAGTGTGACGACGTGATTCTTGACAGAATATTTCACGCTCTCGTTAAGGTTGTATTGGATGAGAGCCGCATGCAGGTTACTCTCGATACCCTTGTCCAGGTCTGAGTTTACCGTTTTGGCTTCACTCTCGACGCCGGGCGGAATCACTGCAATCTGGTTCGCCACTACTTGGCTCCCCGCGAGGGACCTTGCGATGGTTTCTGCTTGTAACTTGTCACCGTCTCGAGCCACGTGTCCGCCCAAGGTCACGATGCCCTTGTCACGATCCTGACTTACCGAGACATCTTTCAGGCCTGCCTGCTGCAGCGATGTGCGGACGCTGCCCGAAACGTCGGCTACCTGCGTGGGTGTGGTTGAGCACCCTACCAGAGTCGCGACGGAAACTACCGCCAGAACAGAAAAGCACAGTTTGAATGTCGTCATATTTCTCCTTTGATACGATATCGGTCAATCTACCCTCAGCACGAGAAGGACCAAAGGTCTCCGGTCGGAATAGTCCTACGCGGCCGGCACGACCCGGAGAAACTCAAACGGTCCGATAAGCTGATTTTGGGATGGCGTAAATCCGTTTGGCTGTCGGATTGCTTAGTTAGTGGCAGAGGTGGTTGCATGTAGCTGCCGCCTCCCGAAGGAGTCTATTGTGAACAAGGCGGTTGGAATCACCCTGATTGTGCTTGGTCTGTTAGGGCTTGCGTGGGGTGGTTTTACGTACACGACGACGGAAAAGGTGGTTGACATCGGACCGATTCACGCCACTCGGGAAAAGGTACACGACGTACCACTGCCTCCCATCGCGGGCGCCGTGGCGCTGATTGGCGGTGTTTTGCTGCTCGTAGCAGGCAGAAAGGGATAACTCCGCTGCCGGCCGCGAGTTTAAGACTGCAAAGGAAGCCCACACCAGGGCGGAAAGCGACACTTTAAATATGTCCACTCGTCAGAACAACGGATCACATTACGAGAACCACCAGCGAGCCGCCGAATTACACGACGTTGCCGCGCATGCCCATCGTGTTGCTGCCGAGCAGCAGGGTAAACAGGACCACCTGACGGCACACGAGCTGTCACGGCAAGCCCTCGAGCACTCCCAAGAAGCTCATCGACAAACTCAGGCGGCTACGATTGGACATGGAATCGCCGCATTCGGACACGATGACATCGCAGCCCTCGCTCAGGAACTCTGGCAGGCTAGAGGCTGTCCGGCGGGCTCGCCGCAAGAAGATTGGTTCCATGCCGTGGAAGAACTGCGCTCCCGGACTTTCGGCCGTTGACCCCGTACTCGGCGCGACGGACCGGTGTTTTTGTCACGGAAGTTGACCGATGAAAACCGCGATGCCCTGCGTCCTGACGGTCAACGGCGGCTCGTCGAGCATTCGGTTCGCGGTGTATGAAGCAGGTGACACGCCGCGGCGGCGGCTGGATGGAAAGATCGATCGAATCGGTTTGAGCGGCACGAATTTGACCGTCACCGATCCGGCTGGAAAACTGCCGGGTTCGCGCCGCCTTGCACTCGCCGACCACGGCACGGCGGCGGATTTTCTGCTGGATTGGCTTGAGACGCAGCCGGTCTTCGCGTCGGTCAAAGCAGTTGGACACCGCGTGGTGCACGGCATGAAGCATTCCGAGCCGGAGCGGGTCACGCCGAAGCTGCTCGCGGAACTACACCGCATCACGGTGTATGCCCCCGAGCACCTGCCGCGCGAAATCGGGCTGATTGAGGCGTTCAGGCGGCGGCATCCAAAACTGCCCCAGGTGGCGTGCTTTGACACCGCGTTTCACCGCAACATGCCGCGGGTCGCGAAGCTACTGCCGATTCCCCGGCGTTATGCGGCTAGGGGCGTGGAGCGCTATGGATTTCACGGCCTGTCCTACGCCTATTTGATGGAGGAACTTGGCCGCCTCGATCCCGCTGCCGCGGAGGGCCGTGTGATCCTCGCGCATCTCGGCAATGGCGCCAGCTTGGCCGCCGTGCGCCACGGCAAGAGCGTCGATACCAGCATGGGCTTCACGCCCGCGGCAGGGTTGGTCATGGGCACGCGCACGGGAGACCTGGATCCAGGACTGGTTTATTACCTGGCGCGCACCGAGCGCATGACGGTGGCGCAATTTCAGAAGATGGTGAACCACGAATCCGGCCTGCTGGGAGTTTCCGGGACCAGCTCAGACCTGCGCGACTTGTGCGCGCGTGAAGCCAGCGATGTCCGGGCGGCGCAGGCGGTGGAGCTATTTTGCTACCAGGTGAGGAAATGGATCGGCTCCTTCGCCGCGGCGCTGGGTGGCCTGGAGACACTTGTCTTCGCCGCGGGCATCGGCGAAAACGCGCCGTTGATCCGGGAGCGGATCTGCGATGGACTCGGCTTTCTCGGCATCGAACTTAACCGGAAGCGCAATGCGAGGAATGCACCGCTGATTTCGGCGAGAGCCGGCCGGGTCAGGGTGCGGGTCATCCGCACCGACGAGGAACTGATGATCGCGAGGTCCGTCACCCGCGTCCTCAATCTCGGCTCAATGCGGGAAACCTAAACCACGGCTGGATGAATTCTGGCGGAGGAAGAGGGATTCGAACCCCCGAACGAGTTTCCCCGTTAACGGTTTTCAAGACCGCCGGTATCAACCACTCACCCATTCCTCCGGCATCCTTATTATAAATCAGGCTGGGCCGCGCGCCTGCGTCAGGGCATCCAGCCTGGTGCTGAGATCCTTCAGGGCGCGCATAATTTCTTCGTGGTTAAGCTTTTCGAGAGGCGGGCTGATTCCCTTGATGTCAAATGTGCCCCCCGGTTCGAGAACGCAGCGCTCCACCTCTTCCACGGTTTCGAAGCCCTGGCGGTGGAGAACCGTCATCAGCTCCGCTGTGGTCAGCAACTCCTTCGCCAAGGCGCCCTGGTTGACGCATCCATGATCAATCATTACCGTCGGCGCGCCTTCCAGGATCTCGTCGAGACGGCGGTGGCGGAACAGGAAGCGTACCACCAGGTAGTTGAGCGCCAACAAGGAGAATGCGCCGATCAGGCCGCCCGACAGCGAGTTGTCGTTGCCGATGATGGCATTCTGCACCGTGTTGGAAAGCGACAGCAGCACCACCAGGTCAAACGGGTTGAGTTGCGCCAGTTCGCGCTTGCCGAAGACACGCAGCGCGACCACCAGGAAAACATACACCAGCGCCGGGCGCAGGATCTTTTCCGCAATCGGCGCACCCACAACGAAAATATCGCCCCACATCTTCGGCGAAGCCAGCCATTCAGGCATTCCATGCCCTCCCAAATTAGTCTATCCCCCAATGGTCTGTAATTTGCTAAAACAGAATAAGAGCTCGGTGTTTTTGAAGAACGGGAGGGCATGGCGTGCACTGCAAATATTGTGGAAAAGTTGATGACGGCTGTGTAAACAGCGGGCCATCTGCTGATTGCAGTCAGGTTGCTCATCCACAGCTATTTTTGGGCGCTTGGCGCTTTATGCACTTGTCTCCCAGCTACGCTTAGTGATTCACGATGTCTGCGCAACACGCCACCGAAACGGGTCTACCCACGAATGTCGACGCCGAGCGCTTCGTGCTTGGTTCCATTCTGCTGGATGACAGCCTCTACATCCAGGCGGCCGGCACGCTGGAAGGCAACGATTTCAGCCTGGAGAAGCACCGCCGCATTTTCAAGCGCATGAGCGACGTGTACCAGCGCGGCGAAAAGATCGACCGCATCACCGTGGCTAATGAGCTGATGAAGTTCGGTGAGCTGGAATCTTGCGACGGCCTGAGCTACCTGGTTTCCCTGGACGATGGCCTTCCGCAGATTCCCAACGTCGACGCCTACATCCGTTTAGTGAAGGACAAGGCCACGCTGCGCAGCATCATCTTCGCTTCCGAGCACATGAGAAATCGGGCGATGATGGCCGAGGAATCGCCGGACGAGATTCTGGCGGGGGCCGAGGAGACCCTGCTCAAGCTGGGCGAGGCCCAGGTGAAGAGCGGCTTGCTAAATCCCGACGAGATCTTGCGGGGTTACGAAGGCGGCATCAGCGCCTTCCTGGACCCCAGCAAGCGCGTTAAGGGCGTCAGCACGGGCTTTCTGAAACTGGATGAATACACCGGCGGCATGCATGGTGGGGACCTGTTCATTGTGGCCGGCCGCCCTTCCATGGGGAAGACCGCCTTGGCCTTGAACATCGCGCAACACGTGGCGCTGAAGAACAAACAAACGGTGGCGGTATTTTCGCTCGAAATGTCCAAGGAGTCGCTGCTGACCCGTATGCTCTGCGCGTCGGCGCGGGTGGACAGCCAGCGATTCCGCACCGGTTACCTCTCGCAAGAGGAACGCCGCAGGCTGAACCAGAGCCTGCAGGATCTGGTGGAGGCGCCGCTCTACATCGACGATACGGCGGGTTTGCACCTCATGGATATGCATGCCAAACTGCGGCGCCTGAAATCTGAGCGCAAGCAATTGGGCCTGGTGATTGTGGATTACCTGCAATTGATGAGCATGCGGGGGCGGACTGAGAATCGCAATCAGGAAGTCAGCGCGCTCTCGCGCGGTCTCAAACTGCTGGCCAAGGAACTCAACGTACCGATGATGGTGCTTTCCCAGTTGAGCCGCGCGGTGGAATCCCGGCAGGGCGACCACCGGCCGCAATTGAGCGACCTCCGCGAGAGCGGATCCATCGAGCAGGACGCCGACGTGGTGGGCTTTGTGTTTCGCGAAGAAGTATACAATCGCGATCGCGAAGACCTCAAGGGACTGGCGGAGTTGATCATCGCCAAACAACGCAACGGACCCATCGGCACCGTGAACCTGGTATTCCTGCACGCGCAGACGAAGTTCGAGAATCGCGCGGAAGATACCGGAGAGTTGCCGGAGGAGTAGGACTACACCTCTCGTTTCACGTAGAGTTCGGCTTGGGTGAACGCCGCGGTGCGGATCTGGTCGCTTAAGATGGAGTAGCGGATCAGCCGGCTAGCGGCGCGGAGTTGTTCAAGTTCGGCTTGGGTGAACACGCGGAGGTAACGGTCGGAGCGTTCGCGGTACGAGTATCCGGCGTAGGCCGGGGTGGCCCCGTCGATCGCCGTCATCAGCACATCCCAAAAACTCTCTCGCTGGAACAAACCCTTGCGGGCTCCAGCTTCGCGCGAAATCTCGATGGGCTGGCGGCCGCCGCGCAACGTGGCGCGTGTGCAATTCGCGGCGGCGAACCGGCGCGAGGGGTCTGGATCCGGGAACGTGGCCAGCAGTTCGCGCAGGTTCGCGAGGCCGGCGTCCCACCCAGTCCAACGGAATCGCGAAGCGCCGCTGACCAGGCTACCGCGCAGCAGGAGTTCGCGGACGCGCGCTTCGTCCTTGCCGGTAACGCCCAGCATGTACTCCACCAGTTCGCGAACCGGCATTTCCCGCACCACTACGGGCGTGATGGAAATGGATTCGGCAGCTTCGGAACTGAGCTTCACGCGGACAGTGGGTGGCAACGCCATCGTTTTTCACGCTAGCATAAAGTCCGTGACCCCTCTGGAAAAAGTGCTGGTGGAAACCCGCCGCTACAAGCACGCGCTGCTTAGTTTCTCGGCGCGGGAGCAGAATGGCGCGGTCGAACTGGTGATCGAACTGAAGGATCGCCGGCTGGGCCTGCACACCTACTACGCGCCCATTCACGCCCGCGACATCGAACACCCGCAGTTTGCCTGGACCTTCCAGCGGTACCTCTACGATTGCATGCACGATTATCTGGTGGAAATGTTCCTGGAGACGCCGCAGAACCGGGAGCAGCGCGCATGACGCCGGCCGGCGAACTTCTGGCGGCGGAGATCTGGCGCAACGGTCCGATTCCGTTCCGGCGCTTCATGGATGTGGCCCTCTATCATCCGGAATACGGCTACTACCGGCGCGTGCGGGATCCGTTCGGCAAGCGCGGCGACTTTTTCACGGCGGAACAGATCCAGCCGGTCTTCGGCATTCTGATGGCGGCGCGGATTCGCGAACTCTACCGCGAGATGGGCGAACCGCGCGAGTTTACCGTGGTCGAGGTGGGAGCGGGGCGGGGCGAGATGGCGGAGGCATTCGCCGCATGGAACTACGTGGCGGTGGATATCGATTTGGGCGCGATGCCCGAAAACTTTACCGGTGTTGTTTTCTCCAACGAGTTCTTCGACGCGCTTCCGGTGGATGCCGCGGTGTACCAGAACGGCGCTTTCCATGAGCAACGGGTCGCGATGGCGGACGGCGTCTTCCGCTGGCACACCGGAGAAGTGGTTGGCGCAAACGCGGACCGCTACCTGCGCCGCTACTACCTGCCGCCCGAGGAAGGCCGTTGGTACGAAGTGAACCTGGAGGCGGTTGCGTGGCTCGAGCGCATGGCGGCGGCGTTAACCAAAGGATACGTGCTGAGTGTCGATTATGGTTTCACGCGCGCGGAGAGCGTGCGTTTTCCGGCGGGCACGCTGATGGGATATCGGCGGCATACGGCGCGCGAAGACGTGCTGTCCGACGCCGGGTTGCGCGACATCACGGCGCACGTGAACTTCACCGCGCTCCAAGAGAGCGGCGCCGCGTGTGGCTTCACAACCGTGCGCTTTGAGACGCTGGCGCAGACGCTGTTGGCCGCCGGAGAACCGGACCAGTTTGCGGCGGCGCTGGGCGCGGGCGGCGCGGCGGAGGAGTTGCGCCGCCGCATGCAGCTCAAGACGCTGCTGTTCGGAATGGGAGAGACGTTCCGGGTTCTGCTGCAGAAGAAAACCGAAGGGAGAGAGGGAGGAGAGCACCGGAGGGAAAAGCCCTAAACAATGAAAAAGGCCCCGGAAACCGGGGCCTTGGAGTCATAACCTGTTTGCAGCCCTTGTTCAGGGCGACGCCCAGACTACTTCTTTTTCTTCGGAGCAGCCTTTTTCTTCGGGGCGGCTTTCTTGGTTGCGGTCTTCATCGATTGATTCTCCCTAACATCAAATTTTGCGATTCAAAAATCGCAATGTGATTCATATATAAGGTGCTTCGGAAATAAAGTCAAGAAAAAAATGCATCGACCGTTAGTTTGGATCTCTTTCGCGTTGCGAGCGTCGCATCGGGGCGCGAAGAAATTGCCGCGCGCGCTAAATCTTGCTTGCGTCCGCGCTCCGTATATACAATTAGACGCGCGCGGAAGGCGCGCGAAATACTCCGAATGATGCTGCTTCCCATATTGATGGCCGTGTACGCCGCCGAAGACGATACCAGCCTCGCCGCGCGTATGCAACGGCGCGATCCCCAGGCCTTGGCCGAGCTTTACGATCGCTACGGCCGGGTGACGTTCTCGCTGATTGTGCGCGTGGTCCGCGATGCGGGCATCGCCGAAGATCTGGTGCAGGAGACGTTCCTGCGCGTATGGAATCGGGTTCACGGCTTCGACGCGCAGAAGGGCTCGCTTGGCCCATGGCTCCTGGCGGTGGCGCGCAATCGGGCCATCGACTACCTGCGGACGGCCGGCGGCCGTGACCGCCAGCTCCGCGAATTCGAAGAGCCAGAACCCGCGCGCTACTGCGATATGGAGAAGGACATTCTGAGTTCCGACAACGCCCGCCGGGTGAAATCCGCGGTGGAGAAGCTCTCGTCAGAGCAGCGCCAGGTGATCGAACTAGCGTATTTCGAGGGGTTGTCTCAAGCCGAAATGGCCGAACGCATGGGCCAACCGCTGGGTACGGTGAAGACCTGGGTGCGGGCGGCACTCAAGAATTTGCGCGAGGAACTGGGCGCGGTGGTGCCGGCATGAACTGTATCGAACTGCGCGAACATTACGAACTGTACGCCATCGGCGTGGCCGACGAACTGGAGCGCAGCGAGATCCGCGCGCACCTGAATCGCGAATGCGAGGTCTGCATGCAAGGAATCAAGCGGGCGCGGGAAGTGATGGCCCTGCTGGGAGGCACGGCGCCGCCCGCCGCTCCCTCCGCCGGGTTGCGCCGCCGCATCCTGGCCAGTGTGGGGGTGGAGCAGCACCGCTTCGGTTGGGCGCCCTTCCTGGCGGCGGCGCTCGCCTTGGCGCTGTTCGCGGCGGTGTACTTCGGCGGGCGCGAGCGCGACCTGGCGAACGAACTGGCGCGCGTCCGCGAGCAGAACAGCCAGCAGACCATCGAACTCACCGCGGTCAACCAGGCGTTCGCCATCCTCACCGGCGCGGACACCACGGTCACCACCTTTGGTGATGGACAAGCGCAGCCCAAGGGTAAGGTGTTTGTCAGCCGGTCGCAGGGCGTCCTGCTGATTGCCGGCAATCTGCAGCCGGCGCCTTCGGGTAAAGCGTACGAGATGTGGATCGTCAAGGACGGCAAGGCGAAGGCGGCCGGCATGTTCCAATCGGCGCCGGATGGCAGCGCGATGCATATCCAGCGCGGGACGGTGGAGAATGCCGATGCCGTGGCGGTGACGCTGGAGAATGAGGCGGGGGCCGACCAGCCAACGTCCACTCCCTTGTTCGCGGCGCGAATTCGGGCGCTGGCGCAGTAGCACTGGGTTTCACAAAGCTCTGAAGCGATACGTCCGCGAGCGGGCGTTGGCCGGCTGAAGCCTGTACTATCTCGGGGCATAATGGACTCATGCCCACGGCTGCCGAGATTCCGCTCGCGATGCTGCTGGTTTTCGCGGCGGCCAAACTTCTGGCGGAACTCTTCGAGCGCCTCGGACAACCGGGCATCGTCGGAGAAATTCTCGCGGGCGTCCTGCTTGGCCCGCAGGTGCTTGGCTGGTTGGCGCCCAGCGAATTCCTGCGGACGCTTTCCGATCTCGGTGTGATGTTTCTGCTCTTCCGCGTCGGGCTGGAAGTGAAGGCGTCGGAGTTGATGAAAGTCGGCGGCACGGCGTTGCTGGTGGCAGTCGCCGGAATCATTGTGCCCTTTTTCGCCGGCTGGGGAATCTGCACGCTCTGGGGCGAACCGCGGTTGGAGAGCATCTTCACGGGTGCGGCGATGGTCGCCACCAGCGTGGGAATTACGGCGCAGGTGTTGGCCTCGCGCGGCCTGCTGGAGATGCGCGCGAGCCGCATCATTGTGGCCGCGGCGGTGGTTGACGACGTGCTCGGTCTGGTCGTGCTCGCCCTCGTCAGCGGTTTGGCCAAGGGCAAGGTCAACTACCTGGACATCGCGTTGACCGCGGGCCTCGCCCTCGGCTTTACCTTCTTTGTCGCGCGCTTCGGCACGCGTACCGTGCGCCGCGTGATGCCGCGCGTGCAGGCCAGGTTACGCGTGGCGGAGAGCGAGTTCGCGTTGGCTATGACGCTGCTGTTTGCGCTTTCCTTGCTCGCGGTCTATGCGGGCGTGGCGGCCATCGTTGGCGCATTTCTGGCAGGTATGGCTTTATCGGAGACGTCAGAAGGGCGGGTCACCGACCTCACCAATGGAGTCGCCGAACTCCTGGTGCCGTTCTTTTTGGTGGGTATCGGTCTGCACTTCGACATCTCGGCTTTCGCCGGCGCCGGCACGCTGACGCTGGCGGGGGTGCTCCTGGTGGCCGCCGTGCTTTCCAAATTCGTGGCGTGCGGCGCCAGCGCGCTGGGCATGGGCCGGACAGATGCCATCCGGGTGGGTGTAGGCATGGTGCCGCGCGGCGAGGTGGGGATGGTGGTGGCGCAGATCGGGCTCACCTTGGGTGTCATCGGTCACAACATCTACGGCATCATCGTCTTCCTGTCGGTGGCCACCACGCTGATTGCCCCGCCACTCTTGAAGCTGGCGTTCGCCTCGCCGCGTGGGGCGGAACGGGAAATCATCCGCCTGGGTTGACTCGCGCGCCGCGCTTGGCGCGGAAAGTGCGAGTTACAATATCGAAGACGTGATTAAATACATCCGCTACCAATCCGCTTCCGGCATTTCCTACGGCACGCTGGAAGGCGACACCGTCCACCAGATCCAGGGAGGCTTGTTTGACGGCCTCACCCTCAGCGGCGCGACTCACCAGCTCTGCGATGTGAAGTTGCTGTACCCCTGCCAACCCGGCAAGATCATGGCCGTGGGGCTGAATTATAGGAGCCATCTGGGCACGCGCCGGCAACCCGCGCACCCGGAAATTTTCTACAAGCCAGTGACCGCGCTGCAAAATCCCGAAGACCCCATCGTCATCCCGCGCGACGCTGCCGACGTGCATTCGGAAGGCGAAATGGTGGTGGTGGTCGGCAAGCGCCTACGCCAAGCGTCCACGGCGGAAGCCGGCGACGCCATCTTCGGCGTCACCTGCGGCAACGATGTTAGCGACCGCGCATGGCAGGGCGGCGAGAAAAAGGATTTGCAGTGGTGGCGCGCCAAAGGGTCGGACACGTTCGCGCCGCTCGGCCCGGCCATCGTCAGCGGAATCGATTACGGCAAGCTGCTGCTTCAAACGCGCATGAATGGGGAGACGATTCAGAAGCAGTACACCAGCGATCTGATTTTCGATATCGCGGCCGTACTGAGTTGGATCAGCGGGTGGGTGACGTTGCTGCCCGGAGACCTCATCTATACAGGAACGCCGGGCAACACCCGAAGGATGTCGCCCGGCGATGTCGTCGAGGTGGAACTCGACCACGTGGGTGTATTGAGGAACCCCGTCAGCTAGAAGCTGATCTTCGCGCCCAGTTGCAGACCGCGGGAGCCGCCGTCCACTCCCGTAATGTAACCGTAGTTGGAGTTAGAGACGTCGGTATTCGGCCGGCTGAACTGCGGCGTGTTGGTGACGCTGAAAGACTCACCACGGAGTTCCATTTTGACCTTCTCCGTGAAGTTAAAGATCTTAAAGATGGACAGATCCACGTTGAAGAAGTTAGGTCCGGAGAGAGTATTCCGTCCCGAACTTCCGAAGCGCACGCCGGTGGGCTGTACAAAGCTGGCCTGCGAAAACCAGGGGCTTCCACCTTTGGCGACGGTGTTGATGCCGTGCAGTTTGGTGACCTCTGCCACCTGGTCGGCCGTCTGACTGGCGCCCGGCGTGTTGAGCGAGCTGCCGCTGGCCCCGAAGCTCATGGGCAAGCCCGTCATGAGGGTGAGAATGCCGTTGACCTGCCATCCGCCCAGGGTTTTGGCAACAATACCGCGATTGAGCCACTTGCGCCCGACGCCGAAAGGCAGATCGTAGACGTAGCTTTGCACGAAGGTCTGGTGGCGATCGAAATCCGTGCGCGCGTAACTGCGGCGGGGATTGATGTAGTTCCAGATGTTGCCATCGTCGCCGGTCTGGAAGGCCATCCCGCGGCTCATGGTGTAGGAGGTCGTGATCGCCAGGCCGTTGTGGAAGCGCCTGTTCAATTTCACTTGCAAGCCGTTGTACATCGAGGAATAGCCGACGAAATACTGCGTCGTATCGGCGGTGCGCAGGAACTGCTGATAGAGCGGACGGCCATTCACGCCTTTGCCCATCTGGTCGGCGCTATTGGGTACGTTCAGGTTGTAGGTGGCGGAAGTGCGCACCCCATGGTTGCCCACGTAGGCCACGTCTAGCGTGAAGTGCAGCGGCAGCGAGCGCTGAATCGAGAAGTTCCACGATTGCACGTTGGGGTTCTTATAGTCCAACGGAATCACGATGTCGCTCTGCGTCAGTGACGGGTTGGTGATGATCCCGTTGGAGGGAATCACGGCCAACTGGGGAGCCGGGAAGCCGTTGGCCATGGAGAAGAATTGGCCGGTTCCGGTGACGCCGGGCGCGAAGTTGCTGGCGCCGGTGGAATACTGGTTGTTCTGCTTCACGGGGAAATTGTACGCGTACGTGTTGTCCGGGAATGGCGTGTAGCTAACGCCGAAACCGGCGCGGATCACCGTGGCATTGCTCATGCGGTATGAGATTCCCAGGCGCGGCGCAAAATATTTCCAGTTTTTCTGCATACCCATATTCTTGGGGTTGCCGCCAATGCCGGCCAGAACGAGGGTGTTGTTCGCCGGATTGTAGTTGGAGAAACCGCCGGAGAACGCCGGCGTGGGCGGCGGGTAGAACTCCCAGCGGAGGCCGAAATCCAAGGTAAGTTTGGAGGAGATCTGCCACTTGTCCTGCACGAAGGCAAATAACTGGTGGCCCCGCAGAGCCGGGAAGTAGGCCGCGATGTCGCGTCCGCCGCCGGAGGGGACATCCAACAGGAAGCTAGCCATATTGTTGGCCAGTCCGGTTTTGGGCTGAACACCGCCGGAGCCGGGGTTGAGCGAGGTCTGGGCGGTATCGAAGTTGAACGCGCCGCGCGGGTTTACGGTCTGCGTCTGCAGCAGGTCATCGCGTAGACGGCGGTAATCGCCGCCCCACTTGATGGTGTGATTGCCAACGGTCTTCGTCCAGCTATTGACTACGCTGATATTGGCTTCCGCGCGATGCCACGGGATGCTGGCCGAGTAGCCAACAGTCGGGTTGCTGAAACCACCGTTGATATTGATGCTGGCTAGGCCGCTGGTCCACGTATCGATATTGACGCCCGGAATGCCGATGTCCTTGGAGGCGGTGGTGCCGTAATCGCTGTTCAACGCGTCGTTGCGATAATGCGCCACGCCCACACGGAACTCGCTGATTAACGAAGGCGAGAAGATGCGGTTATAGTTGACGCCCATGCTATAGGTCTTCTGCACGCTGGTGCCTTGGAATGCGCCTTGCGCCCAGCCACCGGCCAGGCCGTAGATGGGCGCCTGGTACGTCACCGGGCGGCCGTAGCTGAAACGCGCACTGAGCCGGCCCTTATCGGAAGCATTGTCGTCCACTTTGACGTCGAACGAATTCGTGTTTTTGGTGAAGGGAAGCAGGGCGAAATAGTTGTTGCTCGGGGCTGCGTCGCTCGAAGCCTGGTTCGGACCCGGCACCAGCTTCAGAATTCTCTGCGCGATGGGGGTGATCCGGTTGGTGGGGATCAGGTTGCCGGCGAAGGGAGTGCGGTTGGTGCCATCCGCATTGCCGGTGGCCGGGTCGTAGACCACTACCGGCGCTGCCAGAGTCAGGCCGGAGCTCAGGTCGCCACTCCGCCAACTGCTGGGGGGAATGGTGCCGAGGTTGGTGTTGGCCTGGTGGTCCGTGGTACGCAGAAAATCGCCGAAGAAGAACATCTTGTTCTTCTTGATGGGGCCGCCGATGTTGCCTCCGAAATAGTTGTAGGCAAGATGTCCCACCGAAGCGTCGAAGAAGTTGCGTGCGTTCAGGGCGCTGTTGCGCAGGAACTCATAGCCGGCGCCGTGGAAATCATTGGTCCCAGATTTCAGAACCACGTTGGTATTGGCGCCGCTCGCGCGGCCCAGTGACGCTTCGTAGTTGCTGGTCGAGACGTCCACGGCCTGAATGGCTTCGATCGGCGGAACCATGATCTGCAGCAGGCCCGTGCGCTCGTTATTGTCGATCCCTTCAATCTGGTAGCTGTTCCCCATCCGCATCTGGCCGTTCACTTGGGTTTGTAGCGAACTGGCGGCATTGAAGAATTGCGAATGCTGATAGGACGCCCGCGTGGTGCCGGGCACCAGGTTTAACAGCGACTGATAATTGCGGTTGGTGCCCAGAGGAAGCGAGGCCGTCTGCACCGCCTCCAACTGCGCACCAGTATCGGCGCGGTCGGTTTGCAGGAGCGGTGGCGCTCCCGTGACCTCCACGATTTCCGTCATACTGCCGGGCGTCACTTGAACGTCGATACGCGTACTGCTGTTGACAGTAAGCGCGATATCCTTCCGGCTTTCCTTCTTGAACCCGGACAACTCCACGGTGACCGAGTACTGCCCTGGAGCCAGATCGGGAAACGTGTAGTTCCCGCTTTCGTTGGATTGACCGGATCGACTGACTCCGGTGTTGGTTTCGGTGACGGTGACTTTGGCGTTGGGAACTATCCCGCCACTGCTGTCGGTGACCGTGCCGAGCAGCGTGGCGTTGACTGCTTGCGAATAGCCGAATCCGGCAGTGAGCAGCAACAAAGCGCACATGGCATAGATCGTACGTAGACCTTTCATGAAGTAACACCCCGCTAATTTAGATTGGGCTTGGTAGCCCGGGACCCGAGACTTTCGTTTTGCATTATAAGCGCGTGCACAATTAAGCACAAGCATAAGTTAAAGATGTGACTGCTCAAACTCAAGCAGCGCCACAACAATACTTGAATTCGTATTGGTAGCGCTTTCAGTCACCCTACTCTCTGGAATTACGGATTCGTGGTGGCCCATCCTTCCGCGATGCCATCCGTCTAAGAGGGCGCTCTTATGTCCGCTAGAAACTGGATGTCCGCTCACCAGCGGTCGCCCTCTGCCACGAATGGGCCGAACAGTGCCGCGGCGCCCAGCGCAAGGATTACCAGTTTTCATCCGCCGCATCATTATCGAAAGGGTTACCTCGCGCCAGACTGGCGCAGCCACCAACCGCCGCCGGAGGTGGTAAACTGAAACAGATCTCCTTGCCGGAGTGTCGGAATTGGCAGACGAACCGGACTCAAAATCCGGCGCACTTCACTGGGCGTGTGGGTTCAAGTCCCACCTCCGGCACCACCCCCCCCTAGCCCCACAAAAATAGTTGAGCGCTTTCTCCACGTTGCTCCACTATGGTTTTTATGGCGCTGTTCAAAACCCGCGGTGCCGCGATTTATGGCATTGATGCTCACCTGATCGATGTCGAAGTCGACATGTTCGCCTCCGGCAACGCGCGCGACTCCGTAATGGTCGGCATGCCCGACGTCGCCGTTCGTGAAAGCCGCGAGCGCATTAAGAGCGCGCTGATCAATTCCGGCTTCGGCTACCCCAACAAACGCATCACCATCAACCTCGCCCCGGCCAATGTACGTAAGGAAGGAGCAGGCTTCGATCTGCCGGTGGCCATGGGGATCCTGGGCGCGATGGGTGCGGTCAAGGCCCTGGATCGGCACATCTTCATCGGCGAACTTTCCCTTGATGGCGCCATCCGGCCCGTGCGCGGCACGCTATCCATCGCAGTCTGCGCGCGCGAGCAGGGCATCGCCAACCTGATTGTTCCCGCCGAAAACGCCGCCGAGGCCGCCGTGGTCGAAGGCGTCAATGTATACGGCGTCCGTTACTTGGCCGAAGTGGTCGCCTTGCTCACCCGTCCCGAAGAGTTTTCGCCCGCGGTGGCCTCGCGCAATGGCCGTTCGGAGGAAATCGAGCCGGTAGCCGATTTCCGGGACGTGCGCGGCCAGACCATGGCCAAACGCGCCCTCGAAGTCGCCGCCGCCGGAGTCCACAATGTCCTTATGATTGGCCCTCCTGGCTCCGGCAAGACGATGCTGGCCAAGCGCCTCGCCGGCATTCTGCCGCCGCTCACCTTCGAGGAGGCCATTGAGACCACCAAAGTCCACAGCATTGCCGGAATCCTGGGACCTGGCGCCGGACTCCTGCATCAGCGCCCTTTCCGCGCACCACACCATACCATCTCCGACGCCGGCCTAATCGGCGGTGGCGCCGGCATACCGCGCCCCGGCGAAGCGAGCCTGGCGCACAATGGCATGCTTTTCCTCGACGAGTTCCCCGAGTTCCCGCGCGACGTCCTCGAAATGCTCCGCCAGCCGCTGGAGGATGGATCGCTCAGCATCGCCCGCTCGACGATGACTCTGCGCTTCCCCTCAAGCTTCATGCTGGTGGCCGCCATGAACCCCTGCAAGTGCGGGTTCTATGGCGATACCACCCGCGAGTGCCGCTGCACCCCGGGCCAGATCCAGCACTATCTCGGCAAGATCAGCGGCCCCCTGCTGGACCGCATCGATATCCACGTCGAGATCCCCTCCGTCCCATTTAAGGAGCTGCGCGGCAATACCACTGCCGAGTCATCGGCCCTAATCCGCGCCCGGGTGGAGCAGGCCCGCACCGTACAACAGGCGCGCGGCTTCTATAACTCGCGCATGCCGGCCCGCGACATCCGCACTATCTGCGCGCTCGACGATGCCGGCGAACGCACCCTCGAAATGGCCGTCCGCCGCATGGGCCTCTCCGCCCGCGCCCACGACCGCATCCTCAAAGTCGCACGCACCGTCGCCGACCTCGATCATTCCCCCACTGTCTCCGCCAAGCACCTCGCCGAAGCCGTCCAGTACCGCAGCCTCGACCGCAATTATTGGACCTGAGGGTTGCCCGAAACGGGGTAGTCAACCGCAGTCCCCGGTTCGCCCCCTACCCCGCGCACTCCCGCTTCACTGTATCGTAGAGAATGTAACGAGAAGATAGCTCATGTTGACCAGACTGAAAGTATCCGGTTTCAAAAATCTTGTCGATATCGACGTCCGATTCGGGCCTTTCACCTGCATTGCGGGCGCTAACGGCGTCGGCAAGTCGAATCTTCTCGATTCCATCGGGTTTCTCAGTGCTCTCGCGGACAATACTCTTATTGACGCGGCAATGTCTATTCGCGATGAGGGAAGGAAAACGACTGACGTGCGCAGCTTGTTCCATCGGGTGGGCGATCAATACTCCCAGCAGATGAGCTTTCAGGCCGAAATGATCATTCCTTTCGAAGGAACTGACGACCTCCGTCAGCCGGTCAAGGCCGGAGTTACCTTTCTGCGCTACGACCTCCTGATCGGATATCGCGACCACTCTCCCGGAGCCACTTCTCCAGGTCCCCTGGAGATCCTGAACGAGAAGCTGAACCACATCCGCCTGAGAGATTGGAATCAACATTTGCTCTTTGAAACCAAGAAGCCATGGCGCGATTCTGTCTTGCGTGGGCGGAGGGTTGCACCTTTGCTTTCGACTGACCAAGTCGGAGGCAGACGGGTGATTCGAATTCACCAGGATGGCAATGCCGGAGTTCCAAGGAACGTTCCCGCCGAGAATTTGCCCAGGTCAGTGCTCTCCACGGCCAACTCCGCGGAGAGTCCGACGGCGGTGTTGGCAAGGCGCGAGATGCAATCGTGGCGACGGTTTCAACTCGAACCGTCGTCCCTGCGGCGTACTGACGAATTCTCGACATCGGGGCACCTTGGCACTGACGGCTCGAACCTGGCGGCAACACTCTATAGGCTCGCCAGAGCCGAGCCAGGTCAAGAGGACGCGGCACCATCGGTGTACGCCCGAGTGGCCAACCGTCTCTCCGACCTGATCGGCGATGTGCAAGAAGTCTGGGTGGATCGCGACGAGCGACGCGAACTGCTCACGGTTCACGTCCGCGGAAACGGTACTCCCCACCCCGCCAGATCTCTTTCGGACGGGACACTGCGCTTCCTCGCGTTGTCGGTGTTGGAGCAGGATCCGGAATTCACGGGCCTGTTGTGTCTGGAGGAACCGGAAAACGGAATTCACCCGGAGCGGATCCCCGCGATGCTGGAGTTGTTGGATGCCATCGCGGTGGATCCCAATGAACCGATTGGAGCCGGAAACCCGCTGCGTCAGGTAATCGTGAACACCCACTCACCTGGAGTGGTTGGGCAGGTTCGCGACGAGGATCTATTGATCGCGCAGCACCGGGAATATAGCCGGGACACCAAGCGCTACAAGGCACTCGTTTTGAGGGCGCTCCCCGGTACGTGGCGGGTCACGAAGGGTCAGGCACCGGTGGCGTCTCGTGGCGCGCTACTCTCCTACTTGAGCCCTTTTCAACCTCGCCAGTTGGACTCCCGGTCTCGGGGAAGAGTGATCGACCGGAAGGATTTGCGGCAACTTATACTGCCTGGCTTAGGAGCCGCTTCCTGAGTGAATATCCAATACACTCTGCTTTCGGAAGGATCGTCCGATCAGGCGTTGCTTCCGATCCTGTCCTTCGTGCTCAGAGAGCGCGGCGCCGAAACGGTCGAGTCTCAATGGGCTGATCTCGGGCGCCTTCGAGAGCCGCCGCAAGCGCTTCCCGACCAGATCCGAACGGCCATCGACCTGTATCCCTGCGACCTGCTGTTCGTTCACCGCGATGCCGATCGGGTCGGGCATGACGTCCGCAGGGAAGAGATCATCCGCGGACTCGACGCAGCGGAAATCGATGTGGCCGCGGTCTGTGTCGTGCCGGTGAAGATGACTGAGACTTGGCTCCTCATCGACGAACACGCAATCAGAGAGGCGGCGGGACGGCCTCGAGGCCGGGCTGCCTTGAATCTTCCTCAAATACACCGTCTCGAAGATGAGGCGTTCCCGAAGGCTTTGCTTCACCAAGCCCTCCGCGATGCCTCTGAGTTGCACGGACGCAGGCTCCGCGACTTCCCTGTCACTCAGCGAGTGCGTCGCGTGGCGGAACTCATTGGGGACTACGGCGCATTGCGCGAGCTCTCCGCGTTTCGAGCCCTTGAACAGGAAGTTCGAACGGCGCTCGATCAGTTAGGGGACCGGACAGCCCGTCGCGACTAGACACCGAAACCGCAGCTTGGATCGGAACTATTGGTCGTAACGAGCCGGCGAGCGCGTTGGCGGCCGCAGTTAGCCTGGTCCCAAGTGCCAATAACCCAACGCCTTGCCAAAACAGGCCGACCAGGAATGGAGACGACGACGCCTCCACGCTGTACTCGCCCGTCGATGCGTTCTCGAGCAAGCCGCAGCCGGTTTTGGAGTGACCCGATACATCGATCCTGTCCTTCGGACAAAGCGCGATAGAATGGCGGTTGCCATGAGATATTCGGTTCTTCTGCTCTTTGTTGTCGGACTAAGTTGCCCCGCGGCGGCGGAGGTTGTGGTGGCGAGCCCGGATGGGCTTGTCCGTTTCACTTTGTCTACCGACACCCAGAGCCGCTTGGAGTACAGCATCGCGTTCCGCGGCAAGAATGTGATCGATTCATCGCCCCTGGGCATCGTGGTGGATCGGGTCAATTTGGGTGAAGGGGCGCAGATCGGAACGGCGGAAACCTACCGCGTCGATGAGACTTATCCCTGGTACGGTCCGCACTCCACGGCGGTGAACCGGTGCAATGGGGCTAAGATTGCGCTGACTTATTCCAAAACCGGCGCCCCCTACACGCTCGATGTCCGCGCCTGCGACGACGGCGTCGCGTTCCGGCACATCGTCCCCGGCAGCGGCACCAGGACCCCCGATGAGGCAACCGTCTTTCGCGTCCCGGCGCGAAGCGTCATCGCGCCACAGAACTACGTTTCCGGCTACGAAGGCCTTTACCCGTGGCGGACAACCACCAACACAATCGAGGGCATGATGGATGGCGAGTGGACAAACCCGCCGTTCACATTCGTGTTGCCCGATAAGAGCGCCTACGCGTCGATTACTGAAGGAGGGCTCACCGGCTACAGCGGCATGTCATTCCAGGCGGACGGCACCCAGGCTCTTCACGCCCGACTGGGCCATTCGGCGCCGGCTACTTTCGGATTCCGTTCGCGCTATGCAAAGGACGTCGAGCGTTTCAAGACGCCCGCCACAATCACGGGTCTCATCACGACTCCCTGGCGGATCGTGATGATAGGCGGCGACTGGAGCGCGCTCTTCAACTGCGACATCGTGCACAACGTGGCGCCGCCGCCCGATCCTGGGCTTTTCCCGCAGGGGCTCAAGACCGACTGGATCAAACCGGGGCGCGCCGTCTGGAGCTATCTGGACGGCTCGAACTCGTCGCCGGAGGGCCAGAAAGAGATGGCTCGGTTAGCCTCGGAACTGGGGTTCGAGTACATCGTCATGGAAAACTTCTGGCGTAGCCAGTGGTCCGAAGCCCAGTTGAAAGATGTAGTCGCCTACGCGCGGGAACGTGGTGTGAAGACATTCGTCTGGTACATCCGCTCTTCGATCCAAGACCCCCAGGTGCTGGAACAGAACCTAGAGATGGCCAACCGTGTAGGTATCGCCGGATTGAAGATCGACTTCTTCGACCACGAACACAAAGAGGTTGTCGACCTGTACGAGATGTTTGCGAAAGCCGCCGCAAAGCACAAACTGATGGTCGATTTTCATGGGGCTAACAAGCCCACAGGCTTGGAGCGGACCTACCCGAATATTGTGGGGATTGAGGCCGTTCGCGGAATGGAGTTCTTTCCGCCCTACGCCCAACTCGACGTGGTCCTGCCGTTCACCCGGATGCTGGCCGGGATGGCCGACTACACACCCACACACTTCGGCGCGTTGATTGCCGACACCACGTGGGCGCATCAGGTCGCCAATGCCGTCATCCTTCAGGCGCCGCTTCTGGTCTACGTGGCACACCCGGCACACATCCTGGCAAATCCATCGGTCGATGTTCTGAAGAAGATTCCAAGTGTTTGGGATGAGACGGTTGTTCTGCCGGTTTCCGAGATTCGCAATGTTGCCGCCTTTGCCCGGCGTAGTGGGAACACATGGTTCCTGGCCGTCACCAACGGCCCCACCGCGCGCAACGTCCGCCTCGATCTATCTTTCCTTGGACCGAAATCGGCCCAACCGTCCAACCGGCCGGCCAGTTACCAGGCCGTTCTGCTGCGCGACACTTCGGAACCAGCGGCAGTCAAGGTGGAACACCTCACGCTGTCGTCCAGGGATTCCTTGTCGGTGGACCTGCGGTCCGGCGGCGGATTCGTCGCGATGTTCACGCGATAATCCGGCACCTCCGCCCCTCCGTTCGCGGCGCAGTCTGCTGTGTTCTCTCGGAATTGCCTACTACTATCGCGTTGTCCTGCACGAGTTGGGCGGCCACGGTGTTCTCTATCCGCATGTCCACGGGCGGCGTCGTCAAGGCCTTTCATGCCCAGGAGAGCAATCGTCCCCGAAGCCGTCTATAAGTCACCGCATAGCAGGTATTCAACAGACTACTTCACAGTCCAATACTTTCATTACAAATAACTTGCTGTCTTTTCCACAATTGCTCTATCGCAGGGCATGAGAAAAACTGTTAAAATCCCGCGACAGGGCTGGTTTTCCGTTTTTTTCCGAACCTTTATCCTCCATCAGACATAACCGCAACTAGCTGGTTTTCGTATACGTTACCCTATATTCAACACTTTCCACAGGGCCTATTACTACGGTTCTTCTGATGCATATATATATCTAATAAAGAACAGTAGCACCGGATTTGCCACATCCCCAGGGAGAAGCGCCGAACACCACTACACTGCTAAAACAGTAGTATGCGCTTCTGGATTGTTCTTCTCGCCGCCGTTTTCCCCCTCTTGGCCGCCGACGCCCCAATGGATATTTTAGAAGCCGCGAGGAAAGGTAAAGTCAAAGAGATCGAAGCGCTACTTACCAAAGGCGCCGACCTCGAAGCCAGGGACCGGGACGGACGCACACCGCTCATGCTTGCCGCCCAATACGGCCGTACCGCCACAGTACGCCTGCTCCTAGCCAAAGGCGCTAAACCCGAAGCCCGCGACACGCACCGCTGGAACGCTTTCATGCTGGCCTTGCTGGCGCCATCCGGCGGCGTGATCCACACCACTCACGACGCCGTCCTGAAACTCCTGCCCCAACCCGAACGCCTCCGCCTCGCTATCATCGCCAGTTGGACCCCTGGAAAAGCGCTCTTCAGTTCCTGCTTCATGGGTCCCGACGAGATGACCCAACACATCCGCCAGATTCATCCGGATGGCATCGTCATCGAAGCCCTGCGGCATTTCGCCATCGCCTCAGGCCACGATCTCATAGCCATTGTTTCCGCCGACGCACGCGGCACCACCGAGATTTCCGAGAGACCGAGACCCAAAGACGCCGATGGCATCCTGACCCTCCAAGTGGAACCCGGCTCCACCTGTGTCCAACAGGTGGATCAGCTCAGCATGCTGATCCAGGCCACTTTAAACCGGCCGCAAGACGGCACTCCACTACTCGAAAAAACCTTCGGAGCCGGTCTTAAGACCGGCATGCGCGGCCTGGCTGCAACCAATCCTAATCAACACGGCCCACTCTACGAGTCCTGGGCAAAGTCGCAGGTGGGGCCGCTGTATTGGGCCGTCCTTACCGCGTTGCTCCTGGGCTGATACAATTCACAGAGCATGACTGCATCCGCCGCCAGAGACCCTCGCCAAGCCCTCGGCCGCAATCCCGACCGGCTCACGCTCGAAGAACGCACTGCCTTGGCCGGCAAAATGGTCGCGCTCGAAGTTTACACGCCCGCCACGTTCCCCTTCCGGCGCATCGAAGCCATCGGCGATTCCACCGATTCTTGCATCCGGATGTTGCAGGAACGCGGTCTCGATCCGCGCCGCTTCGAGTACTCCCCGCTCGGTCCGGCTTACTGAAGGACTCGCCGGCGGTATCGCCACCCTGCGCAGGCCGCGGCCCGTCCTACTCTACATCTTCTTTGCAGTTCACTGGAATGGCGTGAGCCGAACACCCGAAACTGAGGAGTTCATGCTAAAGTTTGGGCTAACATCAGGAACCTCGCAATTCTCCCATTCTAGCTAAGCGTCTAATTCTTCATGGGTTAATGTAAGGCCGCCAGATATGGCTATTAAATTGCAAATTTCATGTCGGTACACTCGAACTATTGCCTCAGGACTAGTTCCAGTGAGGCTTTCCTTGCCCCGGCGCGGGTAGTATTTTCTACAAATTTCCCACGATTTCCCGAATATCTGAAGCTGGGAGGGGTCTCACCGGCCGTTTTGTGGCAGGTGAATCCAGTCACTCGCCGCCGGCGGACGGCGCTGAACAGTTTAAGGACTGGGGACGATGTGTTTTAAGCCAGTTCGCCGCGCTTTGTAAAGGAGAACGGTAATATGACGAGCACGCTCAGAAAAGTTGGTTTGAAACTGCCTGCCCGGATAGTCTTCGGGGCTGCGATTGTGATCGCAGCATGTCAAAACGCGAACGCGGATTCGTTCACGCCCTTCATTATCCGCGGCACTCCCACTATCAGCACCCTATCCCCCGCCGGAACATATGAATTCGTTATCGCTGCGAGTGGCCAGAAGGCGGCACTCGGATCGAACGCCGTCAACGGCATGACCTTGGGCGACATCTCATCCGTGAAAATCACTCGGCTAGACAATCGCGCACGATTTTCGTCTGGCAGCGGGCCGTATACGGCTCCGTATTTGAATATTTGGATAACTGACGGCAGCGGCCATTTTGCCGTCGTTGCGAACGAACCCAGCGACCCCGATTTCCAGCCCTTGTATGCCAACGGGTACAACTTGAGTTTTGCCGACCTTAGCGATAAGGCAGCTAAGATTTATGAAAATACTGACACGTCATGGTTGCCCAAACAAGGTAGTGGATTGCACTTCATCGATCTAGCCAGTTTCGTGATTCAGGCGCCGACGGCGGCTCAGCTTAGCACCAGTTGGGCAGGTCTTGGGACCGGCGCGCCGCGCACGCTTGGCACGAACGATGCATATGGCGTCAACTGGGTCTTCGGCGATTCTCTAAGCAACTACGTATCCGGCGCTCCTGGGTACCTGGTAAAAGACGCCGGTGTGAGCGCGGTTCCCGAACCAGGTTCCGTCGCTCTGCTGCTGACGGTGCTGGGCACCCTTGGTGTGATGACACGCCGCCGCCGTTGCGCGTAAGCGTCCCGCAGGCTCTTTGCAAAGCCCGGCGCTAAAGCGCCGGGCTTTCCGCGTCAATTACCAGGGCGATTTCCCAGCCGAACGGCCCCGCTCTACATCTTCTTAGCAGTCCACTGCATTGGCGAGCCGCCACCAGGGCCGCCGGCCATCTCACTGGTGAATTTGATCTCGGTGCCTGCGATTTTGCCCTTGTAGCTTAGCTTAATGTCCTGATCGCCAAACTTCGCCGCGATCGTAAACGTCACCGCATCGCCGTCTACCTTGCCGTCCGTGATGGTTGATTTGCCGGTGAACTCGCTGGTTGTCTCGCCGGTGAGCTTAGTGCCCTCCTGCTTGAAGGTGAAGGTTCTCTCCATGGAGCCGTTCGGCCCCTCCGCCGTCGCCTTCCAGTTGCCGCTGATGTCCGCGGCCAAAGCGCTGAAGGCGAACAATGCAAACAGTGCCGGTAGCCATTTCATTCGGAAAACTCCTTTCGACAGTCGTCAGTATACCCTGGGGCAGGCGTGCCGTTCTCACCCTCTATTCAGATCTGTTACTCTAGTGTTTCGCAACAAGTGTGT
>JANYAH010000161.1 GCA_025361425.1 Candidatus Solibacter sp. | reverse complement strand
ATCGAAACGAGGGGACGCTCGATGTGCTCAAGGTAATAAGCACTGCTCCTACGTCTTCGTAGATTCCAACCAAATCACTGGCGGCCGGATACGCCCGGCAAAAACCCGCAAGCCCCGGCCGCCGCAACGAACTTCAGAAAGTCTCCCCTCTCCAGCCCGAAGTGTCTCTCGCGTTCCCGTCTGCGCTTACCGAACCACCGTCTTCTCCACCGCCTGATTTCCATACTCGTCTTCCACCCGCACGGCGATCGTGTGCTCACCCGGGGCAGCGTCCAGATTGAGCTCGTAATCCAGTTCCTGCGCGTCCGAAAGCCGCGTCACCGGAGCCGCCATTTTCCAATCGCTGCCATCCAACGAGTACTCCGCTTTGGCGATATTGTTGAGCGCGTCGGCGGCGTGCCACTTCACTTGCAGTTTGCCGCTCGCGCGCACCGCCACTAGCGTCGTGATTTTCGGCGGCGTGTTGTCGATCCAGAACGGGCTGCCTTCCATGCGCGCCGTAAGCGCCTCCGCCGGTGGATTGCCCGGGGCGTCCGATGCCGTCACCCGCACGCGGTACTCGCCATCCGTATAGGCGGTGGAATCCCAGGAAAGGTAGCGTTCCGACACCTTGTCCTTGAGCAGTTTCCATTCGGTCTCGCTTACGCCGCGGATCTCTACCGTAAACACCAGCGCATCGCCGTTGGGGTCCGATGCCGCCCAGCGCGTGCCGATAAAGCCTTTCGCGAATTGCATCGCCGGTGTACTATCCATCGACATCGCCGCCAAACCTCCGCCCGAGCCCGCGCGCTTGCCCATCGCCGGCAGATTGTGCGACGCCTGGAAGGCGATCGGCGGCATGGAGGCCGGCGGGAAACGGAAGTTCGGCGGCGTGGTCTCCATCTCGTCGATGCGCGGCTCCAGGTTCTTCGGCAGATACGCCACGTCCACCGAATCGAACTCGGGCCGTCCGCCGGTTAGCGTGGCTTTCCACTGCACGAAACGCGCCGCCGGAGAGGCCGCGCGGCCGCCCTTTCCGCCGGCCGGCACCGCGGACCACGCGCTCCAGTTTTGCTGCGGCCGGTCCAGGTTGCCGCTACGCGTAACCATCGCGATCTGCCCGCCGTTGAGGTTGACCTCAAAGCTGAGCCGGCCCCACAGCGAATACATGCCGGAATCGAAGACGTCGCTCTCGACGGAACCCTCGCGCTCTAACCCCGGACCAATCTCGTAAACCTTGCCCGTATTCCCCGTGGCCGCATACAGACGCCCGTCGCGACCCGCCTGGAACGCCGTCACCTGGGTCGCGGGTAGCACGAGCAGCGAGGTATACAACGTGGGCGATTCGATCCGGTAGACGTTGCCCTTGTTGCCCGCGCCGAGCAGGGCGCGGCCCGCGGCGTCGAACGCGATGGCGTACACCACGTCCTGCGCACGCCCCCACACACGCCGCGGCGTGCCATCGGGATCGATGCGATACACCTCGCTGCCACCTGCCACACCGGCCGGAGCCGTCGAAGGCGGCGGCACCGCTTGCCGGACTGCTACCGCCCCGGCGCCGACAGTCACCGCCACCTGCGCCGGCGCGGGAGCCACCGGCGCCAGGGGCGGCGCGGGCACCGAAATCGGCTGGCGATTCCCAACGGCAGCTGCGTAAATCGCCCCGTCGGGAGCCTGCGCCACCGCCGTCACTTCGCGTTTCGACATCTGGTACAGGACGAATCCCTCGCCCGCCGCCGAAACGCGCAGCACCAGACCACCGGGTTCCGTGCCTAGTATCAGGTTGCCCTTGGCGTCGATGACCAGCGACCGTATGTGCGTCTCGTCGGTTTTGAAAAACACCGTGCCCTTGCCATCCGGAGTCACGCGGTGCAGTTCGCCCTGATCTCCCGTGGCGGCAAACAGATTGCCCGCGCTATCGAAGGCCAGCGCCCAGATGTATTTCGCTTTGGGGTCGTAGAACACTTCCGGCTTGCCGTTGCCGGTGATGCGATAAATCTTGCCGTCGGGCGAAGTCGCCGCATACACGCGGTCGCGGCTGTCCACCGCGATCGCGTGGATCTCTAGCGCGTCCAGATCGGCCAGCATCTCGCCCTTGCCGTCCGGCGGGATGCGATACAGCTTGGCGCTGGTGCCGCCCCCGGCATATAAGTTGCCTTTGGAATCCCGGGCCAGCGCCCATAGGTAGGCCGACGCCGTGTCGAACAGTTCGCGCGAGAGCGGCGCCAGCGTGAGCCGCCCGTCGCTGCGCAGCGACAGGTTCTTGAGAATCCCCTTTTCGAAATCGGCGGCTTCGCCCTGCGTCCAGGTGCGAGTCTGGCCGGCAGACAGAGCGCTGGACGCGGCCAGCAACAGGATGAGTGTCTTCATTTGACGTGAATTCGAAGGGAGTAACTGCCGGTCACCATGTAATCGAACGGAATCGAGGTCTGTTCCGACGCCGTCTCCGGCGTGGTCACCATGGCCCGGTTACTGGCGCGCCCCGCCTGGATCACATTCAGCACGCTCGATGGCATGCTCGGCATCGTCTTATCGTCGTAATAAGCCGTGGGACTCGCTTTCACCAGGGATACATACAGCCGGTTGTTAATGCGCTCCTGATTGAGCAGCGAGACCGCCTGCGGCACATCGATGAAGCGGTTCATGAAGCCCGCCGCGTTCTGCATGCGGTTCAGCGTATCGGCATCGCTCAGCAGGATGCGGTGATCGCCCTTCGCCAGCCCGGCGGGAATCTTCACGATGACTTCGCGCTGGATCGGCTCCCCACGATACGGGCGTACCGAAACTTTGACCGGCAGGTCGTCGCCCGCCCGCACTTCGGTATTGGCCACCCACCCGGTCTCGATAGCGGCCACGCGGCGCTCCGGCAGCAGGTCGAGGCTCAGGGTCACGCCCTTCACGTCCGGCGTATTCACGTTGTTCAGGTAAAGGCGGTTGAACTTGTCGCCCAGCCATAGGGCCAGCGCCATGGGCGCGGGCATGGGCATATCGCCGGCCGCCTGCATGGTGGCCAGACCGATATTGCGCGGGCCGTTCATCTCCACCTTGCCGTTCAGCCGGTACGTGGCGTCATCCGCAAAATCGTTCAGATTCGAAATCGAGTTGTAGAGCGTCAGCATCATCAGCGTGGGCGTCCACTTCTGATGCACGAAAACGTTAAAGTGGAAATCCTTCTCGCTGAGCACCGCCTCTTTGCCATCCAGCGAGCGCACTTTCAGGGTCACCGGAATCATCGGAGCGGTGGCCCCCAGTTCCCCCATGATGCCGCTGTGGCGGTCTTGCCGCAGCGCACCCACAATCTCCGTGGCGTTGGCCATCTTGCTCGGTTGGAACTGGCTGGCCAGGGTCAGCACCACTTCGCTCTTGGCCAGCGGCATATCCACCGGCCCCAGGTTGAATAAAGGATGCCCGAACGCCAGCACGCGCTTACCATCGTTGTAAGTCACCGTGCCGAACGCGCTAACCCCCATATCGCCATCCACCAGGACCGTGGCCACGCTCTCGCCCGGGTTCAGCGCGCGCTCCCAACCGGCCACCGGCTTGCTGCCGTGAGTCAGCACGCCGCCCGAGCCCTGCACTGTGCGCAGGCCCATCTGTTGGAAGACGGAGCTGAAGTCGCGCAGCGTATCGCCATTGATTCCCGAAAACACCAGCGGCGAATCGATCGGTACCAGCGATTCCAGAACTCCCTCGCCACCGGCCTGCGCGTTCTGCGCCACCGTCTTGCCGGGCGTGCGCGCCGCGGCGGGACGGGATTTATCGCTGCCGTTGATTTCCAGCATGAGTTCGATCGGCGTGATGCCGCAGATGGCGTCCGGCGAGAACTGGCTGAGCCCCAGAGAAACCGCGCCAATCAGCTTTCCATCGATGTACACCGGGCTGCCGCTCATGCCCTTGGCAACGTTGGTGCGCGCCGCCTTGCCGCCCATTTTGCCCAGGATGATGTCCTGCCTGGGGCCCCACATGTTCTTGGAAATCCCCATGATCTCCACCGGTACCGGCTCGGGTTCCGTGCCCTGGAATACGGTCCAGGCGATACCCGTCATGCCCTGCTTCACTTCGCTGAGGGGCATAATCTCCACTTTGCCGGACTTGGGACGGACGGGCGGCGTTTCGGCCGCGAAAGCGGGCAGCGCGGTGGCCGCTAAGCCCATCAGGACCGCGGCGATTCGGATGTTCATGGGGGCGACAACTCCAGTTGCCTCATTGTACTATGCGCCCCCCGCAACCTCAGGAGCGGAGCCGCCGCCGGGGCCGCGCCGCTCAATGCACCACCGGCATTTCAGGCTGCTTTCTGGCCACCAGCAAAAGCGAACGCGGCACAACCGGCTTGCCCGCAAACTGTCCCGGCGGTGGAGTGTCCCGCCTTCTCTCCAGTCCAGGCTGGCCGCCGAACAGGTTCTTGCGCCCATACAGCGCCATGTCCAGCCGGTCATTCATCCCCAGCTTCTTGAATAACTTGTATAGGTACACCTTCACCGTGCCTTCGGTAATTCCCAGCGAAAACGCAATTTGCTTGTTCTTGAGGCCCTGCGCCACCAGTGAGACAATCTGCCCCTGACGCGGGGTGAGGGCAACTCGCTGCTGCGACAGCACGCTCTCTAGCAGGTCTCTTTCAAAGCACAGCCCGCCCCGATGGACATTGCGCAGAGCCGCCAGGAACTCTTCAATCGATGTGTTGCCGGGAAGAATGCCGCGCACCCCCAACTGCATCGCTTGAAAGGCGAAATCGCCCCCCAGCTCCTGGCCCCACAGTATGATCTGGCAGCGGATGTCGGCAGACCGTATCTCGCGCAAATCCGACAGGCTGATTCCCGATATCAGGTGAACCAGCAGGACATCCGGCCGCCTGGAGTTCAGGCAGTCGAGCGTGCCGGAGAGATTATCGCGACATGCCGCCAGTTCCAGATCCGCGTGGGTGTGGAACACCGCGGCCAATCCTTGGGCAACAAACGGTTGCTGCGTGTAGAGCACGATCCGAATTCTGTTATCTGATTCCACGGCCTTCTCCAGTTCCCGTTCCATGGCCGCCAGACTGCACTGGCGCCCACTCATCTATCGGACGGGTGACCGCGAAGCTTTAGCGGCGCCTCAAATGTCTTGAGAAACAGAACCGCCCTAAAGTTGAAATCAAATCCCGCCGATGATTCCCGCATGCAATCCAGGGCGCCGAAAGGCAGCGAAGTCCGGATGAACAACAAGCGGGAGGGCAGGTAAGTGCCAATTTGGTCAAGAACACTGCCGGTGGCTCTCATTTCGCTATGGGCATCGCTTGCCGTGTCCGCGCAGAATCCGGCCGAATCATCCCCCAACATCGCCTCCAGACTCACCGTGACGGTCGGCAAAGCGCTAATGATCGACAGCCCGGTCAAGATCAAGCGGATCGCCGCCGCCAACAGCGATCTCATTGAAGCGGTCGCGATCGGCCCCAAGGAAGTGCTCATCAACGGGAAACTGCCCGGCGAGACTTCGCTGGTCGTCTGGTTAGAGAACGACACCCGCGTCACCTACGATCTCATCGTGCGGGCCAGCCCCCAACGCCTCAACGCCGTGCGCGAGCAAATTGCGCGCGACCTGCCCGGCGGCGATGTGGACGTCACACTCGACAACGACACCGCTTTCGTACGCGGCAGAGTGATGGATATATTTTCCGCCGACCGCGTGATGGCGATTGCCACCACGCTGGGCAAGACCGTCAATCTGCTCCGCGTCGACGTTCCCCCCGTCGAGCCCCAGATCCTGCTGCGGGTGAAGTTCGCCAGCGTAGATCGCTCCGCCAGTTCCGACCTTGGCCTCAACCTGGCAAGTACTGCGTTCAACCAAAGCACGGCGGCCGGTACGGGTGCGCCGCTCAGCCAGACTGGCGGACCGCCGTTTTCGCTCAGCCAGGCAGTCAATCTTTTCCTCTTCCGCCGCGACCTCAACCTGGCGGCGGCCATCCACGCGCTGGAAGCTAAACGTCAGTTGCAACTCCTTGCCGAGCCCAACCTGATGGTGATCAACAACACTCTGGCGCATTTCGTGGCGGGTGGGGAATTCCCGTTTCCCACGATTCAGGCGGGAGGGGGTACCAACTCAATCAGCATTGTCTTCAAAGAGTTCGGCATTAAACTTGGTTTCCTGCCCGTAGTGACACCGCGCGGCACCATACGCCTACAGGTCTCGCCCGAGGTCAGTTCGTTGGACTACACGAATTCCGTCACCGTGGCGGGGACAACGGTTCCCGCAATCTCGACCCGCAAGGTGCAAACCGAGGTGGAGCTAGAGAGCGGGCAGAGCTTCGTGATTGCAGGGCTGTTGGACAACTCCACGACCGAGAGCCTTTCCAAAATCCCGGGCATCGGCAACATCCCGCTATTGGGCAAGCTGTTTCAAAGTAGATCGACCGTCCGCAACAACAGCGAACTACTGGTCATCATCACACCGGAAATCGTGCGCCCCATCGCCGGCAGCCAGCCGGTTCCGGAACTCCAGTTTACGTCCCCGTTCCTGCCCCCCATCGGTTCGGCACAACCCCGCCAGCCGGGCATCGACAAGACCGGGCTGGTGCCGGTGCATCCACCCTCGGACAGCATGCCGATCGAGCAATTGGTTCCACCGCGGAAGGCCGCGCCTTCGGCGGGTGCCGCTGGAGTTCCGGTATCGGGCGAACGCCCAGACTGACCCGGCGGGAAGCCGCCTCACGTTGCACTCCAAAACCGCCGCCAACTCCCGCGAAAATTCGATGGCGGCAGCCCACATTTCTCCGCTCACTCCGCGTTCTCAGGTGTGACTTTCCTCCGTCCCCCTCCGCGTTTCTATCTCCGCGCCTCAGCGCCTCCGCGTCAAATGCACGGCCTCTTTGGTTCCACCTTCGCCGGGTTAGCGCGCATCGCCTCGCCCGGTCCGCTGCGCGCGTGAGTGGCGGACGGTGCTGGTACGATGAAATCGAGGGTTTCCTTCCCATGCATACCAACCGTCTGGCACAAGAGAAGAGTCCCTATCTGCAGCAACACGCGCACAACCCGGTGGATTGGTATCCGTGGGGCGAGGCAGCCTTCGAAAAGGCGCGGCTGGAGAACAAGCCTATCTTCCTTTCCATCGGCTACTCCACTTGCCACTGGTGCCACGTCATGGAGCGCGAAAGCTTCGAGAACGAAGAGATCGCCGCGCTGATGAATCGCGATTACGTGGCCATCAAGGTGGACCGCGAAGAGCGTCCCGACGTGGACCGCATCTACATGACGTTCGTCCAGGCCACCGCGGGTAGCGGAGGCTGGCCGATGTCAGTCTGGCTGACGCCGGAACTCGAGCCGTTTTTCGGCGGTACCTACTTCCCGCCCGAAAGCCGCTGGGGGCAGCCGGGGTTCGGGTCCATCCTGACCCAGATCGCGCAGGCGTGGGCGAGCGATCGCGAAAAGATCGAGGAATCGGCGCGCAACTTGGTGGAGCAGCTCAGGAAACAGGTGGAGGTAGCGCCCACGCGCGGCGGCGCGGCCTTCGACGCGGCCACGCTGGAAAGCGCATTCTCCATCTTCCGCCGCACCTTCGATTCGCGCCTCGGCGGCTTCGGTGGATCGCCGAAATTCCCACGCGTCTCGGTACACCATTTTCTGCTGCGCTACTACGCGCGCACCAAAAACCAGGAAGCTCTCGACATGGTGCTGCTCACCCTGCGCGAGATGGCCCACGGCGGCATGAACGATCAACTCGGCGGCGGCTTCCATCGCTACTCCGTGGACGACCGCTGGTTCGTCCCCCACTTCGAAAAAATGCTCTACGATCAGGCGCAGATCGCCATCTCCTACCTGGAAGCGTTCCAGGCCACCGGCGACCGCCAATACGCCGATACCGCCCGTGCCATCTTCGATTACGTGCTGCGCGACATGACCGATGCCGGCGGCGGCTTCTACTCGGCCGAAGATGCCGATAGCGCGATCTCTCCCGAGCACCCCGAACTCAAGGGCGAAGGCGCGTTTTACATCTGGAGCTTTGAGGAGATTCACGCCCTGCTCAGCCAGCCCGCGGCCGGCTGGTTCTGTTACCGGTACGGCGTCCGCGAGGGCTCCAACGTGGCAAGCGATCCGCACGGCGAGTTCCCCGGCAAGAACATTCTCTACCAGGCGCACACCGTGGAGGAGACGGCACGCCATTTCAGCCGGCCGCCCGAAGAAGTGCAGACCGCGCTCGATCGCGCGTGCGGCCTTCTCCTGGCGGCTCGCGCCAAACGCGTGCGCCCGCATTTGGACGACAAGATCCTCACCGCCTGGAACGGCCTCATGATCTCGGCCTTCGCCAAAGGCGGGGCGGTGCTCGACGATGCCCGCTACGCCGAGGCCGCGCGGCGCGCCGCGGAGTTCGTCATCGGCCACCTGTACGATGCCGATAGCGGCGCCCTGCTGCGGCGCTATCGCGAGCGGGACGCCGCGATTCCCGGCTTTCTCGACGACTACTCCATGTTCGTCCAAGGGCTGCTCGATCTCTACGAAGCCCAATTCGACCGGCGTCACCTGGAACTGGCCGCGCGACTGACCGAAAAGCAGAAGGAACTGTTCGAGGACGCCAAATCGGGCGCGTTCTTTAGCTCCGCGGCGAACGACCACAGGCTGGTGCTGCGGGTGAAGGATGATTACGATGGCGCCGAACCCTCGGGCAACTCGGTGGCCGTGATGAACCTGGTGCGCCTGGCGCGGATGACCAATCGCGCCCTGTTCCGCGAGTCGGCGGAACGAACGCTAGCCGCCTTCGCCAGCCGGCTTGCGCTCACGCCCGTGGCCATTCCGCAGATGCTGACAGCCTGCGAGTTCCTGCTCGGCGATCCGCGCGAGATCATCCTGACCGGCCCGCGCGATTCCGTGGAAATGCGGGCGCTGTTGCGCGAGTTACACACCCGCTTTGTGCCCAGCCGCGTGGTGCTGTTGGTGGATTCCCCGGAGACCCGGCAGGCGCTCGCCGCCGGCATTCCCTCCATCGCATCCATGAACCCGCTGGAGGGGCGTGCCAGCGCGTACGTTTGCCGTAACTACACCTGCCAACTGCCGGTCTGCGAACCGGCTAAGTTCGCCGAGTTGATACAATATTGAATTCACTCGCATCATAAGGGAGGAATTATGGAAAGACCGGGAGCAACCACAATGAGGGGCAACCCCATGACGCTGATGGGACCCGAACTTAAGGCCGGCGATGCGGCTCCGGATTTCAATCTGGTGGACGGCGGTTTGAAGCCCGTCACCCTCAAAGACACTGGCAACCATGTGCGCATCATCAGCGTCATTCCGTCGCTCGATACGCCGGTTTGCGACGCGCAGACCAAACGTTTCAACGAGGCAGCGGCCACACTGCCGGGAGTGGACATCATCACGGTCAGCATGGACCTGCCGTTCGCCCAGAAGCGCTGGTGCGGAGCCTTCGGCGTGGATAGGGTGAAAATGCTCTCCGACCACAAAGATGCGTCCTTCGGCTCAAATTACGGGACTTTGATCAAGGAATTGCGAATCGAAAGCAGGGCGATCTTTGTTCTGGATGCGAACAACAAGGTTTGCCATGCCGAGTATGTCAAGGAAGTAGCCGATTTCCCGAACTACGAAACCGCACTCGCGGCGGCCCGGAGCGCGGGCGCCCCAGCGGCGTAGAGGGCAACTGAAGGCGGTCGGCGAGGGGAAGCGCGGCCGCACATTTTGAGGTCTGGACTGAATTCCACGGAATCATCGGCGGCCGCCAGCGCGGAACGCGTGATCACCCGCGCAGTGGAGAGCCCACTGGTGCGCGGCGGCCTGACGATTGTCGCCGGGGTCCTGACCGGCAACGTGCTGGGGGTCGGCCGGGTGGCGCTGATCGCGTACCTGCTGGGCACGCACAGCTATGCCGATTCGCTGGCCGTGGCCATGGGCCCGCTGGACATGCTCAATTCGGTGCTGATCAACAGCATCATCTTCGCTTTCGTCCCCCTGCTCACGGCCGCCCAGGGCGCGGAGCGCACCGCTTTGTTTCTCAAACTGATACGCGGCTTCGTCTGGGTCTTTTCGCTGATTTCGCTGAGCGTGATGCTGGCCGCGCCCTGGCTCATGCGCGCCCTGGCGCCGGGCCTGGATCCGCAATACTACAGCACGTCGGTCAATATCCTGCGGATTCTGGCGCTCTCCACGCTCTCTGGCGGCGTGGCCGCGGTCCATTGCGCCATGCTGTACACTCACCGGCGCTTTGGCCCGGCGGCGTTCTACCAGGCCGCGCTCAATGTCTTCACCATCGCGGGCGCGCTTTGTCTGTGGAAGTTCGTCGGGGTCTACGCCTTTGCTATCGGCTATACCGCCGGCGCCTGGGCGCAACTGGCCATCGTCTATTTTGCGGCGCGTTCCGGCCTGGACACCAAAGCGCTTCCCCCCTGCCAGATACGCTGGCGGGAGATTCTGATGAAGCCCGCCTTTTTTGTGGTCTACGCCGCGGGCATCGGCCTCAACATCACCTTCACCCGCGCCTATGCAACCCACGCCGGTCCGGGAATGGCCGCGGCGCTGGATTATTGCATGCGCGGCGTCGCGGTGCCGCTGGCTTTACTGGTCCAACCGATTTCGAATTCGTTGCTGCCGGAAATCGCCCGCCTGCGCAGCCTCTTGCGCCTGCGCGAAGCTCTGCGGCTGATCGATAAGACGATCGCGGTGGCCGCCCTGGTGGCGGTGTGCGGATGCGGTTTCGCCCTGGTCTTCCGCCAGCAAGCGATCGCGCTGCTCTTCCAGCGCGGCAGTTTCACGGCGGATTCCACCCGGCTGGTGGCATCGGCGTTCCTGGCGCTGGGACCGAGCCTGATCGGTTGGAGCCTGATCGAGATTCTGGCGCGCTCGCTGTTTGCCCTGGACCGTCCCTGGCCGCCGGTGATCGCGGCGCTCATCCCCGTAATCATCAATGTGACCATCACTCTGCGAGTCGGCCCCTTCCATCCGGAATACCTCGGCCTGGGCGCATCGGTTGGTCTGATTTGCGGGTTCGCCGTGTTGTTCGTGATGGCCCACACCGGCCGCAAGCGCTGGCTTGCGCAGGGCTGATATCGCCGTGCGCGATGGGGCAGCCCCCGCCTGCCGGCACTTCCACCACGGGCTGCTAAACTTGCCCGCTAAATTTTTCCGGGCTGCTTCGTCATACTCTCAAATGCTGCCGGGCACGTTCACTCTGATCCTCTTCGCCGCGACCGCCGCTTTCGGCCAGTCCGCGGACGCCTCCGCCCCGGCCTTCGACGTGGCGTCCGTCAAGGCGAGCCAACCCGGCACGGGAGGCGGGCGAGGACGGCGCGAGAATATCCAGGTTTCCCCAGGCACCGTGACCATGCGCAGCGTCAATCTGAAATCCGCGATTCGTTGGGCCTGGCACGTGTCGGAATTCCAGGTCTCCGGCCCGGACTGGCTCGATTCCGAGCGGTACGAAATTGCCGGCAAGGCCGCCGGCGCCGCCACCGATGAGCAATTACGGCTCATGATGCAGGCCCTGTTGCGGGAGCGCTTCAAGCTCGCGCTGCACCGCCAGACCAAGGAGTTTCCGGTGTACGTGCTGGTGGTGGGCAAGAACGGGCTGAAGGTTCAGGAATCGAAAAGCGAGGGTGAGACCAGCATCGATATCAACCAGAGGCAGTTGAGCGTCTCCGTGCAGAGAGCCCCTGTGTCGCAGTTAGTCGACATGCTGTCGAATATGCTACGCACCCCCGTGATCGACATGACGGGCCTGAAGGGACGCTACGATCTCAACTTAAATGTTGCCAAATATGCCGCGGACATGGCGGCGCAAGGGAAGTCCATTGATTCGACGCCGGCGGATCCGCAGACACTCATTTCGATGATTTTGCAGGACGAGTTCGGCTTGAAACTGGAAGCGAAGAAGATGCCGCTCGATCTCGTGATCGTCGACCACGCCGAGAAAGTCCCGGTGGAGAATTAGCGGCCCAGGAGCACTTCAGCGCTCACGGTGAAGGGTCGCTCGGAAAGCGTAGTACACGGGGGGAGAGGACGAGCCGGACTTACCTCCCGGAGTTGGAGAAGAAGTGGGATGAACTGGAGCGCGGCACGGAA
>JANYAH010000151.1 GCA_025361425.1 Candidatus Solibacter sp. | reverse complement strand
CCCGACGAACGGGATGCCCTGCGCGTCCTCATCGGCGCCGGGGCCTTCGCCGACGAAGACCAGCGGGGATTGCGGATTGCCCACGCCGAAGACGATCTTGTTGCGGGCCTCGGAGAGGCGGCAGCGGCGGCAATCGCCCATGTCCTCAATAATCTTGAGGAGCGTGTCGCCGGTGGGGGCTAGAGGAGGAAGTTCCATGGGAATGGGGATGGCAACAGGGTTGGCAGGCGCGGTACCCTCTGGGTCCGCCTGCCCCACCTCCCGCCGATAGAGCGTCTTGATGCCCAGATCCTGGTAGAACTCGAGATATTGGCGGAGCAGTTCAGCGTCCATCGGTGGCGTGTAGCGCGAGGCGCAGCTTCAGGACCTCGTCGAAAATTCGGTCGGCGATGTCGCGCTTGGAGGCGCGGGGCACGGCAATCGTCTCGCCAGTGCGCAGCGTGAGCACGACTTCGTTTTCGTCGCTCTCGAAGCCGAGATCGTTCGCGCCGACCAGGTTGCCCACCACCATGTCGCAGTTCTTGGATTCCAGTTTGCGGCGCGATTCCTGCTCCAAATTCTGCGTTTCGGCGGCGAAGCCGACTAGCAGGAAATCGCCTTTCTTGCGGCCGAGTTCGGCCAGGATATCGGGCGTGGGGTCGAGTTCCAGCGAGATCCGCGCGGCGGTTTTCTTGACCTTCTGCTCGGGGACCTTGCTGAGGTGGAAATCGGCGACCGCGGCCGCCTTGATGACGATGCCGGCGGCGGGGAGATGCTGCATCACCTGCTCGCGCATCTCCGCCGCGGTGCGCACCGCCACCACTTCGACGCCGTGCGGCGGCGGCAGATGGACCGGGCCGGAAACCAAGATAACGCGAGCTCCGCGGGCGCGGGCGGCTTCGGCGAGGGCGTAGCCCATCTTACCGCTGGAGCGGTTGGAGATGTAGCGCACCGGGTCGAGCGGTTCCTGGGTGGGGCCGGCGGTAATCAGCACGGTTTCGCCCTCCAGATCGCGGCGCGGATGGGCGGAACTTTCGACGGTGGCGGCAATGGCGGCGGCGATGATCTCGGGGTCTGCCAGGCGTCCGGGGCCGGTCATCCCACAGGCCAGATATCCGCTGCCCGGTTCGACGATGGTATGGCCGCGTTTGACGAGGGTTGCCAGGTTGGCCTGGGTGGCGGGGTGCTGCCACATGTTGACGTTCATGGCGGGCGCGAGCAACACCGGGCCGGTGAAGGCGAGGTAGAGGGTGGTGAGAATATCGTCCGCTAAGCCGTGGGCCAATTTGGCCATCAGGTCCGCCGTAGCGGGCGCGATGACCAGCAATTCGTTCTCTTGCGCCACGGCGATGTGCTGGATGGCGCTTTCGATGGCGAAGAGATTGGTGAGTACTTTACGGCCGGTAAGAGCAGCGAAGGTCAGCGGACGGACAAACTCCTCCGCCGCGGCAGTCATCACCACCTGAACCTGATGGCCCTGCTGCATCAACAGGCGCGCCAGTTCCGCGGATTTGTAAGCTGCGATGCCGCCGCCGACCGCGAGAAGGACCTTCATACGGGCTTAGAGGATGGTTTCGGGCATCGGATCGTGGTGGCTGTTGGCCAGCGGTCCGGTGAGTTCGTACTTCACCAGTCCGCGGCGCACTTCCTCCATGGCGATGATAGTGGGCTTCTTGGAAGACGTAGGCAGCACCGGACGTGCGCCGGCCTGCAACTGCCGGGCGCGCTTGGCGGCAACGATGATAAAGCGGTACGTGCTCTGCTCCGGATCGTCGGGCAGGGTGCAGTGAGCGTTATTGCGGGGTGGTTTGTTTTCAGCCATACGTCGATACCTCAAACTTGAAATGTGTCCAAAATGGGCCGGATCTGGTCTTCGATTCTGCTTCGCCGGGCACGCTCGGCGCGAACGATCGCGTTCAAAGTGGCTTCGGCTTCCGCCAGTTCCCGGTTGATCAAGACATAATCGTAATCTTCGTATCCGCGGATCTCTTCGGCCGCTTCCTTGAGCCGCCTCTCGACTACGTCGTCGCGATCTTCGCCGCGCGCGCGCAGCCTTTGCTCCAGAACCTCGCGCGAAGGTGCCAGGATAAATACGGTGACTGCTTCCGGGATCTTCGCTTTCAATTGTCTCGCACCTTGGACATCGATGTCGAGTACCAGGTCCAACTGGCGAGCGCGGGCGTCTTCGAGAATACCGCGGTGGGTCCCGTAGTAGTTGCCAAATACTTGAGCCCATTCGAGAAACTCGTCCCGGGCGAGCATCGCTTCAAAATCCTCGCGGGAGACGAAACGGTAGCTTTGGCCATCCACCTCCTGCCCGCGCGGGTTGCGGGTGGTGTAAGAAACGCTGAACATCAGTTCCCCAGCGGTAGCCATGAGGCGCGCGACCAGGGTCGATTTGCCGGAGCCGGAGGGGGCGGAGACGATGAAAACGGTGGTCATGGGCGGGGGTGCACCGGGGGTTGGGGAATGAGATTCAACGCAGAAACGCGGAGACACGGAGAAGGACGCGGAGAGGACATTGAGACCCTGAGCTCGGGCGTACTCGCAGCCGCCCAGTGCCGCAAAGGGTTCGGCCGCGGAGGAAGCGGAGACGCATGCACAGCACCGGATCGCGAAGCGCGAACGAACTCCGCTCCCTCCGCGATCGAATCAGCGGGCATACCGTAATCTCCAAGGCCCAATCTCATTGGTGTCCTCCGCGTCTTCCTCCGCGCCTCTGCGTCTCCGCGTCAAATCGAACTCCGCTACCCTTACTCAAGGTTCAAGCTCTGCTCTCTGATCTTGTCGATCTCGCTCTTGGCGCTCAGGGCAAGATCGGTAATCGTCAAACCCAGATCGCCCAAGCCGCCCGTCTTCGAGAGTACCGTATTGGCCTCGCGATTCATCTCTTGCAAGAGGAAATCCAGGCGCTTGCCGATTTCGCCGTCGCCGTTCAACATGGCCTCGAGCTGGGCGGCGTGGGTACGCAGGCGCATCAGTTCCTCGGCGATATCGCTGCGGTCGGCCAGAATGGCGGCTTCCTGGGCGAGGCGCTGGGGTTCCAGGCCGGCGCCGCGGAGCAGGTCGGCCAGTTTTTCGCGCAGGCGCTTCTGGAAGGCGCCGACCGCGCCAGCACGGATCTCTTCCATACGCGACACCAAACCACAGATATTCTGGCACCGCTGGCGCATTTCCTGGGCGGTGGCGGCGCCTTCGCGCTCGCGGCGGCGGTTGAGGACGGTGACGGCTTCGGCGGCGGCCTCCAGGAGGGCCTGGGTTATGGCTTCGCCGAGTTCCTCCTCATCGCCGGTAGAGAGCATGCCGGGGATGCGCAGCGCGCTGTTCAAATCGGGCTGCGTCTCAATGGCGTAAAGCTGCGCGGCGTCGCGGAAGGCGGCCATATAGGCGTGAAACATCGCCCGGTTCAAGGGCGCGGCATCGGCCACCACATTCCGGGTGAGCCCGACGTGGACCTGCACATGACCGCGGGCGACACCGTTCTTGATCACGGCGCGGACATCGTTTTCCAGCGCATCGAATTCGTTGGGCAGATGGAAGTGGAGATCCAGTCCGCGATGGTTCACGCTTTTCAAACTGAGGACGAGTTCGCCTTGCGGGATCTCTTTCCTGACGCGGGCAAAGCCCGTCATGCTGCGTACGCTCACTGGTCTACCACCGATCCGGCATCCTCGAATTGGAGTTCGTGGAGCCTTTGATAAATTCCGCCTAGGGAAATGAGTTCTTCGTGGGTGCCGATTTCGCGGATCTGGCCCTTTTCGAGCACCACGATTTTGTCCGCGCGACGGATCGTGGAAAGCCGGTGCGCGATGACGATTACGGTACGGTGTTCCATCAGGTTCGCCAGCGCCTTTTGTACCAGCATTTCGCTCTCCGTGTCCAGGTGGCTGGTGGCTTCGTCCAGGATCAGGATGGGCGCATTCTTGAGCAGGGCGCGCGCGATGGAGAGGCGCTGACGCTGCCCGCCGGAGAGTTTGACGCCACGGTCGCCGATCACGGTTTCGTAGCCTTCCGGAAGGTGCAGGATGAACTCGTGGGCCAGGGCCGTTTCGGCGGCGGCGTGAATAGCTTCGGGCGCCACCCCCTGGCGGCCGTAGGCGATATTGTTGGCTACCGTGTCGTTGAACAGAAACGTGTCTTGTGCGACAAGGCCGATCTGGCCGCGCAGGCTGGCCAGGCTGAAAGAGCGCACGTCGCGGCCGTCAATCCGCACGCTGCCCGCGGTGAGGTCGTAGAAACGCGGCACCAGGTTGGCGATGGTGGTTTTGCCGCCGCCGCTCGGCCCTACGAGGGCAACCACCTCGCCGGCTTTCACTTCGAGGTTCAAGCCCTGGAAGCGGAAACTGTCGGGTGATCCGGGATAGTGGAAGCCGGCGTTCTCGAAGACGATGTGGTTCTCGAAACCGGTGAGTGGCGGGGCGCCGGGCGCATCCACCACGGTTTCCTTGTGGTCGAGGTATTCAAATACTTTCTGGGACGCGCCCAGCGCCTGCTGGAAGATGTTGTAGATGCCGACCAGGCGCTTCAGCGGTTCCAGGAGCATGAGCAGCGCGGTGAGGAAACTGGTGAAGGTGCCGGCGGTGAAGGTGCCGCCCTTGATCTGAAGTCGCGCGTAATGCAACAGCGCGACAATGGTGAGCGCCGCGCAGAAATCGATCACGGGCGAGGATAGCCCCTGTTGCAGCACGTAACGGACGTTGGTCTTGAACAGGCGGTGAGACGCCTCGCGGAAGCGGCGGGATTCGTAGTTCTCGGCGGTGAACGCCTTCACCACCATGTGGCCGCTGAGGGTTTCTTGAAGAATCTGGTTAATCTCGGCCTGGCGCTCCTGCGTATTGCGGCTGGTGCGGCGGATGCGGCGGCCCATGCGCAGGGTGGGCAGCATCACGGCGGGCACCACAACCAGGCAGATTAAAGCCAGCCACGGATCGTTACTGAAGAGCACGTACAAGAGAAATACGGCGGAAAAAAACTGGCGCAGCAGGTCGGCCAGAATCTGCGATGTGGCCACCTGGACCTTATCGACGTCGTTCATAATCGACGACATCAATTGGCCGGTGGAGTGAGCCTCGAAGAACTCGGCGTCTTGTTTGAGGACCTTATCGAAGACGGCGTTGCGCAATTTGGTGACGCTGGCGAACCCGGCGTAACTGACCAGGTAGTTGCCCACGTAGTCGCATAGCCCCTTGGTGAAGAAGGCCAGCAGGAGGGCCGTGGCGATCATCGTCCACGCGCTGCCGCGGAACGGAATGAAGCTATCCAGAAAGACCTGCCGGCCCAGGAAGGGGTGGGGCAGAAGGGGGATTCGCCCCTCGGGAGCATTGGGGACGAGGACGCGGTCGAAGACCGGCTGAATCAGCAGCGGCACCGTGCTCTGCGCAGCGCCGGCGAGCGCCATCAGGACGACGGAGATGAGAATCTGCGGCCAGTACTTGCGGCCATACGACATGAGGCGCAGAAGTTGATTCACGCAGGCACCCGCAGGCGCTGGAGCGCGCCGAGCACCTGCGCGACGGTGACATGGGCGATGCCGCCGTCCGCGGCGACCACCACGCCGGTGGTGCGCCACGGTCCCCAGATGGCGGGGTCGCTAGGTCCGAAAATGACGACGGAGGGTACTCCGAAAGCGGCGGCCATGTGGGCGGGACCGGAATCGTTGCCGACGAAGAGCGCCGCGGCGGCGAGCAGCGATTTGACGTCGGAGAGCGAGGATTGGAGAGTACGGTATTGGCGGAAAGGTGTGAGATCTTCGCCAGGCGCGCCGATGAAGACGGGGGATAGACCGCATTGGGCGAGGTAGGCGGCGACGGCGAGGAAATTGGCGGCAGTCCAGGTTTTCCCGGGTGTCGCGGCGATGGCGTGGATGATGGCGGACGCGGGCTCGATCGCGGGCGCGGCGGAGGTTGCCGGGAAGAGTTTCGCCCGAGGGATTTCGCCAACGGGGGCCCCCAGGAAGAACATTGCGCTGGCCAGATGTTCGGCGGTGTGAACTGTGCGATCCACGCGCAGAATTTCCTGGGCGCGCGGGATTTGCACGTTGTAGATGAACTGCTGGCGGTAGTGTGCGAAGCCGGCGCGGTAGCGGGCGCCGGAGAGTTCCGTCATCCAGGCGCTGCGTGTGCCGCCGTGGAAATTGAGGCAGAGTTGCGGACGGAAGCGGCGCAGGGCAGCAAGTTCGGGAGGGTGGATTTCGACGAGATCGGGGTTGCCTTCGAAGATTTCGCGGAAGCGATTCTCCACGAAGATGGCAATGTGGAGGTCCGGGCGGAAGCGTTTGAGTATGTCGAGCGCGGGCGTGGTGAGGACGCAATCGCCCAGGCTCCGGAGCCGGAGGATGGCAATCCGGCTGCCCCGCGGCAAACATTCTAAAACGCTGTCCACGGCCTATTCTTCGATTTTCGCCTCGTCGACCAACATGACCGGGATGTCGTCGCGAATCGGGTACACCCGGTGGCACTCGACACACTTCAAGCCGCTCTGGTCGGGTTTCAATTCGACCGTGGCCTTACATAGGGGACACACGAGGATTTCGAGCAAATCTTTGCTGATAGCCATAGCGAGTCTTCAGTTTAGCAAGGGGCACGGTTCACCGCAGGGATGCGAATTCAACGCAGACCCGCGGCGGTGCCTTGCTCAGGCGGCGGATTTCATTTCGGCGCGGGCTTTGGAGACGCAGGCCAGGAACTGGCGGGCGCGGTCCTCAATGACGTCGAAGCGGCCCTCCTGAATGGTCTTGCCGTCCACCATCTCCGTGCCGACGGCGATGGCGCACGCGCCGGCCTTGAGGAAGTCGCTGGCGGTCTCCAGGTTGACGCCGCCGGTGGGAATCATGGCGATGTGTGGGAAGGGGCCTTTCAGAGCTTTGATGTACCTGGCTCCGCCCACGTTTCCACAAGGAAAAATCTTGACGGCATCGGCGCCGGCCTCCCAGGCGGTGAGCACTTCGGTGGGGGTGAGCGCGCCGGGGAAGATGACCTTGGAATAGCGCTTGGCCATTTCGATGGTGGAGAGGCGCAGCGCGGGCGTGACGAAGAATTGGGCGCCGGCGAGCATGCAGGCGCGCGCGGTCTCCGGGTCAAGCACGGTGCCGGCGCCCAGCATCATTTTATCGCCGAGCCGGTCGGCCACCATCTCCAGTGCCCGGATGGCGCCGGGTACGGTCATGGTGATCTCGGCGGCGCGCACCCCGCCCTGGTAAATCGCTTCCACCGCCCGGACGGCGCTTTCCGCGCTGGCCACGCGAACGATGGGCACGATGCCGATTCCGGTAATGAATGCGAGGATCTCTTGGGACGTCATGATTGCTACGCTATCATGCGGCTGGCTTTCCGTGCGCGGCGCGCCACCTGCCGGCATTCGCCGCCGCCGGACAGGATGCACTTCAAGGGTCGAAACTCGCTATTCTAGGGGGGTTGACCCCTCAAACGAATTCAGAACAACAGAAGCAGCCACCGCGTGTGTCGGTGGTGGTGGTGTCGCGGAACCGGGCGGCGATACTCCGCCGGTGTCTGGAATCCATCGAAGCTTCGGATGCACGTGCCACGCTGCAAGCGATCGTCGTGGATAACGGGTCCACCGACGGCAGCGCGCAGGTCGGCGACGATTTCCCGAACGTGCAGTTCATCCGCCTACCGAAGAATTTCGGCCTGACCAAAGCCCTGAATCTGGGCTGGCGCGCGGCCGATGCGGAGTACGTCTTCTTTCTGCACGACGACACCGAAGTGCGGCCGGCCACGGTAGGTATTCTGGCCGGCGCATTGGATACACACGCCGATGCGGCGGCGGTGTGCCCCCTGCTGGTGGACGGTCTGGGGAACCCCGCGCCGCAACTCGGCAGTTTGCCGCCCACTGGCGTTTGGCGGCCGGCGACGCCCGGCGCCCCGGTCGCGGTGGAATTCCCGCGCGGCGCGGCGCTCATGGTACGCGTGTATTTCATTAAGGCGATCCGCCAGATTGACGAGCGCTACGGGCAGTTCGGCAGCGATGCCGACCTGGCGGCGGAGATCCGGCGCGCCTCGCGGAAAATCCTGCTGGTGCCGGCTGCCAGCGTGCGGCACGAGGGACGCTCCAGCTATTCGGCGCTGGAGGGGGCCGATTTCCTGTCGAGCCGCGCGGTTTTTCTGGGCAAATACCAAGGGTTTGGCGCGGGAATACAGGCGCGCCTTGCCGCTGTCTTGGGCCCGCTGGCGGGGCTCCGGCTGGGTGAGCTTAAGTACACAATCGCCGGGCAAAAAATCGACGGCACCCAGGAATAAGCTCCGGTTGCCCTTGGTTAGGGGTCTAGGTTTACCTTTGATATCTGGTGTTTAGCGCCAGATCGGGTTAGCATTAGCCGCATGGAAGCTATGATCTGGATACTGCTGCCCGGTTTTACGGCTGTTGCTTCCGGTCTGCTGGCCTGGTTCATCATGCAATCGCGTATGGAAGTCGCCCTGGCGCAACAACGCGAACGCCTGGCGGAGACACGGGGGGCGCTGGATGCCGAGAAATCGGCTCTGGGGGCATCGCTCGATACCGCGCTGCGCGCCGCCGAGGCGGTGGCCAAATGCGAGGCGATGGACCACTTCATGGATGAATTGCGCGTGGAGCAGCGCCACTACACGCGTGAAAACCGCATGCTGACGCACAACCGCAAGAGCCTGGTGCTGCAGGAACGCATGTACTTCCGCAATCTCCCGCTCTCCGACTGGATTGAGCACGAGATCACCGTGGAAGAAGGCGCCGACGTCGGCCGCCTGGTGCAGGACATGACGATCTTCGACAAGAGCGTAGTTTCCATTGCCGATGGCGCGCGCCCTAAGAAGCAACTGGCCTGAGACACGCCGCCATCTTTAAGCCAAATTAATGCAAAATGTTACGCGAGGGACGGAACGCCGGCCTTCGGCGGAGCGTAAATTCCAATGGGCGTTGTAAGATGTTTAGAGCGACCTCAGGAGAATCGTCCGACTATGCATCGATTTCGTGTACTTACGTTGTGCGTTGGCTTGACCGCTGGTTCCAGCGTGGTGATGGCCGCGGGCAAAGGCGATGTCGCCAAGGGCAAGGCTGAATTCGAAGCGACGTGCGCGGTGTGCCACAACCCGGATAGCGACGAAAAGAAAATGGGCCCCGGGCTCAAAGGCCTCTACAAGAAAGACAAGATGGCCAACGGGAAGAAGGCGACAGACGCTACTGTCAAAGCCCGGATTGATGAGGGTGGGAGCGGTATGCCGGGCTACAAAGACATGCTGAGCGATTCTCAGAAGGACTACCTGGTCGCTTATTTGAAAACGCTGTAAAGAATAAGCGGGGCAGTGGCAGACGAAACCGCCTGCCACACCACACCACTTTAAGCCTTGGCGAGCAGTTCTAACGCCTTCTTGACAACGGCGTCGTCTTCCACTTTCTTCAACTGGCCCTTCTCCACCACGGCAGCTTCCGGCAACGGGTCGCCATTGTCATCCACATCGAGTTGCGCGTCGGCATCGCTGACTACGTTGTTCGGGGTCACGCCCGCATCCTGGATCGCCTTGCCTTCGGGTGAGTAGTACTTGGCAACGGAGAGGATAATGGCGCCGCCATCTTCCATGGTAATTGCCCGGCGCAGAGCGGCATCTCCGTAAGTACGTTCGCCCACCACTTGGGCGCGCTTGTTGTCCATCAGCGCGGCGGCGGCAACTTCGGCCGCGTCGGCGGTTCCGCGATTGGTCAGGATGGCCACGGGGAGGGCGGTGATTGCCTTGGCGGGGTCCGCCTCAAAGTTCTGGCGCGGCACCTTCTGCCCCATCAGGTAAGTGATGCGGCCCTTATTCAGGAATAGATTGGCCAGCGCGATGCCGTCTTCAGGGGTGCCCGTGGCGCAGTTGCGCAGGTCCAGCAGCAGTTTCTGCGCCCCGTCCTTCTGGAGTTGCTGTACGGCGCCCGCTACCTGTTTCACCAGTTCCGGCGAAAGCGCGTCCACGTTGATGTAGCCGACCTTGTCGGCCAGCATGCGGCTCTCGACGGCCGGCAGCGCGAAGGCGGCGCGCGTCAACTTCACGGCGGCCGGTTCCGGGTGGCGCGTTCGGACCACGCTCAACTCCACGGTGGTGTCGCTTTCGCCACGGAGCAGCAGGCTGGCATAGGCCAGCGGCATATCGCGCGTGGCCACGCCGCCAATGCTTTCGATCATATCCCCGGTGGTGAAGTTGGCCTTGGCCGCCGGCGAACCGTTGATGGTGCCCACCACGCCCACGTAACCGAACTTCTTGGAGAGGATCAAGCCGACATCGGCGCGTTTGACGTCCTTGTTCTTCAAGTAGTCGCGATATTGATCTGCATTCAGGTAGCTGGCGAACGGATCAATGGCTTCCAGCATGCCGTTGAGAGCGCCCAGCGTGACGCTTTTCATGTCGGGCTCTTCGACATACTCGCTCTTAATGCGCGATACCACGTCGCTGAAGACACCGATGTGTTTATAGGTATCGTCGGGCGATGCGCTCCGGCCCAGCACGCTCCCGATCAGAAGCAGAACGGTGAGGCACGTCGAGGTGGTCACGACGAAATACTTGGTACGGCTACTCATAGGTTTCTCGTTCAGCTCCGGATCTAGAGCCATTATACTGATTCGACGCGCTAGCCACCGGATCGGTTCAGCCTTATTTCCAGCCGTTTCTTTGGCGGAGAGCGGTGATGTGGGCCGCATGGTGGCGCCCGTGCCAGGCGTAAAGCGCCAGATTGGTGTCCAGGCGCACCAGGCCGAGTGCGGGGTGGCGGAAGCAGCGAGCAAAATCGGCGTCGCTAAGGGTTTTCAGCAGCACGGCCCATCGAGCGTGCAGGCTTTCAATCAGTTGCAGCGATAGCTCCACCGGGGCGGTCAGCGAATCACCCAGTTCGCCCCAGGCCTTTTGATCGTAGGGGTGGATGGCGGGCTCGCTCTCGGTCAGCGCGAGGCGCATGCGGATGAAGCTGTTCATGTGGCTATCGGCCACGTGGTGGACCGTCTGGCGGACGGTCCACCCTCCAGGGCGGTACGGGGTATCGAGTTGCTCATCGTCCAAGCCGCGCACGGCGTCGCGGTAAAGCGCGGAGGTGGCGGCGATTTCCTCGATCAGCGCGGGGTACTGGCCCGGCGTCACGGCCTGCTGGAAATCGAATTTGCCTATCGGGTAGCTAAGATCCATATACCCGATTTTAGCAGCGACAGGTGAAAATGGAGACATGAGATGGATTGCGTTGGCGGCCCTGCTGGCCATCCCAGCCTGCGCGGCCGAACTCAAGCCCCAAACCGTGGAGGCGTTCGACCGTTATATCCGCGAGACGGAGCTACGCCTGGCCGATGCCAAGGTCTTCCTTTGGGCTGACGAGTCGGCCGACCGGGCGCGTCGCGTGAAGGCGGGCGAAGTGGTGGTGGAGCCTTTCCGAAGCAAGGCCGTGACGCCCGTTCCCAGCGGTCTGCTGCATGACTGGGTGGGCAGCGTGTTCATCCCCGGCGCCACTTTGGAACGGACCCTGGCGATGGTGCAAGATTACGACCACCACAAGGACGTCTACAAGCCCGACGTCATCGGTTCCCGTGTGATTTCGCACACCGGGAACGACTTTCATATTTACCTGCGCCTGCTCAAGAAGAAGGTGATCACGGTGGTGCTCAACAGCGAGCACGAGGTGAGGTATACGCCTCTGGACAAGACCCGTTGGCGTAGTGTGTCGCGCACCACGAAGATCGCCGAAGTGGAGAAGGCGGGCAAGCCGGAGGAGCGCGAAAAGCCGCCAGGTACCGGCGAAGGGTTCCTGTGGAGGTTGAACAGTTACTGGCGATTCGAGGAGCGGGACGGCGGCACGTGGTTGGAGTGCGAGGCTATCTCGCTGACGCGCGACGTCCCCACCGGGCTGGGCTGGGTCGTCGAACCCATCATTCGGGATTTGCCGAAAGTGAGTCTGGCGAACACGCTGCGCTCAACGCGCGCCACGCTGGCGCGGTGAGCGGCCGGAAGTGGGACAGACGGTCGTGGTGTGCCGTGCCGTCTGTCAGCCTCCGTGCTTTCGCGAGCGTGACAGACCACGAAAGACGATGGTCTGTCCCACCGGGCTATTCGGAATTGCTTTGCTCTTCCACCAGTTGCCATAGTCCCCGGCCGCACAAATTGGGACAAGGCGGGAACTTCTGTTGTTCAATGAAACGCTGCGGCGTCTTGCAGACGCTGCACCAATAGATGCCGGTAACGGGCACGATAGCGCCGGGACGATGATTCATTTTTCTCCGTTGGGGCCGACAAGCCAGTCGGCCAGTTCTTCCATGCGGTCCACCAGGCGGTCGGGCGCCGGGTCGGCCAGCGTCTCCGGCTGGAACCCGTAGGTCACGCCGCAGGCCGCGATGCCGGCGTTGCGCGCCGTCTGTATGTCCACGCTGCTATCGCCGATCATGAGACAACGGTCGGCGGGGATGCCGGTCTCGCGGATCAGCGCGGCCACTCCGATGGGGTTCGGCTTCTTCAAATCAAAACTGTTGCCGCCGTAGACCTGAAAAAAATGTCCGCCCACACCGAGTCCGTCGAGGATCGCACGGCTGATGCCCACGGGCTTGTTGGTGAGCACGGCCATGCGCTTGCCGCCGTCGCGCAAGCGATCTAGCGCTTCACGCACGCCCGGATAGAGCAAGGTATAATCCAGATAGTGCTCGCGATAGTATTCCAGGAAGAATTCGAGCGCTTCCTCGACTTCCAGTTCGGTGGACTGCGCGCTCATCGCCCGGCGGATCAGCACGGGGGCGCCGTTGCCCACGTAGGAGTAGACGCGCTCGTTTTCGAGCGGGCTCATGCCCATATGAGAGCGCGTGGCGTTGACAGCGTGCGCCAAGTCCAGTTTGGAATCCACTAGCGTGCCGTCCAGGTCGAAGATCAGTAAATCCATGGCTACGCGGCGCCCGTCTTCTTCTTGTTCTTGCGCGGATTCCCCGCGTGCGCCATCGGTTTGCGCCGCACGCGCGTGTGCGTGCCGCCCACGGCGTACGCTACCATTTTTCGTTGCAACGTGTTGCGATGAATACCGAGTTGTTTGGCCGCGGCGCACTGGTTGCCATGGTTGCGCTGCAGTGCGCCCTGGATCATGCTCTTTTCCAGGATCTCAATGGCCTGTTGCAGGAAGAGTCCCCCGTCGAGCAGGTGGTCCACCAGCCCGTCAAATTCGTCTTTCATCCTTTTTCTTCTCCCCGTTTGGCAATTTCCGAATCCCTTTTTCCAACGCATCGCTCCAGGCTGCCTTCACTTGAGCGTAAGTCCTGCGGAAGCCCTCTTTCAAATCGTGTGGAGCAATCGCAGCGCACATGCGGGCGGCATCCACTACATAAGGGGCCATCCGGGAGTTGACGATGGCTTCGGGTGGCTTGTCGCCCCGTGAAAACGCCATCACTCCCATAACGATTGCAATTGCAAACACCAATCCACGTAGCAGGCCGAAGCCCATTCCCAAAATGTGATCGACAATGGAGAGCCCGGTGACTCTCAAGAATTTGCCGGCCGCGAAGCTCACCAGCGCGCCCAACAACAGCACGCCGCAGAATACTACCGCGAAGCCGCAGGCGTTAGCCATCGTCCGGGTACTGGTATAAGGCAGCAGGTAATAGCCGGCGGTGCCGTAGAACCAGATGCCCAGCAGTAGCGCGAGCACGCCCGAGACTAATCCGATGATCTGCCGTGAAAACCCGCGGCGAAGACCGGCGATGCCGCTGGCGAGTAAAATCAACGCCAGGACGAAATCCAGCCAGTTCATAGCGGGCGGCCGGTCAGAATGTGGTAGGCCTGCCGATACTTCCCGGCAGTCTTCTCCGCGACTTCTTCGGGCAGGACCGGCGCCGGCGGCTGCTTGTTCCAGTGGATGGATTCCAGATAATCGCGTACAAACTGCTTGTCGAAGCTGAACTGGGCCCCGCCTGGTTGGTAAGATTCCGCCGGCCAGAAGCGCGAGGAATCGGGCGTCAGCACTTCGTCACCCAGCACCAGTTGATTGTCCACGAAGCCGAACTCGAACTTGGTGTCCGCGATCAGGATGCCCTTGGTCTCGGCGTAGCGCGCGGCGCGCGAATAAATCTCCAGGGTGAGATCGCGCAAGCGTTTCGCCAGGTCTTCGCCGATCAGCGAAACCACGTGTTCGAAGCTGACGTTTTCGTCGTGTCCCGATGACGCCTTAATGGCGGGCGTAAAGATGGGTTCGGGCAGCTTGTCGCTTTCGCGCAAGCCGGCGGGCAGTTGGATGCCGCACACCGTGCCCCGGTCGCGATACTCTTTCCAGCCCGACCCCGAGATGTAGCCGCGCGCGACGCACTCAATCTCGATCATCCTGGCGCGCTTCACCAGCATGGAGCGGCCTTCCAGTTGATCGCGGAATGGATGCAGCGCCGCGGGATACTCGTCGACGTTCGCCGTCAGGAAGTGCGTCGGCGTGACATCGCGCAAAAAGTCGAACCAGAAAATGGAAAGTTGAGTAAGCACCCGCCCTTTGTCGGGAATTCCAGTGGGCAGGATGTAGTCGAATGCGGAGAGCCGATCGGTGGCGATGATGAGCAGCCGGTTTTCGTCCACGCTGTACACATCTCGTACCTTGCCTTGTGCATGGCGTTCGATTGGCGAGAGATCGGTTTGAAGAATGACGGGATTTTTTGTGAACTTCACGCTTGCCTTCGCGTATCCATCGGGGGAGTAATTCAAATGATAACCCGTCTTGCGGAGAAGTCAATTCACAGGATGGGGCCGTTATGTTTTAGGCGTCGTTTCAACTTTTGCCAAGACGGCCCGGAACGTTGTATGCTCATGCCAAGAGAGGGTTACTAATTTGAGACATCGCATTTTCGCAGCAGTTGCGTTACTAGTGTTACCGTTCGCCGCCGCACGGGCGGCGGAAGTGCCGCGGGTTGGCGAATCGGCGCCAGAGTTCTCGCTGCCATCCCAAGAGGGCAGCCAGGTCAGCCTGAAGGAGTTTCGTGGAAAATGGGTAGTGCTTTATTTCTACCCGAAGGACATGACGCAGGGCTGCACCATTGAAGCGCACAACTTTCAGCAGGACCTGCCGAAGTACGAACAGAAGCACGCCGTGATAGTCGGCGTCAGTGTGGATTCCACCGACAGCCACAAAGAGTTTTGCACCAAAGAGAGCCTGACGTTCAAGCTGCTCTCCGACACGGACAAGAAGGTGGTGGACACGTATGGGTCGCTGAGCCCTCGCGGTATGGCGTCGCGCAATACCTTTCTGATTGACCCGGCGGGCAAGGTCGCCAAGGTCTGGACCGGCGTCAGCCCTGCCAAGCACAGCGAGGAAGTGCTCGCCGCGCTGGCGGAAACCACGAAATAGAAGGGTCCGCTCCACCCCGCGGATGAACTACCGTGAGGGCGAAGAGTGGCGCACTTCAGGCGCCTGCCCCTACCTACTGCTTCTTGACCTGGGCGGTATCCGGCTTGGAGTCCGGTTTGGATTCCGGCTTTGCCGCGGGCTTGGATTCCGGCTTGCTCTCCGGCTTTGCCTCGGGCTTCGAAACTCCTGGCAGTTCGCGCCGCATCGGAATGGCCACGGGCGACGGCCGTTCGAGAGAGGGAGGGGTCTCCCTGCGCTGCCCTGGAGAGATCACGCGCGGCAACGGCGAGGGCACTGACGGTACCGGCGTCGTCGAGATCGTCGTCTGAACGGGCGGTTCCGGTCCGGGTTTCGATGGAATGCCAGGCCGTCCCGGCCGTCCCGGAGGAGTGTGTATCGGCGGTCTGGACACCGGCTCCGTCGCCCCAACCGTCGCCCCGCCCGTGGGAGTGGGCTTGGGAGTGGGCACCGGCGCGGTCGATGACGGTGTCCCCTTTCCACCCTGCGAGTTGGGGTTGCGCCGCGAATAGTCGGGATGCTCAGGCGGGTTCAATACCACGATGCCGGTATACACCGGAACCGGGTAGATCACCTGCATCGGCGGACCCGGAGGCCCCTGGTCGGGCGGCGGTCCCGGCGACACCATCGGTGCATCCGATGCGGGGTCGGTGACCACGGCCGGAGGCATGGACGGCGGCGCGGGCGGCGGAACTTCGCTGGTGTCCGAGTTGGATTCGGAGAAGGTGGTCCCCGGGATCGACGTGTGGATGCGCGTGGCGCCCACCCGCAGCATCGGCCGCGTGGCTTCGAGGCGTGACGCCGGGAAGGCCGGCGAAGGCAGCGCCAGCGCCAAGACGGCTACGCCGAGCGGCTCCTTCGGGCGATCTTTGAATCCCGCCGGGTCGATCGCGCGCGCATCCTGCTGAAAGTTGGCGTAGGTCGTGTTTACGTTGAGAAACTGCTCCGGCGCGGCCGAGGGCAGCCAGTCTTCGCCCGGCGCCAGCGGACCCCATCCCGCCAGTTTGGCGTTGTAGAGCCAGTAGACGTCGCCCGGCTTGAACACCGGCGAAACAGCCGGCACCCAGACCCAGCCCAGCTCGCCCCTGCGCGTCCAGCGGCCGTGATGGTAGGGAATCCAGCCCCAGGCTTCGTCGCTGACCCAGGTATAGCCGAGTGCGTCGTACCAGCGCCAGCGGCCGTTCTGAAACGGCGCCCAACCCTCCGCTACCTTGGGCTTCCACACCGCGCCCTGCTCCGTCTGCACCCAAACTCCGGTGCCATCCAGATCCACCACACCATAGCGCTGTGCGACATGCGAACCGGACGACGAGGTCGCCAGGACCATGTCGCGATCCTCGTTCCAGCGGTCCAGATCCATGGCGGGCACCTCGCGGTCCAGCCTAAAGCGCGCCGCATTGGCAGGCTCCACGCGCACCGTCTGGCCTTCCCGAACATCGATCTCGGCCGCCGGGCAGGAGAGCCGCACCACGCCTTCAATCACCGAGATCCGGCTCACCGTGGCGTCCACCTGCAAGCGCACGCGCGCGCCGCGCAGCAGCGTCACCTGCGCCCCCGGCACCACCAGCTTCAGCGTATCCGTGCCGCCAGGCTCGCCCGTGAAGTACGCCACCCCGCGATCCAGCGAGAGCACCGTAAGACGCTGGCCGGTGGAGAGGCGCGAATAATCGGAAATCTCGACCTGCGATTCCGGACCCAGGCGCCACGCGCCGCCATCGTCGAGTTCGATTTCGAGCCGCGAGGACACGCCGGTGCGCAGCCATGCCGATTCGACCAAAGGCAGGTTGCGCTCCGCGGCACTCCACGGGTCGCCCGCGCGGAGTTGGACGTCCACCTTTCCCTCGAACTCGCCCAGGCGGGCATAGCGGGCCTGCCCGGCGAACAAGGCGGCGGGCACCAGCAGCAGCAGAAGACGCTTCATTGGGAACTCCCGTACAGCACAAGTGCGGGCAGCTTCCCATCCTGCCCGGTCCAAAACCTGGCGGGCGAAGGCCCCGTAGGTGCCCCAGCCTGCGCCGCTCTCTTCCAGCCTAGTACTGACGGCGGAACTTTGCCACCCGTTGCAAGTAAAATTGGAATATGACCGACGCGGCGATTGTTGCCCACATTTCCCAGTTGCCGCACTCGCGGGCCAACTTCAAACAACTGGTGCGCGAATTGGACGCCAAAGCGGAGAGCCGCAATGAGTTGGAAGCCGCGCTAACGCGCCTCACCGCGCGCGGCGAGCTGATTGAGTTGAAGAGCGGCCAATACGTGGTCACCACGCGCACTCGCGAATTCGCCGTGGGCCGCCTCCATCTGCATCGCGATGGTTATGGGTTTTTAATTTCCGAAAATCCGATTCCGGGCATCGCCGGGGACATCTTCATTTCCCCCGAGGCGGCCGAAAAGGCCATGCATGGCGACCGCGTGATCGTGCGCATCGCCCGCATTGAGGCCAGCGGCCGCGCCGATGGCGATATCGTCAAAGTGCTGAAGCGCGCCCACCCAACCGTGGTCGGTGAGTTCAAAATCGGCCGGCGCGGCTGCTACGTGGTGCCCGCCGATGGCCGGATTCACCAGTGGATCGATATCCCGGAGGGGATGGAACTCCCGCCCGCCGGCGCCCCCGCGGTGGACCGCATCGGCGTGACCGCGCCCAAGGTGGCAAGCGTCGCCGAATTAAGCGGCATGGTGGTCAACGTCGAACTGCTGGAGTATCCCGAGCGCGGCGCTTCCCCGGTGGGCCGCGTGGTCGAAATCCTGGGGCACCCCGACGATTTTGGCGTCGACGTGGAGATTATCATCCGCAAGCACCACCTGCCGCACCAGTTCCCGCCCGAAGTCATCGAACAGGCGCAGGCGATGCCGGCCGCCATCGCCGAGGCAGATCTACAGGGGCGCCGCGACTTCCGCGACATGCCGATTGTGACCATCGATGGCGAGACGGCGCGCGATTTCGACGACGCCGTCTGGGTGGATCGCCTGCCTAACGGCAACTACGCCCTGCACGTCCACATCGCCGACGTCAGCCACTACGTGCGCCCGGGAACGCCCATCGATCTGGAAGCGCAACTGCGCGGCACCAGCGTCTACTTCCCAGACCGTGCCGTGCCCATGCTGCCCTATGAGCTTTCCACCAACCTGTGCTCGCTTGTCCCGCACGCGGATCGCCTGGTGCTCTCCGCGCTGATGGAGATCGATCATCATGGCGAGGTGGTGGAACAGGAGTTTACCGCGGGCGTGATCCGTAGCGCCGAGCGCATGACCTACACCAACGTCCATATGATGCTGGAGGGCGACGCCGCCATCCGCGAGCGCTACCAGCCGCTGGTGGCGCGCTTCGAGATGATGCAGGAACTGGCGCTGGTGCTCAACAAGAAGCGCGTGCGCCGCGGCTCCATCGATTTCGATCTGCCGGAGCCGCTCATCGAGTTCGACGAATTGGGCGCCATGACCGGCGTCACGCGCGCGCCGCGCAATATCGCCAACCGCATCATCGAGGAGTTCATGCTGGCGGCCAATGAGTGCGTCGCCGGACACCTGGAGCATGCCGGCATCGCCTCGGTCTACCGGATTCACGAGATGCCCGACCCGAAACGCGTCATGGAGTTCGAGGAAATCGCCACGCATTTCGGCGTGTCGCTGGGCATCGGCGCCATCCCCGTGAAGCGCTTCGGCATTACCGATAAGCATCGCGACGGCAGTAAAAAGCGCCGCGAGATCGTGGTGGCCGATTCCGGGCTCCGCATCTCCTCGCGCCACTACCAGAGGCTGGTGGCCAAAATCGAAGGCAAGCCCGAAGAGCGGATTCTCAGCTTCCTGATGCTGCGCTCTTTGCGGCAGGCGCGCTACAGCACGGAAAATGTGGGCCACTTCGCCCTGGCCGCCGAAAGCTACACGCATTTCACTTCGCCCATCCGGCGCTATCCGGACCTGATGGTGCACCGCCTGCTGCGTGCCGTCCTCACCGCCAAACCGACCCCCGGCGAAGAATACCTGAAGCCGCTGGCCGACGAGTGCTCTCAATCCGAACGCCGCGCCGCCGACGCCGAGCGCGAACTGGTCGAGTGGAAGAAGGTCAAGTTTATGAGCGCCCGCGTCGGGGAAGATTTCGACGCGCTCATCATCTCCACCGCCCGGTACGGCCTCTTTGTGGAATTGACGGACCTGTTTGTCGAAGGCCTGGTGCCCATCGACACCCTGCCCGGCGACGAGTACACTTATCAGGAGAATGTCCGCAAGGTGGTGGGCAAACGCACGCGCCGCGAATTCTCTATCGGCGACAAGGTGCGCGTGATCCTGGACCGCGTGGACGGCAACGAACGCAAGCTACAATTCTCGCTAATGGAATTGGCCAAGAAGAATGCTGAGCCCAAACGATCTGGTAGCAATCCCCGGCGGCGAGTTCCTCATGGGCCAAAACGACGGGCGCGATGACGAACGCCCCGCTCACCGCGTCACCATCTCGCCGTTCCGCATCGCCCGCTGCCAGGTGACTAACGCGGATTACGCTGCCTTCCGCAAAATGGAATTTACCGGCGCCACGCTCCCCGTGGTGAGCGTCAGTTGGTTCGATGCCGTGGCCTACTGCGACTGGCTCGCCGCCCAGTGGAATCTGCCGGTCCGCCTGCCCACCGAAGCCGAGTGGGAGTTTGCCGCCCGTGGCGGTTTTGCCCAGCGCCTCTACCCCTGGGGCGACTCACTGCCCGCCATTGAGGCCGGCCGCTGGCGTGATGGTGCCGAACCCATCGGCCAAAGCGAGCCCAACGGCTACGGCCTTTTTGACATGTGCCAAAACGTTCACGAATGGTGCAGCGATTGGTATGGCCCGCAGTACTACGCCATCGCGCCCCGCCTGAACCCGCAAGGCCCCGCCGACGGCATCCGCCGCGCGTCCAGGGGCGGCGCCTGGCGGCACCACATCAAATTCTCCCGTTGCGCCGCCCGCAGCAGTATTCCCCCGGATCTCCGCTACGCCGACTACGGCTTCCGCCCGGTCGTGTGACTATTTCAGCGACGCGCTCACCTTGGCGCGATACTCCGCCGCCTTGGCCAGCACTTGCTTCTCATTCAACGTCAGAATCTTGGCATCGCGCACCACCACCCTGCCGTTCACCATCACATCGCGCACGTCAGACCCCTTGAGCGCGTACACCATCTGCGATACCACGTCGTAGAGCGGCTGCGCGTGCGCCCGGTCGATGCGTACTGTGATCAGGTCCGCGCGCTTGCCGCTTTCGAGCGAGCCGATCTCTTTCTCCATGCCCAGAGCGCGCGCTCCGCGGATGGTCGCCATCTCCAGCGCCACTGTCGCCGGTAGCGCCTGCGGGTTCATGGTCGTCACCTTTTGCAGCTTGGCCGCGAGATCCATTTCCTCGAACATGTTGAAATCGTTGTTGCTGCCCGCCGGGCCGTCGGGACCGAGTCCCACAGCGAGATCGAGCGCCAGCATACGTGTGACCGGGGCCACGCCGCTCGCTAGTTTCATGTTGCTGGAAGGGCAATGCGCAATTCCCACCCCGCGCGATTTCAGAATCGTCAGGTCGGCCTCATCCACCCACACCGCGTGCGCCGCTACCGTCCGGCCTTCCCACATCCCCAGGTTATCCAACGTTTTCGTGGGTGTGCTGTGCCGCTTGGCCATTTCGTCGTTGTTCTCTTTCTTGGTTTCCGAAAGGTGGATCACCAGCGGTGCGTGGTATTTGTTGGCGAGCGCGCGGGCGGCCTTCAGCGTCTCATCGGAATTGGTATACAGCGCGTGCGGCGCCACCGCGGCGGTAATCAGCGCGTCGTTCTGAAAGCGCTTCAGGTAGCGTTCCGTGTAGGCCAGCGCATCGGCCGGAGTCTTGTTGTCGGCCACCGGGAAGCCGATGATGGTCTCGCCGAGCACGCCCCGCATGCCCGCTTCCTTGGCGGCTTCCGCTACTACTTCCTCGAAGTAGTACATGTCGGTGAACGTAGTGGTCCCGCCCAGCAGCATTTCGAGACACCCCAGGCGCGTGCCCCAGCGCACGAAATCGGCCGTGACGTTCTTGGCCTCGGCCGGGAAGATGAATTTCTCCAGCCAGTCCTGCAGCTTCAGATCGTCGGCGATACCGCGGAAGAGGCTCATCGCGGCGTGCGTGTGGGTGTTGATCAACCCGGGCGCCAGGATGGCGTCGGGACGGTCCAGACGATGCTTCGCCTGGAAGCGCGCGTCGATCTCCGCCTTCGTGCCCACCGCGAGAATTCGATCTCCCTTGATGGCCACGGCGCCATTCTCGATCACGCGCCTTTGCGCGTCCATCGTGATCACGTAGCGCGCGCTCCAGATAATATCGGCCGGTTCGGCAGCCAGCGCCAGAACGAAGATAAAAAAACTAAAGATACGAGGCATCGAAGGGCTTCGGAAAAAGATCTTTCAACTGATAGGTTTCGAGTTTGCCGTGCAGGTTGACCAGCACCACTTCCACGTCTCCGCAAAACTCCCACAGAATCTGCCGGCAGGCGCCGCAGGGCGGCGTTAAATTCTCGGTATCGGCGGCCACCGCCACGCGGCGGAACTTGCGGACGCCTTCAGAGATCGCCTTGAACACCGCCACGCGTTCCGCGCAAAGCGTGAGCCCGTACGTCGCATTCTCCACGTTGCACCCGGTATGGATCCGCCCGTCGCTGTCTTCAATCGCCGCGCCCACCAGGAACTTCGAGTAGGGTGCGAACGCATTCAATCGCACCGCCAGCGCAGCGTCCATCAACGGGTCCCGCAAGCGATGCCTCCATTGGTGGGACAGACCATCGCCTTCCGTGGTCTGTCATGCCTCGCCAGAGCACCATGGCCCAAGGTTGGGCGACAGACGGCAAGAAACGGTCGTCTGTCCCACGTCTGAAATGGCCACAACGGAACGGACACGCCCTACGCCTCCAACCTCGGCAGCAGCGCCTTCAAGAACCTCACCAACGTATCGCGCACCATAGCGCCCGTCTCCAGCACTTCCTCGTGATTGATTTTCTGCGGCAGAATTCCCGCCGCCATATTCGTCACGCACGAAATACCGAGCACCTTCATCCCCATGTGGTTGGCCACGATGGCTTCGGGCACGGTCGACATGCCCACCACGTCCGCGCCAATCGCGCGCAGGTAACGAATCTCCGCCGGAGTCTCGTAGCTGGGGCCGAGCATCGCCGCGTACACGCCTTCGCCGATCGGGATGCACAGTTCGGTGGCCACCCGCTTGGCGGTTTCGCGATACACCCGTGAGTAGGCCTCGGACATATCGGGGAAACGCGGACCCAGCGAATCGTCGTTGGGGCCCACCAGCGGGTTCATGCCTTGCAGGTTGATGTGGTCGCTGATCAGCACCAGCCCGCCGCGTTTCAGCGCCAGATTGATCCCGCCCGCCGCATTGGTGAAAACCATGGACCGCACGCCGATCGATTGCAGCACGCGCACGCCATAGGTCACCTGCTGCATACCGTACCCTTCGTACAGGTGCGCCCGCCCGGCCATCACGGCCACGTCCAACTCCCCCAGTTTGCCAATGATCAGCTTGCCGGCGTGGCCCACCGCGGTGGAGTGCGGCCAGCCGGGAATATCCGCGTAAGGGATGTCCGTACGACCGTCAAGTTCGTCGGCGAACGCGCCCAGTCCGCTGCCCAGCACCAGGCCGATCGAGGGCCGCACGTCCGTGTGGCCCTGTATGTATCGTTTGGCTTCGTCCGTCACAGCAACATTCCAGCAATGCAGGCCGACATAAAGTTAGCCATGGTTCCGGCGGCTACGGCACGCAGGCCGAGCCTCGCCAGGTCGCTCTTGCGGGTGGGCGCCAGCGCGCCGATGCCGCCGATCTGAATGGCGATCGAGCTGAAATTCGCGAACCCGCACAGCGCGTAAGTGGCGATGGTGAAGGAGCGCGGATCCAGTTGCGATTTCAGTGGCCCGAGTTTCAGAAACGCCACGAACTCATTCAACACGAGACGGGTGCCCAGCAGATCGCCGATCACGCCGCAATCCTTCCACGGCACGCCCAGGATGAACGCGACCGGCGCGAAGAGGATACCGAAAACCCGTTCCAGCGATGCCGGCAGCCAACCCAGCAGAGGCAGTGTATGGAGCCAGCCCAGGATGCCGTTGCACATGGCGATGAGCGCCAGAAACGCGATCAGCATGCCGCCGATATTCAGCGCCAGTTGCAGGCCGTCGCCCGCGCCCTGCGCCGCGGCATCGATCACGTTGACCGCGGTCTTCTCCACTTTGATATCCACGCGGCCGGCGGTGACCGGCTTGCCGGTTTCCGGAATGAAGATCTTGGCCAACATGATGGTGGCCGGAGCCGTCATGATGACGGCCGTGAGCAGGTGAATGATGGAAACGCCGGCGATTTTGACGTAGGCCGCCATCACCGCGCCCGAGACGTGTGCCATTCCCGCAACCATGATGGTGAACAGCTCGGATTCCGTGAGCCCGGCGAGAAACGGCTTGATGGTCAGCGGCGCTTCGGTCTGGCCCATGAAGATGCTGGCCGCCACGTTGAGCGATTCGGCGCCGCTCACCCCCATGATCTTTTGCATCCCGATGGCCATGGCTTTAACGATGAACTGCATCACGCCGAGGTAGTACAGGATGGAGAAAAAGGAGGCGATGAAGATGACGATGGGCAGCACCTGGAAGGCGAAGATGACGCCGAACGGACCGCCCTTCGTGCCCAGCGGGCCGAACAGAAACTGGCTGCCCACCTCGGCAAACTCCAGCATGGCGTTCACGCCATCGCCGATCCGCTTAAAGATCAGGCCGAAATCCGTCTTGAGCACCAACACCGCGAAGGCGAATTGCAGCCCCATGCCCCACAGAATCAGGCGGAGCTTAATTTCCTTTTTATGTGTGGAGAACAACCACGCGACTCCCAGGATTACGGCGAGGCCGAGGAAACCCGTGAACCGGCCCACTACCCGACAACTTCCAGGATAAGTTCCCGCTCGTCGGGCTTTTGCGAAGAGATGTGGAACGCTTCCTCCACCATCTCGGCGGCTTCGTCCACGCGGTCTTCGTTGGTGTAATACAGGCGGCACAACACGCTGCCGGCATCCACCTTTTCGCCCATCTTGACTTCCAGGATGATGCCCACCGCGGGGTCGATAGCATCTTCCTTTTTATCGCGCCCGGCGCCGATCATGTTGCTGGAGGCGCCGATATCCTGGGCGTTGATGCTGCTCACGTAGCCGGCGCGCGGGGTGACGATTTCGCGCATCCCCGTGGCGTTGGGCAGCAGTTCGAACTTGTCGAGCGCCTGCGGGTTGCCGCCCTGCGCCGCCACCACCTGTTTGAACTTTCGGTAGGCCGAACCGTCCACCAGGTGCTTTTCGGCGAGCAAACGCGCTTCGTCGAGCGTGGGTGCCTGTTTGCCGAGGAAAATCATGCGGGCGGCCAGTTCGAGAGAAAGCTTGGTGAGGTCGGCGGGCCCGGCATTCTGCAAGGTCTGCGACGCTTCCATGATTTCGAGCGCATTGCCGATGGCGTAACCCAAGGGCTGGTTCATGTCCGTGATCAGCGCCTGCACCTTCTTATCCATGCGGCGGCCAATACCTACCATGGACTGCGCCAGCCGCCGAGCCTCCACCTGGGTCTTCATGAAGGCGCCGCTGCCCACTTTGACATCCAGCACGAGCGCGTCGAGGCCCTCGGCGAGCTTCTTCGACATGATGGAAGAGGAGATGAGCGGGATGGATTCCACAGTGGCCGTGACGTCGCGCAACGCGTACAACTTGCGGTCGGCGGGCACCAGCCGCTCGGTCTGTCCGATGAAGCAGAGCCCGAGTTCGGCCAATTGCTTTTGGAACTCCTCCGCGGTCAGGTCGGTGCGGAAGCCGGGGATGGATTCCAGTTTGTCCAGCGTGCCGCCGGTGTGGCCGAGCGCGCGGCCCGACATCATCGGCACCACGACTCCAGCGGCCGCCGCTAGCGGCGCCACGATGAAGCTGGTCTTATCGCCCACGCCACCCGTGGAGTGTTTGTCCACCTTCACGCCCGGGATGCCGGAGAGATCGACTGTGTCGCCGGAATGCAGCATGCACTCCGTGAGGCGGCTGACCTCGCGATCAGTCATGCCTTTGAAGAAGACGGCCATCAGGAACGACGACATCTGGTAATCGGGAATGTCACCGTTGGTGTATCCGTTTATCAGGAACTCAATCTCTTCAGGGGAGAGTTCGTCGCCGCCGCGCTTGCGCTGGATCAAGTCAACTGTACGCATTATGAGTAACTTAGCCTACCATCCCAAGGGGTTGAAAGTAAAGGAGGGACTTTGCCGTCCCGGGACAAACCGTCCCTGATCGGGTGTGACGACATCCGATTTGGGGCAGTTTCCCCTTGAATTCACGATTGTACACCCT
>JANYAH010000369.1 GCA_025361425.1 Candidatus Solibacter sp. | reverse complement strand
CGCGTCCCCTTCAGATCGATCTCCGCGGGTACCGTGTGCGTGCACATGGGGCAATGCGCCAACCCGTGGATGCGATTAAGCTGTAAAGTTTTCATTTTTCATGCCTCCTTATTTAATCGGACGCAAGTGAGGGGCCACTAGTTGTCAAAATTTTCGTAAAGATTTCTAAACGGTACTCGATCATCCGCCGCGGATGCGAGTGATACGCTGGAAAGTATGACGCAGCAGCCCTCGACCAAGATTGAGTTGATCAACACCCCCGAGTACCGGGAGAACTATGCCAACAGCGTTCAGATCCGCGTGAATCTGTGGGATTTCTTCCTCATGTTCGGCCGGGTCAACCAGACTGCCCCGGACATGGTGGCCATCCACAATTTCCAGGGCGTCTACCTCAGCCCCCAGCAGGCCAAGGCGCTGCTCAACATCCTGCAACAGAACGTGACCCAGTACGAAACCGCTTTCGGGGAGATCAAGCTGGAACCCCATGCCGAGGGCGGCATCGTTCAATAGGCGGGTAGCCGCCCGCGCGCTTCAGCTTACGCTGGCGCTGCCGGCGCGCAGCGGTATCGGAAGTTCCTGAACACCCGAACGGCACAGGTATTCGAGCAGCAGAATCATCTTATGTTCCTGGTCGGTGGAACGCATCCGGGCGCGGTCTGCCCGTGCCTGTTGAAAACGCGCGATCCGTTCGGCGAACTCCGCCCGATTGCGGGCGCACCGTACCTGCGATTCCAAAATACACGAGCCCAGGAACTCGGCGATAAATTGAAGTTCGTCGGCAGACAGGCCATCCAGAAAGCGGCGCGCTTTGGATTTCAGAGGTTGTTCAGCACAGGCAACAAGGGCGGCTACCAGGGAATTTCGCACGGCAAATCTCCTGTCGGTGAGGAAACATACTGACCTATGTGGATCTGTGCCGTATTATTGCGAATGCCGCAAGCTCGTGCAAGGGGGGAGTCGCGGCGAAATCCGCCAGTCGCTAAACCGGGCCTTTCGCCCCCGGCTGACTGCCGTCGCCGGATGCCTGCCGCGGAACAGGAGGTCCGCCCCGCGTGGACCTTACACTACACCAGGGATGCGCGTGGAAATTTGGCTTAACTCTATTCTTGCGGACGGTAGAATTTCAGCAGCCCGAGTCCGGAGGCTGATCAACCTGGCACGCGCGGCTGAGCCGAAGCTGATCGTCGCGACCGGAAGCGGTAGTACACCCGGTTACGCGGGAGTGCCAATTGTCTCGACGCATGAATCTGGCGGCTGGAACCGCGCCGGCCGAGGGACAGCCTGCGGCAAGCCCTGGGGACTGCCGATTACCTGCGGACGCTGTGCCTGCTGCCCGCCTATTTCGGCCATGGGCTGATCTGCAATTGCCTGTTTCCGCTTTTATCGGGCTGCGACCTCTTCTTAGGACCGGCCTTTGCGCCGAATTCGGTCAGCCAATTGGGACGGTGGATTGACCAACACCAGATTACGGCCGTGTCTTCCGTACCCACGTTGTGGCGCCTGGCGCTTTCCATGGCGCGGCCTCCGCGGGGCGACTCCCTTCGCCGGGTGCATTGCGGTTCGGCGCCCTTGGGGCGCGACCTGTGGCGGAAGATTGGGGGATGGGCACATGGCGCCGAAGTGATCAATACTTACGGCATTACGGAGACCGCCAGTTGGCTGGCAGGCAGTTTGGGGGACGGTGAACCGGAAGATGGGCTGATCGGCCATGGATGGGGATCGCAACTGCGGATTGGGCGGCAGCCGGAAGCCTGCCCCACCATCGCCGAAGCCTGCCCCACCGGAGAAACCGGCTATGTGTGGAGCCACACGGCGAAGCTCATGAAGGGTTATTTCCATCGGGACGATCTCACCACGGCTGCTGGCGGTGGCGGCGAACCGGGTCTCGGTGGGGCTGGCGCTGCTCTATGCAGGATGGATCGGAGGGCTGCTGCTGTGGACGCACCGGCCGCGAGGCAGCCGTCCGGTGCTCTGGCTGCATCCCATAGCCATTGTGATGCGCCGTTGCTGGGTCGCGGAGATACGCGGGGATATCTTTCGCTGGTATCGGCGCGCGTGATCTATTGCGCTCTGTTGGCGGCCGGCTTAAGTGTTTCGTTTGCCCGCTCCTTAAGAAAACCACCAGCGGCGGGCCGGACGCCGCTGGTCCGAAGAGCGGCACAGACGCTCGCGGTGGGCACATTTTTCGCCTTGTTGCATGTGTGAAATTGTAGGGGCGCGCGCGACGCCTGCGGCGAAGCCCAGCGCGAGCCGGCCGGAAACTTGGAAAAACTTTCCCCGTGGGGACCCCGCCTACCAGCTATCATAATGTACGGAATTCCTCATGCCCGATATCATCAACGAATATCAGAAGTGGAAACAGCAGGGTGAAGACCTGCGCGTTCAGGCGAAAAACGCCATGGAGAACCGTTTTCGCGATCTCCTCTCCGAAGCCGTACACATCTCCGAAGAGTACCGCACGGATTTTGGCGCCGTTTTAAAGCCGCCGCCCGCCGTCACGGCCTTTCGCTACAAGGCATCCGCCAAGCCGAAGGCAAAGAAACCGGCCGGCAAAGCCAAACCCGCAGCGGCCGCCGAGCGCGCCACGTCGAAACCCGAGCCGTCTGCCGCCAAGCTCAATTCCAAAGTGCCCGGACTCCAGAAGCGTCTCGCCACAGCCAAGAAGAAACTCGAAGACGCCAAGGCCGGCGGCGCCACCGCGCGTCCCTACGAAGATAAGGTCTACGAGATCGAAGACGAACTTCGCCTCGCATTACAGGCGTAGAAGCGTCCGGTCTATGCGCCGCGCACCGCCCACTCCGCGTCGAGCCGCTGGCGGGTAACGAAGGATTTCTGCGTCCCCGCCCCAAGAGTGGAAAGCGCCGCGTAGAGATTGGCGCGCGCGATGGCGTCCATCTCCGCGAAGCCCTCGGCCAGAAAACACGCCAGGCTGCCGATGAAAGCATCGCCCGCTCCGGTGGTATCCACCGGTTGCACTGGGAACGCGGGAACGTGCGTCATGCCATCGGGCGCCGCGCACAGCGCCCCATTGGCGCCCAGCGTGACAATCACGCGGCGCACGCCGCCGTCCAGTAGCTTCTGCGCGCACGCCCGCGCATCTTCCAGATTGTGCACCGGCATCCCGGCAAGCGCTTCGGCTTCCGTCTCGTTGGGAATCACGTAGTCGGCGTGCGCCACCTGGGCCAGATCCAGCGCCTGGCCGGGCGCCGGGTTGAGGATGGAGCGAATGCCATGTTGGCGCGCAAAGCGCAGCGCGTAGTAGACCGTCTCGAGGGGCACTTCCAACTGCATCACCAGGAAGTCCGCGCCTTCCAGCACGGCCGCCGCCGCATCGACATCGGCGGGCGAAAGCCGGTCGTTGGCGCCCTTCACTACCAAAATCCGATTCTGCCCCAAGCTGTCGACGAAAATCGGCGCCACCCCGCTCGACACGCCGGGCGTGGGCAGCACGCGGCTGGTATTGACGCCGCGCGCCGCGAAGTTCTGGATATTTGCCGGCCCGAACAGGTCGTCGCCCACGCGCGCCACCATGGCCACTTCGGCGCCGCACAAGCGCGCCGCCACGGCCTGGTTGGCGCCTTTACCGCCGAATCCCAAGCTGAACTCGCGCCCAAAGATGGTTTCACCCGGACGTGGAAACTGGTCCGTATACGTGACCAGATCGATATTCGCGCTGCCGATGACCGCAATCCGCGGCTGATGTTTCATAGCATCCGCCAGCTTACCACCAGGGAACCACGCAATAATATCTTCACGTCGGCTGCTGTCGGTCATGTGACGCCGGCACCCGTGCCGGCCGCGTCCCGACTCATCGGGACGCTTGCCGGGCGTGCTCCAAAGAGCGTCCCGAAGAAACGGGACGCGGCCGGCCGAGAGTCTGCGCCACGCCGGCGCCTGGAAAGTTATTGTTGCGTGGTCCCTAAGGTACAATCCCTTCATGACAGGCTTCATGACGAGAGGGACACTCTGTGCAGCGCTGTTATTCGTTGCCAGCCCGGCGAACGCCGAGACCAACGCCGAACTCAAGGAGCAGGTGCGTCAAACCGAAATCGCCTTCGCGAAATCCATGGCCGATCGCAACCCCGCCGCATTTGCCACATTCCTCGCCAGCGAGGCGGTATTCATGTCCGGAGGCCGCGCGACGCGTGGCGCCCCGCAAGTCGCCGAGCGCTGGAAGGGCTTCTCCGAAGGTGCGCAAGCCCCGTTCTCGTGGGCGCCCGAAACCGTGGAAGTGCTGGATTCGGGCACGCTCGCGATGTCGTCCGGCCCGGTGCGCGACCCTTCAGGCAAACGCACGGGCACGTTCAATTCCATATGGCGGCGGGAAGCCGGCGGCCAGTGGAAGATCGTCCTCGACAACGGCTGCCCCGCGTGCAACTGCGATACCCCCGGAAAGTGAGAGTTGTGTGCCGCTCCGGCGCAGCGCACTTTCACCGCGACACGCCTCCCTGTGCCTCAATTCACCGGCCCGCAAAATATTCTGGAACTTTTCCGTTACCCCGGCCCGCCCTTTGCCGTCTCCTCTGAGTTCAATAGCCTGAAGTGTGTCCGCGCGACGGCGTTCCTGTGCCACGCTCCCGCTTGTCCCTTCAGAAGGAGAAACTATGTACCGGAAGACTAAATTCGCTCTGTTGACTCTGTGTGCCGCCACGTTGTTGTGCGCGCAGGATGAGCCGCCAGCCCAGGCGCCCGCGGGTGGTGGGGGAGGCCGGGGTGGCCTCGCCGGTGGCGCCGCCGCAATCCCCGATCCCCAGCCCTACGATCGCGTGATCACTAAGGAAGCCAAGACATCTAAGGGCCTTTTCACCGTCCACCAGATCAAAGAGCGTTACTACTACGAGATCCCCAAGAACGAACTCGGCAAGGACTTGCTCTGGAACTCCCAGATCGCCAAGACTACCGCAGGCGCCGGCTACGGCGGCGGACAGCTCACCACGCATGTCATCCGGTGGGCGCTCAAGGGCAATCGCGTCCTCATGCTCGGCATCGACCACAGCTTGACCGCCGACCCCAATGAACCCATCGCCATGGCCGTCAAGAACGCCAATAACGACTCGATCATTCAGGCCTTCCCCGTTGCCGCCTTCGCGAAAGATGGCGCTCCGGTGATCGAAGTCACCCGCCTCTTTACGGGCGATCTCCAGGAATTCAGCGCGCGCCAGCGCCTGGGCGCCACCGGCGTGGATGCTACCCGCACCTTCATCGAACACATCAACGCTTTCCCTGAAAACGTCGAAACCGAAGTCACCGTCACCTACACCCGCACAGCCGGCGGTGCTGCGTCCAGTGGCGGCGGCCGCGGCGGCGGGCTTGGCGGCGGCCAGATGCGCCCCGGCAGCGCGACTATCGTGCTGCATCACAGCATGGTGCGCCTCCCCGAAAAGCCCATGCTGCCCCGCCTCTTCGATGAGCGGGTCGGCTACTTTACTACCAGCACCATGGACTTTTCGCGCAGCGAGTACAAGGCCGAACGCACCCGCTACATCGCCCGCTGGCGCCTCGAAAAGAAGGACCCCACCGCGGCCATCTCCGAACCCGTCAAGCCTATCGTCTACTACATTGATGCGGCCACGCCCCGCAAGTGGGTGCCCTGGCTCAAGAAGGGGATCGAAGACTGGAACGAGGCCTTCGCCGCCGCCGGCTTCAAAAACGCCATTATCGGCAAGGAAGCGCCCACCGCCGCCCAGGATCCCAAGTGGAGCCCCGAAGACGTCCGCTATTCGGTCATCCGCTGGCTTCCGTCCACTACCGAAAACGCCAGCGGCCCGCATATCAGCGATCCGCGCACGGGCGAGATTCTCAACGCGGACATCCAGTTCTATCACAACGTCATGAACCTGGCCCGCGACTGGTACTTCGTGCAGGTCGGCCCGCTCGACCCGCGCGCCCAAAAGCTGCCCCTCCCCGATGACCTTATGGGCCGCCTCCTGGAATACGTCGTGGCCCACGAAGTCGGCCATACCCTCGGTTTCCAGCACAACATGAAGGCCAGTTCCATGTACCCCTTCGAGAAAATTCGCGACAAGGAGTGGGTCAAGAAGATGGGCCATACGCCGTCGATCATGGACTACTCGCGCTTCAACTATGTGGCCCAACCGGAAGACGGCATTGCCGTGGAAGACCTGGTTCCGCGCATCGGCCCCTACGATACATGGGCCACCATGTGGGGCTATAGCCCGATCCCCGGCGCCAAGACCCCGGACGACGAGAAGCCCACGCTTCGCAAATGGGCCAAGGAACAGGACGACAAGCCCTGGCTCAGATTCTCCACCGCCAACGCCAACGGTGCCGATCCAGGTGAGGTATCCGAGGCCGTGGGCGATGCCGACGCCGTCAAAGCCACCGCGCTGGGCGTCAAGAACCTGCAGCGCGTCGCCAAGATGTTGATGTCCGCGACCGCGTACAAGGAAGGCGAAACCTACGAACAGCTCGCCGAGCTATACGGCCGCGTCCTCAGCCAGTGGAGCACCGAGATGACTCACGTCGCCGGCATTATCGGCGGCTTCAACAGCCAGGAAAAAGTGATTGGCCAGGAAGGCCGCATCTTCAACCTGATCCCCAAGGAGAAGCAGAAGGAAGCGGTGAAGTTCCTCACCGAGAACGCCTTCACCACGCCGGCTTGGATGATCGATCCAGAGATCCTGCGCCGCATCGAACCCGTGGGCGTGATCGACCGGATTAACACCGCACAGAACCGGGTGCTGGCACAATTGCTCAGCAGCGCCCGCTTCGTCCGCCTGCTGGAACAGGAAACGCTGGATGGCAATCTTGCCTACTCGCCGGTGGAATTCCTGGCTACGGTCCGCAGGGGGATCTGGAAGGAACTCGATGCGCCCGCGGTGAAGGTAGATCCCTACCGCCGCGAATTGCAGCGATCTTACCTGAAAGAGGTAAACAGCAAAATCAACCCGCCTGAGCGCGTCGCCACACCCATACCCGCCGGGCTTCCCGCCGGCTTCACCATGCCGCGCGCAATCACCAGCGGCGATGAAAAGCCCATGTACCGCACCGAACTCCGCGCCCTGGCCGCCAGCATCACTGCCGCCATGGCCAAGACGACGGATCACGAAACCAAAGCGCACCTGGAAACCAGCCGGGACGAGATCTCTAAGATGCTGGATCCCAAGTTTGCTCCAGCGGCCCCCGCCGGTGCCACGGCCGGACTGGGTGGCCGCGGAGGCGCCCGATAAAGTGCCAGAGCGCGACCAGGGCGTCGCGCTCGGACGAGGACTACCACCGGTGAACACGGGATCTACGGCGTTTGTCCGTGTTCACCGGCGGCCAGCGATTGTTTTTGTTTTCCCTCCGCGTCGAAGTTTTCCGGGCTCAGCCACTCTTCAAAGGCCTGCTTCCTCTCACCCCATTCCGTATCCAACATCGAGTACCAGGCCGTATCGCGATTCTTCCCCTTCACCATCATGTGCTGCCGGAAGATTCCCTCGAACGTGAAGCCCAAGCGCAGCGCCGCCCTGCGCGACGGCGCATTCCACGCGTCGCACTTCCACTCGTAGCGCCGGTATCCCAACTCCTCGAACACGTAGCGCGCCATCAGATACATCGCCTCCGTCGCTCCCACTGTGCGCTGCAAGCACGGCAAGTACAAGATGTTGCCGACCTCGATTACGCGATGTACCGCGTCAATCCGCATCAGCGAGCAATACCCCACGGCGACGCCGGACGCTCCAGCCAAAACCGTGAAGAACAGCGGATCCTCCAATGTCTCCCGTCCCTCCAGCCACGCGCGGAACTCCGCCTCGTCCGTGTAGGGGCCATTGAATAAATACCGCCACAGGCCGGCGTCCTTCGAACCCGCATACAACGCCGCCGCATGGGTGGCCGCGTGCAGCGGCACAATCTTCACATGCCGCCCTTGCAGCACTATGCGCTCCGGCCGCTTCATGTACGCACCACCGAGAACCTGGGTGTGCACGTGAGTTCCGGCCACTCATCCACCTCGCGCACCAGGCCGGCGACCACTTTGGCGGCCCAAGGCTCCACCGCCGCCACTTTTCCGATGCGCTCCAAATCACCGGCGTCGGACAATAGCCGGGGTTCGCAGAAACCAGGAACCACCAGAAGCAAAGCGCAAGCCACATGCATAGATGCCATCGTACCCCGCGGCATAAGGCTCCGCCTGCCTCGAAAATAGACTCTGGCCGACGACCGCTCACTGACGGTGGCGGCTTTGCTTGGAGCCGCGCGTGTGAACAATCGCGAACTATGGGAAAACCTAGCGGTGGTGAGGCTGGACCAGATCCCGCCCGGAGAGGAAGCCTGACGATCAATCTCACAAAAGTTATCGCTAAAGTATGAATAAAACGTGACTCCAGGGCTAGACGCCGGGCGGCGCGCATGTCACAATGTGAAACATGCCGGACACTGTAATCCTAATTGCGAATGGGGATCTGAGACTATCGGCCAACCAAAGGTGCTGGTCGGCGCAGGCCCAGGCCGAAGAGGCCGTGATGAATGCCATCCGCCGCGAAGGCCGCGACGTACGCCGCGGACATGCGTGCGACCCCGTCAAGGGACACGGATTCATCGATAGCCAGAAGTACGGAATGGAAGTATTCCGCGGGCTGCCGACGGATGCGCCCCTGGTGGTGGTGGAAGCCGTGTGGCAGTACAGTCATCATATTCTGCACGGTCTCTACACTCACAAGGGCCCGATTCTGACGGTGGCCAACTGGAGCGGCCAGTGGCCGGGATTGGTCGGCATGCTGAACCTGAACGCGTCCATGACCAAGGCCGGCATCGCTTACAGCACGTTATGGAGCGAGGTTTTCACGGACGAGTTCTTTCTCAGCGGCTTGCGCAAGTGGCTGGCCGGGGAAATGGTGCACCACGATGTGAGCCACGCCCGCGCGCTGAGCCAGTTCCAACTTCCGGCCAAGGCGGAGGCACTGGGGAGCCGGCTGGCGGGGGAACTGCACCGCGGCAAGGCCATCATGGGCATTTTCGACGAGGGCTGCATGGGCATGTACAACGCCATCATCCCCGACGAACTGCTGCACGCCACGGGCGTGTTCAAGGAGCGGCTGAGCCAATCGGCTCTGTTTGCGGAAATGCAGCAGGTGAGCGATGCCGAAGGCCAGGCGGTTCGCGGTTGGCTGGACGCCAAAGGCATGAAGTTTGCCACCGGGCCGAACCCGGAAACCGATCTCACCGACGGCCAGATTCTGTCGCAGTGCAAGATGTACATCGCGGCTTTGCGGATAGCCGACGATTTCGGCTGTGACACGATCGGCATTCAGTATCAGCAGGGATTGAAGGATCTGGCGCCGGCGTCGGATCTGGCCGAGGGCCTGCTCAACAATGTGGATCGGCCGCCGGTGCAGGCGCGCAATCACGGACGCGTGCTCTACGAGGGCAACGCGCTGCCGCACTTCAACGAGGTGGACGAGTGCGCGGGTCTGGATGCGCTGGTCACCAACCGAATCTGGAAAGCGCTGGGTTACGATCCGGAAACCACGCTGCACGATGTGCGATACGGCGAGCCGTATGCGGTGAACGGGCAGGAGGAATTCGTGTGGGTGTTCGAGATCTCAGGCGCGGTGCCGCCGGCCCACCTTACGGGCGGCTATGCGGGCTCGGTCAGCGAACGCCAGCCGGCGATGTATTTCCGTCTGGGCGGCGGCAGTCTGAAGGGTGTCGGCAAGCCGGGCGAAATCGTGTGGAGCCGCATTTTCGTGGATGGCGGCAAACTGAAGGGGGATATCGGCCGGGCGCGTGCGATTGAACTGCCGGCGGCGGAGACGGAGCGGCGGTGGCAGATCACGACCCCGCAGTGGCCGATCATGCACGCCGTGCTGTATGGTGTGACGCGGGACCAACTGATGGCGCGGCACAAATCGAACCACATTCAGGTGGCGTATGCGCCGGACGCCGCCGCGGCCAATCTGGCACTGGCTACCAAAGCTGCGATGTTCCGCGAGATGGGGCTGGAAGTGGCCATTTGCGGTACGGATCACGGCCTGTAATCTAACTGAGGGTGGTCTCGAATTGGCGCATGGGCTTGACCCTGGCAAGGCGAAACTGCTGACGGGCAAGAACCCTTCCGTCAGCGGATGGGTGATGCAGCATCCCGCATTGGTGAGCGTGAGCGAATTCTGTTCGGCGACGATTCGCACGTAGCAGGACGGCCGCGCGGCAAGAAGGGCATGAAGGCCGTGAGCCTGTGGGGAACTGCATCCGGTGACGGCGATCGCCTTCGCACCTAAGCCGCAGTAGCCTCCGTGCCCGCCAGAAATCCGCAGACTATGGGGGCCATGTGCTCTAGCACATTGAGGAGTTGGTGTCCCGAGTCGAGAATTTCGAGGTGCGCGTTGGCGTGCGTGGCGGCGAATTCCGCGGAGTATCGCGCGGGCACTATGTCGTCCTGCGCGCCGTGGAAGATCAAGGCAGGCTGGTTGAAATCGGGGTAGTCCTCGTAACCCAATCCGTCATCCAGCAGGGCGGGGGAGAGGCGGCATATGCGGTTCTCGCCGTAGTGGAAGACTTCGACGAAGCCGGTGGCGCGCCAGGCCTCGACTGCGGCGGTGCCCATGTGCTCGGCCCAGCGACGGGCGAAGCCAAAGGCCGGCGCCAACAATACCACACGCGACACTTCCGGATGGCGGGCCGCGTAAAGCGCGGCAAGGTAGCCCCCCATGCTGCTGCCCACCAGTGCAACTGGGTCGCCGGCGGCCGCCTGTTCGATGACGCGCAATTGCCGGCTGATGGTGAGGTTCTCGAAATCGCCCGCCGCGAGATCTGGGATGTCGATTTGGGCGCCCGCGGTGCGCAGGCGCTCGGCGAAGAATTGGGCTTTGCTGGACGCGGGGGACGAGGCAAACCCGTGAAGGTAGAGGATGCGGTTCATTTTTTGATAGGGGCCAGAGGCAGGGGCGGCGTTTCCAACTCGGTGAACTTGATTTCCGCGTCGGCGGTGAACATCTTAAACGGTTCGTAGCGATAGAGGTTTTCGGTAATCACCTGGCCGTCGATGATGTGGCGGTGAACCACGGAAGCGGGGGTAAGGAATCCGTGTGGGGACTGTATGTAGTCCACTGTGGCCTCGTCGCGGACCACATGGCCGGCTTGGGGATGCTCCGACCATGATTGGATGCGTAGCGGCAAGCCATCGGACTGACGCACGAGGAGCCTGCCCTGGAGGGCGCGGCGCGACGCCTGGTTGCCGAGGAACTCGAGTACGCCGCCATCGGGCGAGGTTTGCCGCCAATTGAGCACCCAGGCGGCATCGGCGCCGACCGGTTCCTCGCCGGCGATCGCCACTTTCATGTTCTCCAACCCGCGCTTGCTAAACGCGAGAAGGAAGATGCCGTAGTCGGTAGCAATGTCCACCAGCCCGTGCCTGGCGAAATCCTCGAGCATGCGCTTGCGGATCCGGTCATCGGGGGCGGTGATGCCTAGGGAGAGGGCATGGCGCGCCCTCTCGGCGCTTTGGACCCTTCGGCCATCGACAGAGACCACCTGGCGCAGCTCTGTGAGATTCTGTAAAGCGGATTCCTTCAGGGTACCCACACTATATTCGGAAATAATCTGGCGGACCACCAGGCGAAGCGGCTGCACCACTGTAGCGGCCTTTCCGATGCGCGGACGAAAGCGTGTCGCCGGCATCAGAGATCTTTGCTCTAAAGTCTCCTGAGTCAGAGACTTAGGGGCACTTTGCTGCAACATCTCAGCTTCCTCTGCGACCCTGGACAAGAGAAACGGGAGGCTCGGGTGCGTGGCGTCCTGGGTAAAGGCGATGAGCGCGGCGACCAGCAGCATGCTTCATTTTAATCCCCTAGCAAGAAATTTTATCAGCAATCCATATCTCCAACAATTTAAACCAGATACACGTTGGCCAGCAAAATTTCAGACGGACCGGACCGAAATAATTCCCAGAACGCTATTGCATCCAGTGAGTCGCTCTGATATTCTGAACAAGTCGCCGATTCGGGGATCTTAGGAATTTCCTGCCCTCCGGGCTTGTAAAGTACTTGCGACGGTGATAGAGTAACAGTAGATCCTCTGCAAGGAATGGTAACAAAACTTTCTGCGGGCCACCGCAGGGAGCGGAATACGACCTTCCTGTTTAGTTCTTTAATAAGCTCTCATAAATTTTTCCGGCTTGTGAGTCCCGAAAGGGGACACTCGCGGCCGAAACAAGTTTCGAGGCCCGCCATTTTCTACGATATTACGATGTCGTAGGGGATGAGCGCAGATCATTGACAATCTGGTTGGATGCAGTAAAGAAACACTTCGTCAGAACTTTGAGTCAACCGGAGCGATTAAACTCA
>JANYAH010000104.1 GCA_025361425.1 Candidatus Solibacter sp. | reverse complement strand
GGTTTGCCACATCGGCCAGAGGTGGAAGTGATCGATCCACAACGCAGATCGCCGAGAACCGCGATCTGATTGGTAATGTTGACGCGCTGTTGTTCCAGGAATTCCAGGGACTTTGGGGTCGTCATCGGGGCAGCCTCCTATACTAGCGTACTACATACGCTCGGATATTGGGCACAAAAAAAGAACCCACCCATTTAACCACTTTCAAGTCGCACACCCGTTCCAGAGGGGGCGGACGGCAACATCATGTAGGTGCGCTAGACTTAAAGACAATTGCCTGACACGCCGTCGCCGATGAGCAATTCCGGGCTGGAAAACTCACCACCCCCACCTCCACAAGGACAGCGCGCCACCCGATTTTTCGTCGGCGTGTTGTGGAACTGGGTCGGAGTTGCGCTCAACATAGCGATTGGCTTCCTGATTTCACCGTTCATCGCACGCAAGCTGGGCTCGGAACGCTACGGCATCTGGGTGCTGGTGTTTTCCCTGGTCGAGTACCTCTGGTTTTTCGACTTGGGTTTCAACGCGGCGGTCACCCAATTCGTAGCCAAATACCGGGCGCGCCAGGAGCCGGACCAGATCAACCGCGTGATCAACACGGGGCTGCTCTATTTCTGCGCGGTCGGCAGCGTGTTCGCGCTGGCCACCCTGCTGGTGGCCTGGCGAGGGGTCGCCATTTTTCAGATTTCCAGCCAAGCCAACCGCGATGCCTTCCAGATGCTGATTCTCATTACCGGCCTGGGATGGGCGTTCAATTTCCCCCTGCATTTCTTCAGTTCCTGCCTGGATGCCTTCCAGCGCTACGACCACTTGACACGCACCTGGGTGGCCCAACTCCTCATTCGTTCGCTCGGTTGTGCCCTGCTGTTGTATCTTGGCTTCGGTCTGAAAGCCCTGGGTGCGGTGGTGGTGCTGGGACAACTGGTGGGCAACCTGCTGGCCTTCCTGGCCTTCCGCTCGGTCTTCCGGGAGATGCGGTTTTCCTTGGTCTTCGTGAAGTTTTCGCTGGTCAAGGAAATGTGGACCTACGGCATTCACTCCTTTGTGGCCAACGTTTCCAACATGCTGCTGTATCAGGGGCCGCCGGTCATGATCGGCCACTGGCGTCCGGCAGCCTTCGTAGGCTACTACACGTTTCCCTTCCGCATGCTTCAGTACTCCGTCGATGGCATCAGCCGGGTGGGCTTCGTGACCCGCTCCAACGTCGCCGAAATGCAGGCCAAGGGCGACGAGCGGGCGGTCTACAACCTGGGCCTTCATTTGAACCGCTACTGCGTGTCCCTGTTCGCGCCCCTGGCCATCTTTCTGCTGGTCTACGGCACCGAACTGATCCGCCGATGGATGAACCAGGAATTCGCTACACAATGCGGTCCCTTGCTGCCGGTGATGACGGTAACCACGCTCTTCGCCGTGGCCGGGCAGTACAACTCCGGCTCGATGCTCTACGGACTGAGCCGCCACGACCGCATGGCCAAGGGACTGCTTGTGGAGGGAGTTCTGGGAATGATCGGGATCTGGCTACTGCTGCCCCACTACGGCATTCTGGGCGTGGCCTGGATTGCCGGAATCCTGGCCGTACTCAACCGCGGCCTTTACGTGCCATGGCTGGTCTGCCGTGCCTTGCAGTCTTCGTTCCTGGGCTACATGCGGGGCATCTACCTACGCCCACTCCTGACGGGCATCCCGGTATTTTTGCTGATTCACTTCATCAAAGCCGGCGGCGTGAGCGGACAGACCTGGCCGCAACTGATCCTGATGGGAAGCCTCACCGCGCTTTGTTTCTTCCTCCCGGCCTTCTTCACCTGCGCCACCCGCGAACATCGCAAGCTGATCGTGGAGTGGGTGCTGGCCCGCCTGTTCCCACACAAAACTGCGACCGTGGCCTAGGTGCCGTAGACTATTTTTGGTTTTCTCCGCGCTTATCTCCGCGGTCTCGGCGTCTCCGTGGTGAAGGCCCGTCCTCACCACAAAATGCGCGGGCGAATCGTGTCCGGAACCGGTTCCAGTTTGCGGCGGCATGGATACCGTCGCGGCGCGCTCGTGCGTTTCCCCATCGATCGCCGCGTAACCGGTTACCTCCCCGTGAGGCGCAGCCGGATCACGCCCCAAACCGCTTCCAGAATGATGGGGAAATCGATCTTCGAGCGTCCCAGGTCCCGGTCCCGGAAAATGATGGAGAGTTCCGCGATCGAAAATCCCGTTGTCCGATGCAGCCGGTATGTGGTCTCGATTTGAAACAGGTAGCCATTGGAAAACAGCCGCTCCAGCCCGATGGCTTGCAGCGCCTCGCGCCGCCAGGCTTTGAAGCCGCCCGTCGGGTCGGAATACGGCATCCGGGTAATCGCGCGGACGTACACGCTGGCTCCTTTGCTCAGCAGCAGCCGCTTGAAATCCCAGTTCAGCACATTGACTCCGTGAAGATAGCGCGAGCCCAGCACCAGGTGGTACTGCTCCAGCAACTTCAAGAATTCCGGAAGAGAAGCGGGATCGTGCGAGAGATCTGCATCCATCTGGAGAATGGCATCGTACTCCGGCATCTTCAGCAGCACGCGCTCGAAGCCTTCGACGTACGCGCGGCCAAGCCCTTCCTTGCGGGCGCGGTGGAGCACGAAAATCTCGCCCGGGTGCCGGCTGCTCAAGTCGTCCGCCAGCCGTCCCGTGCCGTCGGGCGAGTTATCGTCCACGATCAGTATGTGGAAACCGCCCGGCTGCTCCAGGATCAGGCCGGCGATCCGTTCCAGATTTTCGATCTCGTTATAAGTGGGGACGACGACGATCGGTTTCATGATGCGCGCTGACCAGGGCGCCCAGGTGAACACCTCGGGGAGGAACTGGTGGGCGCGCAGGGACTCGAACCCCGGACCCCCTCGGTGTAAACGAGGTGCTCTAACCAACTGAGCTACGCGCCCCGAAGAACTTCAAGAGGCCAGCATTCATGACTTTAACATGCCGGAGCAGGGCCATTCAAACGCGGTCGCCGGTGGCCTAGGCGCCCAGGCGATTGCTCCCCTTCCGTTTGCAGGTACACAGCGGCGGCGCGGCGCGCGTCAAGGAGATGGTGACCGCAAGCCCACAAGCGTTGAGTGGTACGGTAGACAAGAGGATTGGAATGGCAAAACTAGAATACTACTCCGTAGTGGTTTCCAACAAACCGGGCAAAGGCGCGCAGGTGCTCAGCGCCTTCCAGGAAGCCGGCGTAAATTTCGTGGCGATTTGGGGCTACCCAGTGGGCAAGAGCAAGTCCAGGATAGATCTGGTGGCGGAAGACCCGGCACTTCTCAAGAAGGCCGCCAAGCAGCTTAAAATCGAACTGGGAACGAAGCAGACGGCGTTCCATATCACCGGGGAAGACCATCCGGGTGCGGTGGCTGAAGTGCTGGCCAAACTGGCGGCGAAGAAGATCAACGTCACTGCGGTGCAGGCCATCTGCGCCGGCAATGGGCGCTTTGGCACGCTGGTTGAGGTAGAGCCGGACGACGTGAAAAAGGCTAA
>JANYAH010000045.1 GCA_025361425.1 Candidatus Solibacter sp. | reverse complement strand
CGGGCTTAGTGATCACCTACTTGCAGAAATTGCGAGAAACAGCCGATTCCACATATCTCCAGCACGCCTCACAGCTTGTGGACGACATGCTGGAGGCCGATGGTGGCAACTTCGAAGCTCTGCGCTTTCAGAATGAAATCGATTTCCAGGGGCACGAGTTCCAGGCTGTCGCGGAAAGAGCCCGGGGCATGCTGAAATACGCGCCATCGGACCCCGGCACGTGGGGGAATCTCGGGGATGCCCTGATGGATTTAGGCGAATATGAGACTGCCGGTCAGGCTTATGCGAAGATGTTCGCACTGCGGCCGAACCTCGCCAGCTACAACCGTGTTGCCTTCTTCCGGTTCGTCACCGGAGATGCGGCCGGAGCCATAGGTCTGATGAAGGAGGCCATTGAGGCGGGCAGCCAACAGCCTGAAAACACCGCCTGGTGCCTCGCCGAACTCGGTGATATGTACTTCAAAACCGGTCTACTGAAGGAAGCAGGATCGGCCTATGAGGCGGCACTCGTTCTGTTTCCAACGCTGCACCGCGCCATCGCCGGCTTGGGGAAGGTCGAGGCCGCGAGAGGACACCTGGATGCGGCCGTTCAATATTATGAGCGGGCGCAGTCAATTGTGCCGCTGCTCGACTACGCCGCGTCGCTGGCGGATCTGTATTCCGCCGCTGGAAGGACAAAAGCCGCGCGCCAGCAGCGGGATCTGGTGGCAACAATCGACAAGCTCGCTACAGCCAACGGCGAAACCACAAATCGCAATCTGGCCATTATCCTGGCGGACCATAATGAAAACCTGCAGCATGCGCTGGAACTGGTCAAGACGGAGATAGCGACGCGCCCCGATGTATACACATGGGACGCCCTCGCCTGGGTACTTTTCAAGACGGGCCATCTGGAAGAAGCCAGGGCGGCGAGTCTGAAAGCCTTGCGGCTTAACACGCCGGAACCAGCGTTTTACTTTCACGCCAGTTGCATCGCCTCCGCTGCCGGTGACAAGAAAGCCGCCCGTGAATACGAAGATCGCACTGCCGCGCTGAATCCCAAATTCAGCATCACAACAGTTCCCGCGGTCCGTTGATGCATCTTTGCCGGTGCATCTTTTCAGAAGGCCAATGGTGTGTTCAGTTGGCCTGTGTTGTGGCCCATCGAATCACCGGGCGAACACCAGGACGCTGTTGGCCGGCAGCGTGAGCGCCGCGGAATTATCGAAACCGTGTAACGCCTGCGCGGCCGCAAACACCCCACCGCCATTGCCGGCCACTCCGGGGTTCACCCAGTTTTCGTAAACGTCACTATTAAAAATCTCGCGCCATTGGCCTCCTCCAGGGAAGCCAATGCGATAGTCGAAGCGGTTGAACGTCGAGAGGTGCACCACCACCATCACGTCATTGCCTTCCCCTTCCACCCACCGATGGAAGGCGAGCACACGGTTCCCATCGTCCACGTGGACCACGCGGAAACCCTGCCCGCGCAGACCGGGATACCGCCAGCGCAACGCCAGCAACTCGCGCGTGAACCGCAGGTGATCGAGCATCTGCTTGTCGCCGGCGTCGAGGCCAGCCCAATACAGCAGCAGGTCCTTATGAAAGCCGAAGTTGTCGGACCACTGTTTGTCCTCCAGGAACTCCTGCCCCATGAAGAGCATCGGAATCCCCGGCGCGGTAAGGCCGATGCCGGTGGCCACGCGGGCACGGCTGCGGCCAAACCAGGAGCGGGGGTTGCCGGGGTCGCCCAGCCGTGCCACCCGCGGTTCGCGGCCGCTGTAGACGATATCGTGGTTCTCCGGACCCTGCACGAAGCGCCAATGCTCCTGGAACCCTTCGGGCCACAGACTCCGGGCGAGGCCCGTCATATTGAGCGCACGCTCATCCGGCGCGCTGGCGTTGCCGATGACGTCCCGAATCGCAATACGAAGACCGTCGGTCAGTGTGGTGTCAAAGCCCGCACCTTGCCGCAGCGGCTTCACGATGTAGGGGTTCACATCCCAGTACTCGGCCTTATGCAACGCGCCGGGACGATGCCGGTGCAGCGTGGAGGTGAGGTCCTGGCAAAAGCTCCAGCCGTGCGGGGCGCCGTCGCGATCGATCACACTGACCTGGTCGTAGCGCAATCCATCGAACCGGTATTCAGTGAGGTAGAACTTCGCATTTTGAATCAGGAAATCGCGCACCTCGGGCTTGCCGAAGTCGAAAACCAGTCCGCCGGCATGGCCCTTGTCTGTGAAGTAGAGCGAGTTTCCATTGCCACCCGCAGCCGGTTGACGGTCGAAAAAGTACATACTCTCATCGCCAAAATCGCCGCCCGCGTGGTTGTAAACCACGTCCAGGATCACCGCCAGCCCGTGGATGTGGCAGAGGTCGATCAGCGCCTTGAGCTGATTCATCTCACCGCGCAGGTCCTGGATATCGTATCGCCGCAGCCCCTTGGCATCGAGTAGCGCATTGGCTCGCTCGGCATAGGGCGCGAGATCCGCATCCTCAACCGCGAAATTCATCTCCGGGGAGAAATAGTCGGTACCGTTGTAGCCCAGGCTGAACTCTGTTTGGAACTCCTGAATTGGCATGAGTTGGACCGCGGTAACGCCGAGTTCCGCCAGGTGCGGAATCTTGCGTGCCACATCCAGGAAGGTGCCCCCCTTTCGGGGCAGGTTCGGGGTAAAGAATGTGCCCACATGGAGCTGATAGATCGCGAAGTTGTGGAATTGTGGCGTGACGAATCCGGTGTCGTGCCAAGGGAAATCGGGCGTACGGACGATGCAGTCGCCGGGAAACGGCGTATGCAGTTCACGCGCGTAGGGATCGCGTTTGGGGCCTTCGCCGCCATCGCCAACCACGTAGTACAAATAGCGCTGGCGGTCGCGCACGCCGCGGAGGAAACCCCGCCAGTGGCCTTGCTGGTCTCGCGTGAGCAAACTCGCATCGTCGCGCTGGCGATTGTTGAACTCGCCAATCACGTGTACGGAATGCGCGTTCGGCGCCCATGCGCGAAAAGTGGCCCCGTCGGCGACCAGGTTCGCGCCCATGGGAGTGGCCGGGGAAACGTGCTCAAGAGAAGCTGGCATGGACCATTCTACAGCGGGAAATCCCGCAGTGCCATCCCTGGAATTCCCAGGTTTTGGCGCCCGCTCTGGTGGCCAGGTCTTTCTCGGCGCTTCCTCTGCGATCTCTGCGCCTCAGCGTTGAATCGCATCCTTCGAACCCCAAGCGAACCTGATGTTAGTCACCGACGATTTCAGGAACTTCTGCTAATCAAATCAATTACTTAACAATCTGGCCCCATACGGCGGAGGTACACTGAAGTTAGGGGCTGGACCACCATTCCAGGAAGTGTCCGAAAATGGGATTGGCTTCGTTCCGTTAATGCACGTGCTACCATCCCTTAGATGTCAACTAAAGTTTCAGTTTTGAATAACGGGCCCATCCGCATCGAAGGCGACTTCGAGATTCTGGACCCGACCGGCGCCGCCTTCGGCCTGGCTGGCCGGACCGTGATTTCGCTCTGCCGCTGCGGACAGTCGGCCAATAAGCCGTTTTGCGATGGCGCCCACGCGCGCAGCGGCTTCAACGATGCCGTGACGGCGCGCGAGCTCCCGGCGCCCAAGCCTAAACTGTAAGATAGTTCCAAAATATTTACTAATTTGAGCTATTGCCGATGCGAATCGGTAACATTACGATGAAGGTTATCGCCTGACAGTTAGATTCCGCTATGCCTACACTTGCGGCCCTGGTTTCCTGGGGCCATCAAAAAACGTTCCAGACGCTCTGGATTTTGGGCCTGACTTCGGTTCTGGCGTTGGCCCTTTGCAGTTGCGGCAACACCGGCGCGACCGCCGCGAAATCAGATGCGCCGGGTGGTGGTGGCAGCGGGAGGGGCGGGGGACGCCGCGGCGGCGGGGATGTCCCCGTGACCGTGGCCAACGCCACGCACCGCGATGTGCCCGTGGAAGTCCAGGTGATCGGCAACGTCGAGGCCTACTCCACCATCACCGTCAAGGCTCAGGTGGGCGGGCAATTGGTGGGTGTCAGCTTTAAGGAAGGCGACTTCGTCAAAAAGGGCGAGAAGCTATTCGACATCGATCCCCGGCCCCTGGAGGCCGCCTACAACCAGGTGGTGGCGAACATTGCCCGCGACCGGGCCGCGCTCCTCCAGGCCCAGGCCAACATGGCGCGCGATGAGGCCAACGCCAAATATCAGGACGCCCAGGCCAAGCGCTATGCAGAACTGTTTCAGGCCGGCGTCATCTCCAAGGATCAGGCTGAGCAGTTGCGCGCCAGCGCGGACGCCAGCGAGCAGGCCGTCAATGCCGATAAGGCCGCCATTGCCAGCGCCCAGGCCGCCATCGGCGCCAGCACAGCCACCGCCGAAAACGCCAAAGTCCAACTCGGCTTCACCAGCATCTATTCACCCATCAACGGGCGCACCGGCAACCTCACTGTGAAGCTGGGCAACGTGGTGACCGCCAACAATATGGACATGATGACCATCAACCAGGTGGAGCCCATCTACGTTACCTTCTCGGTTCCCGAATCGCAATTGACGGCCATCAAGAAGTACATGGCGCTGGGTAGCCTCACGGTCCGCACGCGCCCGCAGGATGCCGACATCGCCGATGAAGAACGCGGCGCGCTCACGTTTGTGGACAACACTGTGGATGTCACCACCGGCACCATCAAACTGAAGGGCACGTTTCCCAATGCCGATCACAAACTGTGGCCCGGCCAGTTCGTGCGCGTTACCTTGAGGCTGACCACTCAGCAGAATGCCGTGGTGGTGCCCAATGAGGCCATCCAGACCGGCCAGACGGGCGCGTTTGTGTACGTTGTCAAAGAGGATAAGACGGTGGAATCGCGGCCTGTCGTTACCGGCGCCCGGGTGGAGCAGGATATGGTGGTCAGCGAGGGTCTCGCACTCGGCGAGACCGTGGTCACCGAGGGGCAATTGCGCCTGGCGCCCGGCAGCAAAGTGGTTGTCAAAGATGGCAGAGGGGGAGGCGCGGGCCGCGGGCGGCGAGGCTAGAGGGGGCTGAGGTAGAGGGGATACGCCGTGAACATTTCGGAAACTTTTATTCGGCGGCCGATTGCCACCAGCCTGTTAATGGCAGGCGTCGCGCTATTCGGCATCATTGCGTACAACAACCTTGGGGTGAGCGATCTTCCGCAGGTAGATTACCCCACCATCAGCGTGGGGGCCGGTCTCCCCGGCGCCAATCCGGACACCATGGCCTCGGCCGTGGCTACCCCCTTGGAACGCCAGTTTACCGGCATCGCCGGCCTGGATTCGATGATCTCGAATTCCGGCCAGGGCTCCACCAACATCACCCTGCAATTCGATCTCAGCCGGGACATTGATGGCGCCACCGTCGACGTGGAAACCGCCATTGCCGCGGCCATGACGCTGCTGCCTCCCGGCATGCCCTCGCCGCCCTCCTTCCGCAAGGTCAACCCCGGCGACCAACCTATCCTCAGCCTCTTCCTCACTTCTCCGAACATGCGCCTCAGCGACCTCGACGAATACGCCGAATCGATGATGGCGCAGCGCATTTCCATGGTGGACGGCGTGGCTCAGGTTCAGGTATACGGCTCGGCCAAGTATGCCGTGCGCGTGCAGGTGGACCCCAACGAACTGGCCAGCCGGAAAATTGGGCTCAATGAAGTGGACCAGGCCATCCGCAACTGGAACGTCAATATCCCCACCGGCACACTGCACGGTCCCAACACCTCGTATAACGTACAGGTCAACGGCCAGTTGATGCGCGCCGCCGCCTACCGGCCCCTGATCGTCACCTACAAGAATGGCGCTCCGGTGAGGTTGGGCGACGTCGCCCGGGTAATCGATAGCGTCGAAGACGATAAGAACTTCTCCAAGATCTACGGCGGCGAATACGGGAAAGAAGGCACCATGGGCGTGAGCCTCGCGGTGATGCGCCAACCGGGCAGCAACACCATCGAGGTCACGGACAACGTCAAGCGCCTGCTGCCCGTCTTCCAGGCCCACTTGCCCCCCAGCGTACACCTCGGCATCCGCGGCGACCGCTCCAAGAATATCCGCGAAGCCTTCAACGATATTCAGTTCACGATGGCCGCCACACTCGCCCTGGTGATCCTGGTGATCTTCCTGTTCCTGCGGAACTTCTCCGCCACCATGATTCCGGCGATGGCGCTGCCGTTCTCCATCGTCGGCACTTTTTCGGTGATGTACCTGCTCAACTTCAGCCTCAATAACATCTCCATGATGGCGCTGATTCTCTCCATCGGGTTCGTGGTGGATGACGCCATCGTCATGCTGGAGAACATCGTTCGCCACATTGAAATGGGCGAGCACCCCATGCAGGCGGCGCTGACGGGGTCGCGCGAGATTGGCTTCACCATCGTCTCCATGACGCTGTCGCTGGCCGCGGTGTTCATCCCCATTCTGTTCATGGCCGGCATCCTGGGCCGTCTGTTCCGCGAATTCGCCGTGACCATCTGCACCGCTATCCTCATCTCCGGAATGGTGTCCATCAGCCTGACCCCGATGCTGTGCAGCCGTTTCCTGCGCGAAACCAAAGGCGAAAAACACGGTCTGCTCTATCGCGCCTTGGAAGGCATCTTCGATAGGACGCGGAACCTGTACGGCACCACGCTGCACTGGGTACTGGACCATCGGCCGGTCATGCTGGCCATGTTCGTGGGCGTCCTGCTGGTCACCGCGAACCTTTACATGGTGGTCCCCAAGGGCTTCATTCCCGACACCGACAACGACAACTTCTCGATCAGCGCCGAAGCCGCCCAGGGAACCTCCTTCTACCAGATGGTCAAGTACCAACAGTTGATCTCTTCCATCGTGGTGCAGGATCCCGACATTGAGAGTTTCTACTCCACCACTGGCGGCAACTTCGGCGGAGGCAGCGGCGCATCCGGCCGCCTGATAGTCAATACCAAACCGCGGCGCCTGCGCAATGTCACCGTCGCCGAGATGGTCAACCGCCTGCGTCCCAAACTCTCCGGCATCCCCGGATTGCGCGTTTCGCTCTCCGTGCCGCAGGCGATTCGCGTTGGCGGGCGCATGTCCAAGAGCGCCTACGATTACACGCTGGTGGGGCCGGATACGCAGCAACTCTACGCGGAGGCGCCCAAACTAGAGCGCATCATCGCGCGAATGCCCGGATTGCAGGAGGTGACCAGCGACCTCCAGATTAAGACGCCGCGCATCAATATCGTCCTCGACCGCGACCGCGCCGCCGCCCTGCACCTCAACTGGCAGACCATCTCCAGCACCCTCTACGACGCCTTCGGCCCGCAGTTCACCTCCACCATCTACGCCCCCAATAACCAGTACCGCGTGCTGCTGGAAATGCTGCCCAAATTTCAGCAGCACACCGACGGGCTGGACATGATCTACCTCAAGAGCGACACCGGGGCGATGGTGCCGCTCAATGCGGTCGCGAGCGCCGTGCCACGCGCAGGTCCGCAAAGCATTCCGCATTCCGGGCAGTTGCCCTCAGTGACTATTTCCTTCGCCCTCAAGCCCGGCACCTCGCTGGGCCAGGCTACCACCGACATTGAAGATGCCGCCAGATCTACCCTGCCGGCCACCATTACGGGAGCTTTCCAGGGCACCGCCAAAGTTTTCCAGGACTCCATGCGCAATATGGGGATGCTGCTGATTGTGGCCATCGCGGTGGTCTACATTGTGCTTGGCGTGCTCTACGAAAGCTACGTCCACCCGCTGACCATTCTCTCCGGCCTGCCCTCGGCGGGCTTCGGCGCCCTGCTGACCCTGTTGATCTTCAAGGTGGAACTCAGTATTTATTCGTTCGTCGGGCTGATCATGCTGATCGGCATCGTGAAGAAGAACGCCATTATGCAGATCGATTTCGCCCTGGAGGCTGAGCGAAAGGATGGCTTGTCCCCGCACGATGCCATTTATCAGGGCTGCCTGATCCGCTTCCGGCCGATCATGATGACCACCATGGCGGCGCTGCTCGGCGGGCTGCCCATCGCGCTCGGTTGGGGCGCGGGAGGCGAGGCCCGCAAACCGCTCGGCCTGGCGGTAGTCGGCGGACTGGCCTTCTCGCAGTTGATGACCTTGTACCTGACCCCGGTGGTCTATACATATATGGCGGCAAGCCTCGGTAAGTGGAACGCATGGAAGGGCCGCAAGAAATCACAAGCGCCCGCGATGGGACAGGCCAGGGGCCCTGTCCCACAGCAGGCGGGCGATTGATCGCATGAATATTTCCCAAACCTTTATTGAGCGGCCCATCGCCACCAGCTTGCTGATGGCTGCCATCGCGCTCTTCGGCGGTGTGGCCTACCGCCAGTTGGGGGTCAGCGACCTCCCCAACGTCGATTTTCCCACCCTCCTGGTGACCGCCGCGCTGCCTGGCGCCAGCCCCGAAACCATGGCTGCCGCCGTGGCCACGCCGCTCGAAAACCAGTTCTCCACCATCGCCGGCCTGAATTCGATGTCCAGTTCGAACTCGCTCGGCAGCACCCAGATCACCCTCGAATTCGATCTCGCCCGCAAGCTTGATGGCGCCGCCGTAGACGTGCAGGCCGCCATTACCCAAGCCTCCCGCCTGTTGCCCCAGGGCATGCCCACGCCGCCCACCTTCACCAAGGTCAACCCCGCCGACCAGCCGATTCTCTATATCGCCCTGACTTCGCCCACGCTGCCCCTCTGGACCCTCGACGAGTACGCCGAAACCCGCATCGCCCAGCGCATTTCGATGATCTCCGGCGTCGCTCAAGTGCAGGTATTGGGCGCGCAAAAGTACGCTGTGCACGTGCAGATGGACCCGCACGCGCTGGCATCCCGCCAGATCGGGATCAATGAAATCGAAACCGCGCTCAAGAACTGGAACGTCAACCTGCCCACCGGATCCATCATCGGCCCACAGCGCGCCTTCACTCTACAGGCCAGCGGCCAGTTGCTCACCGCCGAGCAATACCAGCCCATCGTGGTTGCCTACCGCAACGGCTCGCCCGTGCGGCTCGATGAACTCGGAACCATCATCGACAGCGTGGAGGACGATAAGACCGCCTCCTGGTTCTATAAGGATAAATTCAATAGCCGCGCCATCGTCCTGGCCATCCAGCGCCAACCCGGCACCAACACTATCGCGGTAACCGACGGCGTGAAGAACCTGCTCCCGCTCTTCCGTACCGAACTGCCCCCATCGGTCAAGATGGACATTCTGTACGACCGTTCGGACACCATCCGCGAAAGCTACACGGACGTGCAGTTCACCATGCTGCTTACGCTCGGCCTGGTGGTGATGGTGATCTTCCTGTTCCTGCGCAACATCTCCGCCACCATCATCCCCAGCCTGGCGCTGCCGTTCTCCATCATCGGCACCTTCGCCGTCATGTACCTGCTGGATTACAGCCTGGACAACCTCTCCATGATGGCGCTGATTCTCAGTATCGGCTTCGTGGTGGATGACGCTATCGTCATGCTGGAGAACATTGTCCGCCATATCGAAATGGGTGAGGAACCGCTCGTGGCCGCGCTCAAGGGTTCGGCGGAAATCGGCTCCACCATTGTTTCCATGACGCTTTCGCTGGCCGCCGTGTTCATCCCGGTGCTCTTCCTTGGCGGCGTGCTGGGCCGCCTGTTCAAGGAATTCGCCGTCACCATCACCGTGGCTATTCTGATTTCGGGCGTAGTGTCCGTCACCTTGACCCCCATGCTGTGCAGCCGGTTCCTGAAAGCGGCCAAGGAGGAGAAACGCGGCCGATTCTACAGGGCCACGGAAAAGTTCTTCGACGGCATGCTGCACGCTTACGACGTCACGCTGCAGATGGCGCTGCGCCACCGCGTGTTCATGATGCTCAGCTTTATCGCGGTGCTCGGCGCCACCCTGTACATGTTCGTCAAGATTCCCAAAGGCTTCATTCCAGATCAGGATACCGACCAGTTGACTGTCATCACGGAAGCCGCGCAAGGCACCTCCTACTACCAGATGGTGGGCTACGAGCAGCAAATTGCCCAAGCCGTGGCCGCCGACCCGAACGTGGATTCGCTGATGGCCTCTGTGGGCGGGGCCACCGCATCCTCTCTCGGCGGCCCCAATTACGGCCAGCTCGTGGTGCACCTCAAACGGCGCAACCAGCGCAAACTGGGCGTCGAGGACATCATCAAGGAACTGCGCCCCAAGCTCTCCGCTTTCGCCGGCATGAAGATCTATCTGCAAAATCCGCCTACCATCCGCATCGGCGGCCAGGTGACCAAGAGTCTGTACCAGCTCTCCATGCAGTCGCCGGACAAGAACGAACTCTACGCCGAGACCGAGAAGCTGACCCTCGCCATTGAAAAACTCCCCGGCGTGGACGACGTCACCAACGATGTCGCCATCCGTACCCCGCAGGTCAACGTCACCATCGACCGCGACAAGGCCGGCGCCATGGGCGTCAACGCCAACCAGATCGAAAACGCGCTCTACGACGCCTACGGCCCGCGCTGGGTCTCCACCATCTATGGGTCCGTCAACGAATACAAGGTCCTGCTGGAACTGGAACCGAAATACCAGGCCGACCCGCGCGCACTTTCGCTGCTCTACTTTAAGAATTCCACCGGCAAGCTGATTCCTCTCGACACCCTGGCCAGTTTCAAGACCGAGACCGGGCCGCAAACCGTCAACCACTACGGGCAGATCCCGGCGGCCACCATCTCATTCAACCTGAAACCCGGAGCGGCCCTGGGTAGTGTGGTCGATCAGGTCCAGCACCTGGCGGACCAGACGCTTCCCGACACGATCAGCACGCAATTCCAGGGCGCCGCCAAGGCCTTCCAAAGTTCGCTGGGCAACCTGTGGGTGCTGTTGATTATCGCCATCATGGTGGTGTACATCGTGCTGGGCATTTTGTACGAGAGCTACATCCACCCCATCACGATTCTCTCGGGCCTGCCGTCGGCGGGCTTCGGCGCGCTGCTCACCCTGGTTATCTTTCATATCGACTTGAGCATTTACGCTTTTGTCGGGTTGATCATGCTGATCGGCATCGTGGAGAAGAACGCCATCATGCAGATCGATTTCGCCCTGGAAGCCGAACGCGAGCAGCACCTAAGCGCCGAGCGCGCAATCTATCAAGGCTGCCTGATCCGTTTCCGCCCCATTATGATGACTACCATGGCGGCGCTGCTGGGCGCGGTCCCGATCGCACTCGGCTACGGCGCGGGCGGCGAGGCGCGCCAACCGCTGGGACTGGTGGTGGTGGGCGGCTTGCTGTTCTCCCAGTTGGTGACCCTCTACCTCACGCCGGTCTTCTACATCTACATGTCCGCGCTACAGGATCGCGTAAACGGCTGGAGAAGCCGGGGCAAGAAGAGCGCGCTGCCTCACGAAGCGCCGGCCACCACGTAGGAGAGGCCTCCTGGCCTTTCAGTCGCTGATTTCGATCTTGGGGCCTTCGTCCTTGGCCGCCTCTTTCAGGCGCGCAATGCAATTGCGCGCCAGTTCGAGGAATGGCTCGCCCTTTCCCTTACGCCGCACGATGGGCTCGCCAGTGTCGCCGCCGATGCGCACGTCAGGGTCAAGCGGGAGCTCGCCGAGGAAGGGGACATTCATTTCGTGCGCCGTGCGCTGGCCGCCGCCGTGGCTGAACACGTCGATGCGCTCCGCACAGTGCGGGCAGGTCAGATAGCTCATGTTCTCGACAACTCCGAGAATTGGCACCTTCACCTGGTGGAACATCGTGATCGCCTTGCGGGCATCTTCGAGCGAGACATCCGAGGGCGTGGTGACCACGATCGCACCCGACACCGGCACGCTCTGAATCAGCGAAAGCTGCACGTCGCCGGTGCCCGGGGGCAGGTCGATCACGAGGTAATCCAGTTCGCCCCAATCGACGCCGCGCAGGAATTGCTGGATCACAGAGTGCAGCATGGGGCCGCGCCACACCAGGGGCTTATCGCCGGGGCTCAGAAAGCCCATCGACATAAGCTTGACGCCGTACTGCTCGAGGGGCTGGATGCGATCGCCGATGGCCATCGGCGTCTGGTTGATGCCCATCATGAGCGGCACATTGGGACCGTAGACGTCGGCATCCATGAGACCGGTCTTGTGGCCTAACGCCGCCAGCCCCACCGCCAGGTTGACGGAGACGGTGGTTTTGCCCACACCGCCTTTCCCCGATCCGACGGCGATCAGATTCTTGACACCTGGAATAGGCAGTTTGGGCATTTGGCCCGGCTGGTTGGGAGACATGTGTCTTATGGTAACAGCCGGCCCGCTTTGCGGGCTGCGGCGCAATGTGGCGATGGCGGTTACAATGTGCTTTCTTTGGCGATTCCCTTTGTGCCCACACTTATGTCCACACGACTGCTAATTCCAATGATGCTGCTTGGCGCGACCACATTGCTCGCGCAACAGCGTGCCAAGAATGTGATTCTCTTCCTGGGAGATGCCGGCGGCATTCCCACCCTGAACGCCGCCAGCATCCACGGCTACAAGGAACCCCGCGCGCTCTACCTGCAGCACATGCCGCACATCGCGCTCTCGGAGACCTCGTCCACGAGTTCCTGGGTGACGGATTCCGCGGCTGGAATGACAGCCATCGTGACGGGACAGAAAACGGACAATGGAGTGATTTCGCAGGCGCCTCCGGCCGGCCCGGCCAAGGAAGATGGGGCGAACTTGAAGACCATTCTGGAATATGCCGAGGAGCACGGGCTTTCGACCGGGGTGATTTCGAATATGAACATGGCGGATGCCACTCCGGCGGCCTGCTACGCACACGTCAGCAGCCGCAAGAACATCGGCGACATCTTTGCCCAGATATGGAAGCCGCGTTTCGGAGACGGCGTCGACCTGGTGATCGGCAACGGACGCAAGAAGATTCTGGAATCGACCAAGGAAATCGGAGTCGACATGGAGAAGGAACTGCTGGCCAGCGGACGGGCATTTTACGATTCCGTGGCTGCCGTCCCGGACGACGCGCGGCGCGTGGTGGCGCTGTTCGATGACGACGATTTCGATGTGGACGCGGCTACCGCCAAGGCCATCCGGATTCTGTCTAAAAACCGCAAGGGATTTTTTCTCATGGTGGAGTGGGACCTGCACCCCAGCAAACCGGCGCGCGCCCTGGACACTGTAGTCAAATTCGACCACTTGATTCAGCGGACCGCGAAGCAAATGGACAAGAATAGCCTAGTCCTGTTCACCGCCGACCATTCTTTCGATTTCCGCCTGAAGAGCGGTAAGAAGGGCGCCGACATCGCGCTGCCCAGCGCTCCGAATGTGGTCAAGAAAGCGGACCAGCCGGAGGAGAAGTCCGATGTCGTCATCGGCACCGCCCACACGGGGGAAGAAGTGCTGGTGGCCGCGCAAGGGCCGGGTTCGGAGCGCGTCACCGGCGTGCTCTCGAATACCGATTTATTCGGCATCATGCTCTCCGCCTACGGCTGGAGCGCCGGCAAGCGCTGACCGCTGGACTCGCGGTCGCGGGCGGATCTGTTCAAAGTTTCTTGATGGGGCAGGCTCTTTCCCCGGCCAACCCGTTATGTTCCACGACAGAAAGCTTCCCAGGCCTAGCCTTGATCGAGCGCGCGGGTGGCAGGCGAAAGCGACCGCCACTTGAGCACCGCACGGCGTCGGCGGAGGGTGTACAATCTTGGATTCAAGGGGAAGTCGCCCGAAATCGGATGTCGTCACACCCGATAAGGGACGGTTTGTCTCGGGACGGCAAAGTGCCTCCTTTACTTTTAACCCCTTGGGATGGTAGGCTAAGTTACTCATAATGCGTACAGTTGACTTGATCCAGCGCAAACGCGGCGGCGAAGAACTTGCTCCTGAAGAGATTGAGTTCCTGGTAAACGGCTACACCAACGGTGAGATTCCCGATTACCAGATGTCGTCGTTCTTGATGGCCGTCTACTTCTCTGGCATGACTGACCGCGAGGTCAGCCGCCTGACGGAATGCATGCTGCATTCCGGCGACACCGTCGACCTTTCGGACATTCCGGGAGTGAAGGTGGATAAACACTCCACGGGTGGCGTGGGCGACAAGACCAGCTTCATCGTGGCGCCACTGGCGGCGGCCGCGGGGGTAGTGGTGCCGATGATGTCGGGGCGCGCGCTCGGGCATACCGGCGGCACGCTGGACAAACTGGAATCGATCCCGGGCTTCCGCACGGATCTGACCGCGGAGGAGTTCCAAAAGCAACTCGCCGAACTGGGGCTCTGCTTCATCGGGCAGACCGAACGGCTGGTGCCGGCCGACCGCAAATTGTACGCGCTGCGGGACGTGACGGCGACGGTGGAATCGATCCCGCTGATTTCGTCTTCGATCATGTCGAAGAAACTGGCCGAGGGCATTGATGCGCTGGTGCTGGACGTCAAAGTGGGCAGTGGCGCCTTCATGAAGACGCAGATAGAGGCGCGCCGCCTGGCGGCAATGATGGTGGGGATTGGCCGCCGCATGGACAAGAAGGTGCAGGCGCTGATCACGGACATGAACCAGCCCCTGGGTTACGCAATCGGCAATGCGCTAGAGATCATGGAAGCGTCACAGACCCTGCAGAATGCGGGGCCGGCCGACCTGACCAAGCTTTCTCTCGAGTTGGCCGCGCGCATGATTTTCCTTGGCAAGAAGGCAGACACGCTGGAAGAGGCGCGCTTGCTGGCCGAAAAGCATCTGGTGGATGGTTCGGCGTACAAGAAGTTCAAGCAGGTAGTGGCGGCGCAGGGCGGCAACCCGCAAGCGCTGGACAAGTTCGAACTGCTGCCCAACGCCACCGGGATGCGCGAAATTACTTCGCCGCGCGCCGGCTACGTGAGCCGGATCAACGCCCAGGATATCGGCGTATCGAGCAACATGATCGGCGCCGGGCGCGATAAGAAGGAAGACTCCATCGATCCGGCGGTGGGCATCATCCTGGAAGTCAAGACGGGTGAAAAGGTAGATGCGGGCAGCGTGCTGTGCCGCATCTATTACACCAAGGAAGACCGCGTAGACGAAGCCGCCGAGATGGTGGAGGACGCCTTCCACATCTCCTCACAGAAGCCCGACGAGCGAGAACTCATCCTGGAAGTAGTCGGGTAATGGGCCGGTTCACGGGTTTCCTGGGGCTCGCGGTGATCCTGGGAGTCGCGTGGCTGTTCTCAACACACAAGAAGGAAATCAAGCTCCGCCTGATTCTTTGGGGCATGGGCTTGCAGTTCGCTTTCGCGGTGCTGGTGCTGAAGACGGATTTCGGTCTGATCTTTAAGCGGATTGGCGATGGCGTGAACGCCATGCTGGATTTTGCCGAGGTGGGCAGCCAGTTTCTCTTCGGACCGCTGGGTACCAAGGGCGGCCCGTTTGGCGTGATTTTCGCCTTCCAGGTGCTGCCAATCGTCATCTTCATCGCGTCCTTTTTCTCCATCCTGTACTACCTCGGCGTCATGCAGTTCGTCGTGAAAGCCATGGCGGTGGGGATGCAGAAGATCATGGGAGTAAGCGGGGCCGAATCGACCAACGTGGCGGCCAGCATCTTCATGGGGCAGACGGAAGCGCCGCTGACCATCAAGCCGTTTCTGGCCGGCCTCACGGAATCCGAACTTTTCACCATCATGACGGCGGGAATGGCGCACGTTTCGGGCGCGGTGATGGCGGCCTACGTGAAAATCGCCGGCGTTTCCATCATTCACTTGCTGACGGCGGTGATCATGACGGCTCCGGCCACCATCATGCTGGCCAAGATCTTCATTCCGGAAACCGGAAAGCCGGCCACGGCGGGCCGCGTGGATATCAAAGTGGAGAAGACCGCGGTCAACGTGATTGACGCCGCGGCGCAGGGCGCGGGCGACGGCTTGCACCTGGCGCTCAATATCGGCGGCATGCTGATCGCGTTCCTGGCGCTGATTGCCATGTGCAATGGGATATTGGGCTGGCTGCACACGCTGCCGCTGCTGGGCTGGCTGCCGGCATCGCTGGAACGGGTTTTCGGCATCCTGTTCGCGCCGGTGGCGTTCATCCTGGGCGTGCCGTGGAAAGACTGCGGCGTGATTGGCGATCTGCTGGGCACCCGCCTGGTGCTCAATGAATTCGTGGCGTTTCTCAAACTCGGCCCGATGAAATCGCAATTGGATCCGAAATCCTTCACCATCGCAACTTATGCGCTGTGCGGGTTTGCGAACTTCAGTTCCATCGCTATTCAGATCGGCGGCATCGGCGCCCTGGCGCCCACCCGCAAGAGCGACCTGGCGCGGCTCGGCCTGCGCGCCGTGGCCGCCGGAACCATGGCCAACTTCATGTCGGCCTGCATCGCTGGAATGTTACTGTGACGGAAGAAGCCAAACGATTCATCCAGGGCCACACCGACGTGCGGCCCGCCATCGGCCTGGTGCTAGGCAGCGGACTGGGCGCGTTCGCTGACGAACTGACCGCGCGTACGGACATTCCGTATGCGGAGATTCCCGGCTGGCCGCACTCCACCGCCGTGGGCCACGCCGGCAAACTGATCATCGGCAAACTCGGTGAGCTCGACGTGGCCGTGATGGCCGGGCGGGCGCACCTCTACGAAGGGTACGGCATGCAGCAGGTGACCTATGGGGTCCGCGTGCTGCACGGGATCGGCGCGCGCTCCATGGTGTTCACCAACGCGGCGGGCGGCATCAATCTAACCCTGGAACGTGGCGGGCTGGTGCTCATCTCCGACCACATCAACCTGCAAGGCGGGAACCCGTTGGTGGGCCCCAATGACGAGTCGCTGGGCCCCCGCTTCCCCGATATGTCCGAGGCCTACTCCCGGGTGTATCGCGACACCGCCAAGCGGGTGGCCGTCGAACTCTGCATTCCCCTCTCGGAAGGCGTGTACGCGGCCATGCTCGGTCCCAGCTACGAGACGCCCGCGGAAATTCGCTACCTGCGCGCCATCGGCGCCGACGTGGTCGGGATGTCCACCGTGCCCGAGGTGATCGTGGCCAACCACATGGGGATGAAGGTGCTCGGCATCTCCTGCGTGACCAACATGGCGGCGGGAATTCTGCCGCAGAGGATCCATCACGAGGAAGTGCTGGAGACGGGCGCCATGGTGCGCGATACGCTGGTCAAGTTCTTGAAGGCGTTATTGCCCAGGTTGGAGGCCTAAATGTGCCCCGCGAAATCCCATGAAAAACCCGAGCACTGTCGCTAGAACGGCTGCCTTGGTGGGGCGGACCCCCCGGTCCGCGGCCGACGCCCCCGTCGGCCTGCTGGCACCCTGCAAGCTGCTGATCTCGTCGTTCCGGCCGCGGCAGCGGGACGAGGGCGTCCCGCGCGGCCGACAGTGCATCCGCGCCACCAAGCCACACGGTGGTTTTTCGGCCCTGTACCACCTCGCGCGCTCTTTGCGCTAAAGTAACCGATGACTGAGGTTCCCATGCCGATCACCAGACGCTCCGTATTAGGGCTCGCCGCTGTCGCGCCCGCACTCCTCCTGCCGCGCCGTTCACAGGCGCAGGACACAATTCCAGAAATTGCCAAAGGCCCCTTCAACGGCGCCGAATCCCTCAAGCAGTACCGCATTCCCGAGTGGTTCCGCGACTACAAGTTCGGTATC
>JANYAH010000377.1 GCA_025361425.1 Candidatus Solibacter sp. | reverse complement strand
GGTGGCGCAGTTGAAACACCGCGAAGCGGCGACATGCTGCACCAGTCTGGGGAGACGGGGGCCGGTCACGTCCAAGGGAGGACGCGGGCCCTGCGGTTTGGACCGGTCGTCGCGAAAGCTCTTGCTCTCGCCCGAGTCCATATACCCGTTCTGTCTGTACTTACGATCACTGTCCATGGGGAAATTACTCCGTGCTAATTACTCCGTACTATGGGGGAAAAGAAAGTTATTTAATTACGATCAGAATGCTACGCGCCAGTCATCGAAATGCCGATCGCTCCCACGAGGCCGCGAGACAGAACCCGCGAGAACAATTGTGTCGTGGGATTAGCAGAGGGCTTGACGGGAATTCCGAAGGTTTAGGAAACAACAGGCCGGAACCCGCCTCTGCTTCAAATACATATGTACCACGGAACGGACATGGTTTGCACGCTCGAGTGCAACTAGCCAAGCGAACTCCATTTCATCAAGCTGACACAGGGCCGGGTGAGGGGATCGTCGTAGTGGTCTGGGCTGACGCGCAACGCGTAGCCGAGCCGTCCGGTGCGTTCCGGAATGATGTCCTTGGCGAATACCGCCGCCGCCCCCTGCTGCTCGACGAACGGCAACACCATGACCTCGGTTTCTTCGAGGTGGCCGTTGGAATCGACGCGGCCGATCACCACCTCGGCGCGCACATCGCTGGGAGCCAGCCCCGCGAGATCAATGGCGGCACGCAGCGTGACGGTCCTGCCGCTGACCAGCGAACCACTGGGTCCGGGCCCGGCATCGACAAAGCACACACGGTCCCAGACTTCGCGGACGCGTGCGTTCCATTTGGTTTTTTCGCGGCTCAGGCTATAGTCCGCTTTACTCATACGCAGGTGACCGGAGTGGGCGGGCTCGTACAACTCAGTCATGTACTCGTGCACCATGCGGCGGCAATCGAAGGCCGGGCTGATGTGGGTGAGCGATTGCTTGACGCGGCGCATCCACTCGCGCGGCGTCTGTTCGCGGCGCTCGTAGAACATAGGGACGATTTCATTTTCGAGGAGCGAGTAGATGGCGCTGGCGTGGAGAGCGTCCTGATCGTCACTGTAGGTTTCGCGTTCACCGATGGCCCAGCCGCCGGAGGTTTCGTAAGCTTCGTCGAACCAGCCGTCCAGAATGCTGAGATTGAGCACGCCGTTGATGGCGGCTTTCATGCCGCTGGTGCCGCAAGCCTCTTCGCCACGCCGTGGAGTGTTGAGCCAGACATCGACCCCCTGCACGAGTTCGCGCCCCACCTTCATGTCGTAGTCTTCGACGAAGACCACGTGCTTCCAGAGTTCCGGATCGCGGGAAAGCAGCACTACCTCGCGGATGTAAGTCTTGCCGGGCTGGTCCTTGGGATGCGCCTTGCCGGCGATCACGATCTGAACCGGCATATCAATATTCAGCAGGATACGCTTCAGGCGCTCGACATCGCGGAAGAGCAGCGTGGCGCGCTTATAGGTTGCAAAGCGGCGGGCGAAGCCGATGGTGAATGCGTTGGGGTCCAGAACTTCGCCGCTGCGCCGCACTTCGAGCGAGGACGCCTGGCGCCGCAGCGCCGACGAATGCTGGCGGGACCGCACGAAGGAAACCAGGCGCCGCTTGCGCCGGCGGTGGACTTCGAGGAGTTCCTCATCGGGAATCTCGTCGATCTGTTGCCAAATGGCGGGGTCGTTGAAGCGGTCGCGCCAGTCCGGATCCAGGTATTGATCGTAGAGCAACGAAAGGTTGCCGTTCAGCCAGCTCGGCAGGTGCACGCCATTGGTGATTGAGGTGATCGGCACCTCCCAGAGGGGGAGTTGGGGCCACAAATCGTGGAACATCTCCTGGGAGACCTCGCGGTGCAGACGGCTCACCGCGTTGCGGTACGAGGAGGTACTGAGGGCCAGTACCGCCATGGAGAAACGCTCATCGCGGTTGAAACAGTTGCGGCGGCCCAGCGCCATGAGCTGCTGGAAATCCACGCCTATTTCGGTGCAGAACCCGGAAAAGTAGTGGTACATCATGCCGGGGTCGAACAGGTCGATGCCCGCCGGTACGGGAGTGTGGGTAGTGAAAACGTTGCTCGCGCGGGCGGCTTCCATGGCCTCTTCGAAAGTGAGCTTATGATCGCGCATGTGGAGCCGGATCTGTTCCAGCGCGAGGAAGGCCGAGTGGCCTTCATTCATATGGAAGACAGTGGGCTTGAGCCCCATCGCCTGCAATGCGCGCATGCCGCCGATGCCGAGGACAATTTCCTGGCGGATCCGCGTATCGATGTCTCCGCCGTACAGGGAATCGGTGATGTCACGATCCAGCGGCAGTACGTTTTCCGGAATGTTGGTGTCCAGCAGGTAGAGAGTGATGCGCCCGACGTCGAGCTTCCAGATCTGGATGAACACGTCGCCGGTGGGCAATTTCACGGAGACCTTGAGATCGTGGCCTTCCGCGTCTTTCACAGTTTCCAGCGGCAGGGTGTAAAAGTCGTTCATGGGATAGCGTTCCTGCTGCCATCCGTCGGGATTCAGAAGTTGCCGGAAATAGCCCTGCTGGTAGAGCAGGCCCAGGCCGATGAGCGGATAGTCCTGGTCGCTCGAAGACTTCAAGTGGTCGCCGGAAAGAATCCCCAGGCCACCCGAATAGACCGGCAGGCACTCCGTAAGGCCATATTCCGCGGAGAAATAGGCGATCAGTTTGCCATCGGCCGGCGCAGGGGCCTTGCGCACCCGCGCATCGTAGACGGCACAGGCCGAACGATAGAGCGCCAGGTAGCGCGGATCGGTGGAGGCCTTCTGCAGCGTGGCCTGCGAGACCCGGCCCAGCATGAGCACCGGATTGTACCCGCAGTCCCGCCACATTGCGGGGTCCAGGCGGCGAAACGCGGAACGGACGATGGGTTCCCAACTCCAAAGGATGTTGTAGGCCAACTCGGTCAAACGGGACAAGGAGTCAGGCAAGCTGGGGCGGACGAGAAATTCGCGGAGCGGTTGAATGTGAAACGGCATAGCAGGGTAAAGTCAACCTTCAAGATAACAGATAGCCTTCTTTGGTCTACGACTGCACGCTTCAGGCAAAAGATGCGTCACAATAACATAAGGACGAATGCGTTTACTTGGACTTTTATTCTTGCTTTCCGGCACCGCCTTGGCGGGTGAGTACGCGGTGCTCGCCAGCGGGGCTCGCTTGTACATCGACCGGCACGAGGCGGACGGGGCCAAAGTGCGACTCTACCATGGTACAGGCTTTGTGGAGTTGGATTCGACCGTGGTTCGCAGCTACGACGTCGAAGAGTACGTAGCACCAGTACCAGTACCAGCGGCTGAGGGCGTTGCGGCGGCGGAAGCGTTTAGCACCGGTATAGCACCCGCGCCGCCGACCGCATTGGAACTGGCGGACGCCGCCGCCGACCGCTACGGTCTTCCGCGGGAACTGATACGCAGTGTGATGGCCGCGGAAAGTGGCTTTCAGCCCCTGGCCATTTCCCCGAAGGGCGCGATCGGCCTGATGCAACTCATGCCGGGCACGGCCCTGGCGCTGGGCGCGGACCCCCACGACCCGGCTCAAAACGTGGATGCCGGGGCGCGCTACCTGCGCGATCTACTGGAAAAATATAACTACGG
>JANYAH010000370.1 GCA_025361425.1 Candidatus Solibacter sp. | reverse complement strand
GCCTGGGATTTGTCGATGTCCCCGGCCACGAACGCTTCATCAAGAACATGCTGGCCGGCGTGGGCGGGATCGATCTGCTGCTCTTCGTCGTGGCCGCCGATGAATCCATCAAGCCGCAAACCCGTGAGCATTTCGATATCTGCCGCCTGCTGGGCATTCGCCGCGGCATCATCGCACTCACCAAAGCGGACCTGGTGGATGACGACATTCTGGGACTGGTGCGCCTGGAGGTGGAAGAGATGGTGGCCGGCTCGTTCCTGGAAGGCGCGCCCATCGTGCCGGTGAGCTCCGTCACCGGGGCAGGGCTGGACGATCTGCGGCGCGAACTGGCGCGCGTGGCAGTGGGAGTGGGGGAGAAGAACGCGGCGGGATATTTCCGCCTGCCTATCGATCGCGTGTTTTCCGTGAAGGGATTCGGCACCGTGGTTACCGGCACGCTGATTTCCGGATCTGTGGCCAAGGAGCAGGAAGTGGAAGTCTACCCCGCGGGCCGGCGCCTGCGCGTGCGCGGCGTGCAGGTCCACGGCAGCACGGCGAGCCGGGCGCTGGCGGGGCAGCGCACCGCGGTCAACCTGGCCGATATCGAACCGGCCGAGTTGACGCGCGGCGACGTGCTCAGCGAGCCGGGGCGGTTCCCCGCGATCAAGCAGATCGATTGCCGCCTCGACCTTCTTTCTTCCGCCAAACCGTTGAAGCATCGCGCCCCGGTGCACTTTCATTCGGGGACGGCGGAGATCGAGGCCGAGGTGCGGCTGCTCGAAGGTACCGCGCCGATGCGGCCGGGTAGTGCGGCGTACGTGCGGCTGATCCTGCGGCAGGCAGCCCTCCTGTTGCCCGGCGATGGCTTCATCATCCGCATGTTCTCGCCGGTGGTGACTATCGGCGGCGGCGTGGTGGTGGACACCGGCGGCCGGCGTTACCAGAAGGGTGACGATGTGAAGGCGCGTCTGGAAACGTTGTGGGCCGGGGACGCCGCGGCGCGGGTCGCGCTCCTGGTGCGCGAAGCCACCTTCGGCATGGGCATGGCGGACCTGGTGGCGCGCACCGGGATGAGCCGGGCTGAAGTTGCGGCCGCGGCGGCCAAAGCTCCGCTGGCGGCCATCGCCCAACCGCAGCCCTGGTATGTGGACCGCGCGTGGATGCAGGCGGAGCGCGAGCGCATTGTCCGCACGGTGCGCGAGTTCCACCAGAAAACTCCGCTGCTGCCCGGCCTCGCGCGCCAGGAACTACGCGGCGGCGCACCCGTCTTCGTATGGGACGCCCTGCTGGCGGAGACGAAGGAGATCGTCGCCGAGGGTGAGCTGGTGCGCTTGCGCGGGCACAAATTGGTGCTCAAGGAAGACGAGGAGCAGGCGCGCGGCAAGATCGAGGGGGCCTTCGAAGACGCCGGCCTGGCAGTGCCGGCGATGGCGGAAGTTTTGGCGAAAGCCGGGGTGGAGGCCGCGCGCGCCCGCTCGCTGTTGCAGATTCTGCTGCGCGAGAAACGCCTGGTGCGCATCAGCGACGAACTGGTATTTCACCAGACGGCGATCGCCCGGTTACGCGCGCTGCTGGGCAGCCACAAGGGCGAACGCTTTCGGGTGCCGGTGTTCAAGGAGTGGACCGGCATCTCGCGCAAGTATGCGATCCCGCTGCTCGAGTTCCTGGACCGCGAAAGAATCACCCGGCGGGAAGGCGACGAACGCGTCGTGCTCTGAGGCCGCAAGCGAAACCGGCCCGTTAGATTTTTGTTCTACTTAAACTCGATCCCGGCCATCACCAGTTGCGGCATCACCTGATTCCAGCTTTCCGGAACGTTGTCGAAGGGCAGGCGGAACGCCTTGATCTGCTCTGGCGCCACCGCGCCGATCCTCGGACTCACGATGGGGACCCGCTCGCGCAGGACCACCTGGCCGTAGGCGTCGTAGAAAACGCACTTGATTTCCACCGTCTTCACAACACGGTCGCCCACGTTCTGAATGTTGCCCACAATTTCCACCACGCTCTGCTTCAAGTAGCTTTCGTGGGCGTTCATCTCCACGTTCGTCAGCTTGAGTTTGCCGGCATACGCCCGCGCCTCCCCGGTGAGCGGCGGAGGTTCGGGCGGCGGTTTCTTCGATGCCCGGTCAAGATACAAAAATCCGCCAAGGCCCAGCACAAGCACCAGGCCAATCACCATCGCCATCGGCGGGATGGATGCTTTCGGAGGCGCTTTTTTACTTACCACCAACGGTCATTTCTCCCATTTTGATTGTAGGCGCCGCCACCGATCCGCGAAACTCCAGATCGCTGCCGATTGCCTCGATGCCGCGCAGCATGTCGTTCAGATTCCCCGCGATGGTCACTTCGCTCACCGCAAATGCCAGTTCTCCATTACGGATCCACATCCCGGCCGCGCCCCGCGAGTAATCCCCCGTCACCACGTTTACGCCGAACCCCATCAGTTCGGTCACGTAGAACCCGTTCGGAATGCCCGCGACGATCTGCTCCGGGGTTTGGACGCCCTTCTCCAGGAAAAAGTTCCCGTGCCCGATTCCGGCGTTGCCGGTCAGCCCGCGCGACGCGTTGCCGGTGGTCTTCATCCCCAACTTACGCGCCGCATAGGTGTTCATCAGGTAACTCTTCAGCACGCCGCGCTCAATCACCACGGTGCGCCGCGAGGCCACGCCCTCATCGTCGAACGGAGAGGTGCCGAACAGCCCTGGCAGGGTTCCGTCGTCAATCACCGTCACATCGTCGCTCGCCACCTTTTCGCCGAGTTTGCCTGCCAGGAAGGATTCCTCCCGGTAGATCGACATGCCGTGCACCGCTTCAAAGATGTTGTCCAGCAGGCTTCGCGCCGTGCGCGGTTCGAACACCACCGGCACCCTTTGCGTCTCCACCTTGACCGCGTTGAGCCGTCGCAGCGCCCGCTGGGCTGCCATCCGGCCGACATGCTCCGGAGCTTCCAGCCCGGCAAATCCGCGCGCCATGGTGTACCAGTAGTCGCGTTCCATGCTCTCGCCCTCGCGCGCCACTGGCGACGTGCTCAGCGAGCAATAGCTGGACCGGTATTCGCCCGCGAACTCACGCGAATTGGCGAAAATGTGCCGCCCCACGTAGTTATCGAACGAAGCGCCCTCGGAATTGGAGATCCGCGGATCGCTGGTCAGCGCCGCGTCCTCGGCGCGCTTGGCAATCTCGATCTTGAACGCCGTATCCAGTTCCGCGACATCCGGGGAGTACATCTCGAGATCGCCTTCCAGCGTGCCGAACTCTTCGGGGTCCGGCAGGCCGGCGTGCGGATCTTCGGTGGTAATATCGGCCAGCTCGATGGCCGATTTCACCAGGTGCGCGATGCCGTCATTGGAAAGATCGCTGGTGTAGGATGCCCCCGTGTGCCGCCCGATCAGGATGCGCAGACCGGCGCCGCGCGATCCGGCTTCCTTCAAATTCTCCACTTCGCGCATGCGCACGTTGGCCGAAAACTCTTCGCCCTCGGCGATGGTGCACTCGGCGTCGCTGGCGCCCGCGGCTCGCGCCCGCATCACGATATCCTGCGCGAGTTCCAACAGGTAATTGGAGATCAAGCCGTGCCTCCTACGGTCATTTTGTCGATCTTGATGGTGGGGATTCCCACCCCCACCGGCACGCTCTGCCCGTCCTTACCGCAGGTGCCGATGCCTTCATCCAGCCGCAGATCGTTGCCCACCATGCTGACGTATTTCAAGGCTTCCGGCCCGTTGCCAATCAGCGTGGCGTTGCGCACCGGACGCGTCAGTTTGCCGTCCTCGATGAAGTAGCTCTCCGACGCCGAGAAGACGAAGTTGCCGCTGGTGATATCCACCTGGCCGCCGCCGAAGTTCACGCAGTAGAGTCCCTTGGGCACGGAGCGGATGATCTCTTCCGGATCGCTCTCGCCGGCCATCATGAAGGTATTCGTCATGCGCGGCATGGGGATGTGCGCGTAGCTTTCGCGCCGCCCGCTGCCGGTCGATTCCGCTCCCAGTAGCGTGCTCGAAAGCTTGTCCTGGAGGTAGGCGCGCAGCACGCCGTTCTCGATCAGCACGTTGCGCTGGGTGGGCTGCCCTTCATCGTCCACGTTGAGCGATCCGCGCCGGCTGCCGATTGTGCCATCGTCCACCACGGTGCACAGTTCGCTCGCCACCTTCTGTCCCATGCGCCCGCTGAAGGCCGAAACGCCCTTGCGGTTGAAATCCGCCTCTAAGCCATGGCCCACCGCTTCATGCAGTAGGATACCCGGCCAACCGGGCCCCAGCACCACCGTCATTTCGCCGGCCGGCGCTTCCACCGCGTCCAGCATGGCGATGGCTTCCCGCGCCGCTTCGTGGGCGAAGTACTCCGGCGTCTTTTCTTTCAGGAAATAATCCAGGTCCATGCGTCCGCCGCCGCCCGCGTGGCCGCGCTGCGGTGGTCCGCCGCTCTGCCGCGCCAGCGCCGACACGCTGAGCCGCGCCAGAGGCTGCCGGTCCACCGAGAGTCTGCCTTCGCTGGTCGCCACCAGCACCTGCCGCAAATTGTCGGCGTAGACCGCCTGCACTTGAAAGATGCGCGAGTCGAAAGCCCGCGCCGCGCGGTCGGCGCGTTTCACCAGGTCCACGCGTTCACTGAATGCCGTCTCGGTGGGCGCCGTCAGCACCGGGTAAAGATTGTGCTTGCGGCCCTCGTTGAGGTCGAACTTCTCCACCTTGGCCGGCGCCGCGGCGATGTGCGCCGCCACATTGGCCGCCTTGCGAATCTTCTCGGGCGACAGATCGTCGCTATAAGCGTACCCGGTACGCTCGCCCGAGATCACGCGCACCCCGACTCCCATGGAAACGCCCTGCGCCGCGCTTTTCACCATGGATTCATCAATCCCGATGGAACTGGTCACCAGGTATTCGAAATAGAGGTCCGCGTAATCGCCCCCCTGCGAAAGCGCTTCACCCAGATAATTCTCCAAATCTTGCCGGGTGATCCCAAAGCGCGCCGCGAAAATGGACTCGGAAAACCGCATCCCTTCAGGCTAGCAGAGTGCGTTGATATCCCGATTTTCCAGCACTCGGCGCTGGGACCTCATAGAAGGCTCTGAGCCGCGCCGTTTTCGGCACAATCCCGCTCAACGGCTGGATATAGGCGGGCCGGAACGCGTAGGCCGGTTTGAAAGGCAGTTGGAAGATGGCGTTCTTCACATGACATCCGGCCTTCCGGGGGTGGTTTCAAAAAAAAAGCAGCGGAAACCGCCGAATGAACGGCTTAGGGGGGTAAGCCGCCATGCGAGGGGCTCTTTTCAGGCCACTTTCCAGGCTACGTCCCGACCCGTAATTCCCATGATTAGAGCAACTTTGAGGACATCTGGAATCATAGTGACAACTACATGATCGTACAAATCGCGGGAGCGTCCGGCCCGGCTTGGCCCCATAGGGCCAGGCGCGCGCTCTCATGGGAATCTCAAACGTCGTTTTGCGTTTCACCGCAAAGCCTTGTAACCTGTCTACTTGCTGGTACGCCTTACAAATCGGAGCGAATGTTGTTTCCGGGTGCCGGCACTCCCCATGGTGCCGCATGCTGGTTGATTTCGAACTGATCCGGCGCGCGCAGAAAAGCGACGCCGCGGCGTTCAACGAAATCGTTCTGGCCTACCGGAAGCGCATTCTGGGGACGATCAACCGTTTGATCGCCCGTCCGGAGGATGTCGAGGATGTCGCTCAGGAAGTATTTCTGAGGCTTTATTTTTCCCTCGATCAATTGCGGACGGCAGAGGTCTTTGAACCTTGGCTGTACCGTTTGACGGTGAACGCAGCCTACGATTACCTGCGGAAGCAGCGTCGCCGCCAGGAGTTTCGCATGTCCGATTTGAGCGAGCAGCAGGTGATGCTGGCCGATGCGATGGCGGGCGGGAAAGCCGAAAAAGAAGATCTTCACCAAAAGAAGGTTCGTGAATCGGTGGATTCGCTGCTGGGGGCGGTTTCCGAGGCGGATCGCATTTTGCTGATGTTGAAGGAAGTGGAAGGCCTTTCCCTGAAAGAGCTTGAAAAGGTCTATAAAGTCAATGAAAATGCTCTTAAGGTCAGATTATTCCGCGCCAGGCAGAGAGTGCTGAAAGCGTTCGGATCGGCGAAAAAAGAGGGAACCGGGTAAAACCGGTGCTGTAAAGGGAAGTGGAGTAGAGCTATGATAAATTCCATGCACGGTAGCGACGACCAACAGCTCGATGCCCTGTTTCGGGCCTACCACGACGCCTGTGCGGCGCCCGAAGCCGGCGCGAATTTCATGCCCAATCTCTGGGCCCGTATCGAATCGCGCCAGCGATTCACCTTCTCTGTCCGTCGCATGGCGAACGCTTTGACCACGGCGGCGGTCGCCCTGTCGCTCGCCCTGGGCGTCTATATGTCCATCCCGCGGTCCAATTCCGCGGACTATACCCAAACCTACGTGGAAGCTTTGGCGGCATCCAACGCACCGGATTCCATGGATCTTGTCAATCCGGCCGAGCTGGATCTTTCCACCGAGCGGCCCAGCCGTTGAGAGGAGTCATGCCTAAATCCAGACTCTCCGCCGTGCTTTCCCTGTGCCTGGTGTTTTTCAGCGGGGCGGTACTTGGTGCGTTCGCTTACAGGCTCTATTCCATCAGTCCAGTGCAGTCCGGTAGAGATGCAAGCGGCCCTTCAAAAAGGTTGAGTCCGGAGGACTGGCGGAAGAAGTACGTGTCCGATTTTGCAAACGCGGTCAAGCTCGACAGTCAGCAGATCATCGCGCTCAACAGCGTCCTGGATCGCACCCGGGAAGAGTTCGACGCGCTGAACCAAAAGGTCAAGCCGGAGCGCGATGCAGTGGATGACAAGTGGCGGCCAGATCGCGAAGCCATTCATCAGCACCAAGTGGAAAGCATCAACGGCTTGCTCCGTCCCGACCAGCGCCCCTTGTACGAGACTTTCCGTACCGAGCGCGAACGCCAGCGCAAACTCCACGAGCAGCAGCGCAAAAAACAGTAAAACTCCAGCCGACTCTCAAACAGCAAAAGGCAGGCCCGAGGGCCTGCCTTTTGCTGTTCCAGTAGTTAGGTTGTAAGACGCTACGCCGTCGGTTGAACAACCTTCTTGGCGCTCCGCGAGACCGCATACTTCTTTTCGAAGCGATCGATCCGTCCGGCGGTGTCCATCAGCTTCTGGCGGCCCGTGAAGAACGGGTGGCACGCGGAGCAAATTTCCACACGCATGTCGCCTTTGTGGGTCGAGCGCGTCTTGAAGGTGTGGGCGCACGCGCACGTGACATTAATTTCGTTGTAAGCGGGGTGAATTCCAGCTTTCATTTTGTTACCAGGGATCCTTTCGAGAATTCCAGTATACCAGAAATACAAATCCCCGTGAGCCCTTCGGCCCACGGGGATTTGTCAGCCTGAAGATACGTGAGGCTTTCAACCAGCGCAAGAGGCAGCCGGTCCACAGGAACGTGATCCCGCCACTGAGCGGAATCGGCTACTTTCGAGGCTCGACTTTAACAGTCGGCCACCTCTCGCGGTTTATGGCTACTTTTCATTATCTGAACCACCTCCTTTTTCAGTGATACCCATATCCTTGCATGCGTTTCGCCGCCTGTCAATAAGCTTTTCCATAGCCCAGAGGATTTGTCCGATCTTCCGTGTATCCATAAAACAATGCAGTATTTAAGTTACAGATTCGCGACCGCGAACCGGCACATTACCAAGCCATCCAGGAGGTTAAACGGAAACTGCCCGGTAGTGTAGTGGCCGCACGGCAGATTGAACACTTTATGTGGCAAATCGAGATCCCGGAAGCTGTCCAAAACCTGCCGCGAGTAGACCGGCAGAAAAGTGCTGTCGTGGCTGGCCCAGATCAATAGCGTCTTCAAATCGCGTCCCTGAAAGCGCTTCAGGTAGCTGGCCGGGCTGATCACGCTCCAGTACCTGCGCAACTCCTCCTGGGTCACGTGGCCCGAGAAGGCCTTGCTCACGTTCTGCGTGGAGAGCCCCGTCCACACCACGTCCGCAAAGTGCATCGAGACGTGATTGAAGATCCCCATCCGGATTCTGCTATCATGCGCCGCCGCCATGAACGCCACGCACGACCCGAGGCTGGTGCCCAGGACGCCCACCCGGCTGTTGTATCCCATGGTCGCCAGCCAATCCACGCAGGCGCGCACATCCACCGCCGATTGCCTGCCGGCGTGAATCGTGCGGCCCACGTTGCTCGAAACGTGGTAATCCGCGCGCGCGGTCTCCGCCGGTTTGCGCTCCGCGTGATATGCCATGGTCATGCGCAGCGCGCTGATGCCACAGCGATTGAGCAATTTGGCCAGCCCCACGTGACCGTCTGGTCCGGAATTCCACTGCGGCAGTACGATCACCACCCGCCCTTTGTCGTTGGGCGCCGGGAACCACAGCGCATGGGCCGTATTATTTTCCGGATATCGGGTCCGTACCGGGCTGGTGAACGTCAGGCGGTTCCCCTCTAACCGGTAGTCCCGCACCGGCTCATAGGAGAAAAATCGGTCGGAATCCGCCAGCGATTCGGTCACGAAGCGGGAGACGCATTCCGCGGCTTTTCCGTTGGCGTCGGCCGGGCAGGAGGGGAATTCCAGGCTATTCAGCCAATCCGTGCCCCATTCGAACGGACGCACCACCCGGTTCGTGTCGCGCGTGGCAAGCTTACGCTCCCACTGATCCATGTATCGAGCGTAGATTCCCATCATGTGGTGAAAATAATAGTCTACCAGAGGCAAAAAAATCCCCGCTACCGGGGAGATGATGTCCGTAGCGGGGGCTGGCGAATTGCGCTTGGGAGGCAACCTACCAAAGCTGACTATCCTCTAACTCAGAACCTGACCCCGTTGTTGCACGTCGCGTGCCACGCGCAACCTGCTGAAAACACTGGTGTGAGCCCACGAATCATCCCATTTTCGGGAGCGCCGTCTACGGATTCCGAAAGTTGGCGCGCCCAAATCTCCGCCCCGATGGGCGTTGGGAATAATACAATCGAAGACAGTGGACATCGCAGGCAACACCAAGGCTACTCGTGTGTCCGGAGGTGGAAGCGCCCTAGCCGGCTTCCTCGTCTCCGGATTTCTGATGGCGCTGCTGGGCGCCATCCTCCCCGCCTGGGGCTATCACCGCGACGCGTCGGATTTCATCGCCGCCGGCAACTACTTCCTCAGCCTTGCCATTGGAATTGTAGCCGCCGAGCGCTTCGCCCGGCCCCTCATGCTGCGCCGCGGCGTCTCCTTCCTGCTGGTCTTCGCCTGCGGCCTCTCTTGTGTCGCCCTGCTCTACCTGGCGCTGGTTTCGCCGCCGCTTTCGGATTGGTGGCGCGTCGCCGGATTCCTGGTGCTGGGTGCGGGCGCCGGTCTGCTCAATCTGGGCCTGTTCCACGCCATCTCGCCCGGCTACCAGGCCGATGCAGCCGGGACGGTCAACAAGGGGGGGATTTTGTACGGCCTCGGCTGCCTGGCGGCCACTCTGCTGGTCGCCGGCACTTACTACGCTTACACGGTCCCCAGCATCCTGATCTTTATGGCCCTGGTACCTGGCTTCTTCGCCGGGATGTATGCCCGTAAATCCTACGCCGCGCCGCCGCCCGCTGGCACGCACCCCACGCTGCGCCAGGCATTGCGGGATTTCCGCAGCCCGGGCGCGGTTCTCTTCGCCCTGTTGATCTTCGTCCAATTCGGCAATGAATGGTCCATTGCCGGCTGGCTGCCCATTTTCCTGATTCGCCGCGTGGGGCTGAGCCCTTCCGGTTCCCTAATGATCCTAGCCCTCTACTGGCTGTTTCTTATCACCGGACGCCTCATCGCCGTGGCCATTCTGCCGCGCGTCCGCCATGGACGCCTGCTCATGGGCAGCGTGCTCAGCGCCATCTTCGGCTGCCTGGTCCTGGTGTTCACGGACAACGTGTTCGGGGCCGCCATCGGCGCCTGCTTCGTCGGCGCCGGTTTCGCCAGTATTTATCCGCTGGTGGCCGAGGCCATCGGCCGGCGCTTCCCCTATTACCATCCGGGGTTCTTCAACGGCATCTTTTCGTTTGCGCTGGTCGGCGGCCTGGTGGCCCCGGCCACTCTCGGGTACGCAGCGTCGAAATGGGGAGTCGGCGTTGTAATGGGGATCCCGCTGATCGGCACCTTCCTGGTGATGGCTCTGCTGATCCTGATCTGGCTGGAATCGAAGGTGACCGGAAGATGAAGCGCGCGGCCGCGTTGTTCCTGCTTTGCGCCCCACTACTTGCCGCCGCCCTGCCGGAGAGCATTCAGAAGCTGATCGATTCCTCTCCCGCCGCACGCACCGCCTTCTGGGGCATCCGAATCGTGGACCTCGCCACCGGCAAGACCCTCTACGAACTCAACCCCGACCATTATTTCGTCCCCGCCTCCAACGCCAAGCTCTTCAGCACCGCGCTGGCCCTTACCCGCCTCGGCGCGGACTTCACCTTCCAAACCCGCGTGCTCGCCCAAACCCCGCCCGACGAACTCGGCCGCATCCGCGGATCGCTGCGTCTGGCCGGCGGCGGTGACCCCAACCTCTCCGCGCGCGCCGTTCCCTATCGCATGGGTCCCCTCACCGGCAACCCCCTCGCCGCCATTGAGGAACTCGCCGGCCAGTTAGTCGCCCGCGGCGTGAAGCGAATCGATGGCGATATCATCGGCGACGATACCTGGTACGTCTGGCAGCCCTACGCCGCAGGCTGGGCGGTTGACGATCCGCAGTCCGACGATGGTCCACCCATCTCCGCCCTCACCCTCGCCGATAACGTGCTCACCCTCTCCGTTCGCCCCGGCGCCAATATCGGCGATGTCGCCGCGCTTTCCCTGCTTCCGGCCATCGAGTTCTACCGCATCGAGAACCGCGTCCGCACCGTGGCCGCTGGCGGCGAACGCCGCATCCTCTTCCACCGCATCCCGGGCAGCCGCGACGCCCAGTTGTGGGGCACAATTCCCCTGCGCGACCGCGGACAAGAGCTGCTCATCGGCGTGGAAGACCCCGCGCAGTTCGCCGCCCAGGCGCTGCGCACCGCGCTGGAGCGGCGCGGCGTTGCGGTCAGCGGTTCCGCCATTGCCGAGCACCTTTACCCCAACGACATCGCCGACCTCGCGCAGGCTGAGGAACCCGCGTCCTTCACCGGCATCGAACTCGCCCGCTATGTTTCGGCGCCCTTGATCGAAGACCTTCGCATCACCGCCAAAGTCAGCCAGAACCTTCATGCCGAACTGGCGCTCCGCGCGGTCGGCCGCGCGCGCCGCAACGTGGGCAGCTTCGAGGCAGGCATGGCGGAAATGGAAACCTTCCTCGCCGAAGCGGGCATAGACCCGGCCGGATACAACCTGATGGATGGCTCTGGCCTGAGCCGGCTCGACCTGGTCACCCCGTCCACCGTGCTCAAACTGCTGCGCCACATGTACAGTTCGCCGGCGCGCGAGAAATGGCTCTCGCTCCTCCCCGTGGCCGCGCAGGACGGCACCCTCAGCTCGCGCTTCGGAGGAACCGCCGCCGCCGGCCGCGTGTATGCCAAGACGGGGAGTTTGTCCCACGTCAGCGCGCTGTCTGGCTACCTCCAGCGGCCCGATGCCACGTGGGTGGCGTTTTCCATGCTGGTCAATAACTACGGG
>JANYAH010000357.1 GCA_025361425.1 Candidatus Solibacter sp. | reverse complement strand
AGGCGGATGACATTGTTCCGGTGGAAATCCAGCGGGTCCATACCCAGTTCGCAGGCAATCTCATCCACCAGCGTCTCCTGGGCGAAGAAGCCCTGCGGACATCCGTAGCCGCGGAATGCCCCGGCCACCGGCGTGTTGGTGTATACCACGTGGCATTCGAAACGCAGGTGCGGCGCGCGGTAGAGCGGCAATACCTTGCTTCCGGTGTTGCCCTGCACCGTGGTCGAATGGCTGCCATACGCCCCCGTGGTTGCGAGCACGGTAAGCTGGCTCGCGATCACGGTGCCATCGCGCTTGACTCCCATCTTCATGCGCAGCCTCTGCGGATGGCGGCTGCGCGCCATATAGAACTCTTCCTCGCGCGTGTACTCGATCTTGACCGGGCGTCGCGTGGCCAGCGCCAGCGCGCCGCATATATCTTCCAGCAGCATCTCCTGCTTGCCGCCAAAACCGCCGCCGATGCGCGGCTTGATCACGTGCACACGGCTGACCGGAATCTGTAGAATCATCGCCACCTGCCGGCGGCAGTGGTACGGCACCTGGGTACTGGTGCGGATCACCAGCCGGCCATCGGCATCCAGCCAACTGATGGTGACGTGGGGCTCCATCGGGCAGTGCTGTTGGCGCTGCGTGCGATATTCGCGCTCGATGATGTAGTCGGCCTCGCGAAACCCCTGGTCCACGTTGCCGATCTCGCGCAGAATGTAGCCCGCGATGTTGTGCGCGCGGTCGTAAATTTTGGTGGAGTCCGGCTCGTCGTGGATCACCGCGGCGCCAGCCGCCATGGCCTGCTCCATGTCCAGCACGGCCGGCAGAATGTCGTACTCCACTTCGATCAGCCGTAGCGCCCGTTCCGCGATGGCGCGGCTTTCCGCGGCCACCGCCGCCACACGGTCACCCACGAACCGCACCTTCGAATCCAGCATGTAGGTGTCGTAAGGGGAAGGCTCGGGCCACGCTTGTCCCGCGGTGGTATGGGGCACGCGCGGCACATCCTTATAGGTGAGGACGGCATGTACCCCGGCCAGCGCTTTGGCCTTGCGGGTGTCGATCCGCCGGATGCGCGCATGCGCGTGCGGGCTGGGCAGAATCTTGCCGTGGAGCATGCCCGGGATCTGCACATCGTCGGTGAACGCCGCGCCGCCGGTGACCAGTTTCACCCCGTCCACCTTGCGGACATTGCGGCCGACTACGAGGCGGTCTCCGCTCATCGCGCCACCTCCCCAGCCACCTTCATGCGTCTGGCTCTGTTCTTTCGCCTGGATGCGGCGGCCAGCACCGCGTCCACCGGTTTCCGGTATCCGGTGCAGCGGCACAAGTGGCCGGCCAGTGCTTCCCGCACCTCCTCTTCGGAGGGGTCGGAACGGCGGTCCAGCAACGCCTTGGCGCTGAGCACCATGCCCCCCGTGCAGAAGCCGCACTGCACCGCGCCATGGTCCAGGAACGCTTCCTGCAAGGGATCGAGCTTGCCGCCATCGGCCACCCCCTCGATGGTCAGAATCTGGCGCCCTTCCGCCTGCGCGGCAAACATCAGGCAGGAGTTGATGGGCTTGCCGTCCAGCAAAATTGCGCATGCCCCGCATTCGCCCTTCTCGCAGCCGCGCTTGACGCCGAAATAGCCTTGACGGCGCAACACGTCGAGCAGCAGTTCGCCCGGAGAGATGCTCCAGTTCAGCGATTTACCGTTCACCGTGAGATGCAGTTCCATGGTTTTCATAGCGAACACTCCGCATGAGCCGAGCATTCTTCCAGTGCCCGCCGGGTGAGCACAGAGCAAATCTCCCGGCGATATTCCGCGGAGGCGCGAGCGTCTGAAATCGGACTGACTTCGCGCGCCACTTCCGCGCCGATCTCCGCCAGCAGGGCTTGGTCCAGAACGCGTCCCGTCATTCGCTGCTCCGCGCCCGCGGCGCGCATCGGCGTGGGCGCAACCGCGCCGAGCGCGATCCGCGCCCACTTCACGCGGCCCCTGAAATCCAGTTGCAATCCCGCCGCCACATTGACCAGTGAGATATCCACCGCCGTGCGGCCCAACTTCTGGAAAGACCACCGGCAGCCTTTGCCATCCGGCGGCTCGGGGACCACAACCTCCACCAGCAGCGACTTGGAATACCGCTTAGTCCGCGCGCCCGCCAGATACTCCGCCAGCGGTAATTTGCGCCGCCCCCGCGCATCGAGCATCACCACAGCCGCGTCCAGCACAAGCAGCGGTGTCGCCATGTCGGCGGCCGGCGACCCGTTTGCCATGTTCCCGCCCAGCGTCGCCAGATTGCGAACCAGCGCGGACCCACACCACCGCGCAACTCTTGACAGAAGTCCTCCGGCCAGAGCGTGGATCAGTTCCGATTCTTCGAGTTCGGCCATGGTGGTGGTGGCCCCAATCACCCAGGCCGCGCGTCTCTGGCGGATGTAACTCAAGCCCGCGTGGGTGATGTCGATGAGGAACCGGACCGAATCATCGCCTTCAACCACCACGTCCGTGCCGCCCGCTACCACTCGCGCCTGACCCTTGCCGCTCTGGAGCAATCGAAGTGCTTCGCGGACATTGGCGGGCCGATAGAAAGCTTCGACCTTATCGAACATAATTTGCCAGGCCGTTATCGGCCGCCTCAATTGGCCCGCGGCCCGCACCGCACCGCAGGCTGAACAGAATATAACAGGGTTTCAGACCCGTTACAACGAGATCCGCGTAAGCCTGGCCGCAAGCTCGCGATGCCAGCGCAGAATCGATTCGAGCGATATGGATTGCAGTGAGCCGCCCTTTACCAGAACGCGTCCTTCCACCACCAGCGTGTCCACCTGCGCCGGTGCGCACAACAAAAACGCGGATACGGCGTTTGGGTTCGGGCATCGCGCCACAGCGCTTCGATTGACAGCTCACACCTGCTGGCGGAAGCCCGCCAAGCGCTCTGCATTGGCAGGCTGAAGCCTGTCCCACCAAGGGAGATTTCCAAAGTTAAAAGCAAGTATTACGCAATCAACTTCCGTTCCCGCAGGATGTCTTCGAGCGCCGCGCCGTCGGGCGCAATATCGTAGGGCTGACCGGCGGCCGCCCGTGCCGACTGCACATCCTTGAGTCCGTTTCCGGTAATCAGCGCCACCGCGCTGGCACGCCGTGCCACGCAACCCTCCGCCAGCGCCCTGCGCAAGCCGGCGACGGCCGTGGCGGCGGCGGGTTCGGCGAAGATGCCTGACAAGCGACCCGTGTAGCGCATGGCCTCCAGAATTTCGCCGTCGCTGACGTTGATCATGGCGCCGCCCGATTCGCGCACCGCCAGCACCGCTCTCTTCCAGTTCCGCGGCACGCCCACCGCGATGCTGTCCGCCACTGTCGAAGGCTCGATGGGCCGCATCGGCTCGCCGCTCAGGAATGCGGCAGTCACCGGGGCCGCGCCCTCCGCCTGCACGCCCAGAATTCGCGGAGTCCGCGGGATCAGACCCAGCGTCTTGAGCTCCCGGAAACCCTTCCAGACAGCCGCTACGGTACAGCCGTCGCCTACCGAGACCGCCACCCAATCCGCTGGCTCCCATTCGAGCTGTTCGCCGATTTCCAGACCGGCCGTCTTTTTCCCCTCCACCAGGTAGGGGTTGATGGCGGAGTTGCGGTTGTACCAGCCCCATTTCGCGCACGCGCGCTGGCACAACTGAAACGCGTCTTCATAGCTGCCTTGCACGCGCAGCACCGTGGCGCCGAATATGAGTAACTGCGTGACCTTGGGCTCTGGCGCACGCTCTGGAACGAAGATGACGCTTCTCAAACCCATGCTGGCAGCCATCCCCGCGCACGACGAAGCCGCGTTACCCGTGCTGGCGCAGGCGATGATCGGCCGCCGTTTTTCGCGCGCCTTGACCACTCCCACGGAACTGGCGCGGTCCTTCAGCGACCCGGTCGCATTCCGGCCGTCGTCTTTCAGGAAGAGCTTCGCAATGCCCAAATGACGGGCCAGCGCCGGCGTGGAGGTCAGCGGCGTACCTCCCACGGAGAGAGCCGGGAGCGCCGCATCCGCACCGATCGGCAGCAGTTCCCGGTATCTCCAGTGCGATTGCTCGCTCCTGCCGGCCAACCGCCGGCGTGTCAGGATGCGGCCGATGGCGGCGTAGTCGTATTGCACATCGAGAATCCCGCCGATGCCGCAACGCGGACAGGTGTACCCCACGCGAACCGGATAGACCGTCTCGCAAAACAGGCATTTCAATCCTTGAACGAAGTTCACGCGCAGCTCCCGGGACTTCCGCGTAACAGCGTAGCACTTGGACTGGGCACCTGTTAGAATCATTCGGACGTGGACATCTTTTCGGAGGTCCCGGAATGAAGAAGTACGGGGTTTCGCTGGTCTTACCGGTGACGGTGGTGTTGGTCATTCTTGACGGCGTCTCACTGCGCTCTCTCTTGTTCGCCGTCGCGTTCGTGGGCGGTTATATCTTCGCCGGCAGCCCGGCCGGCGTCAAGCTCCGCTCGAAATTCCCGCACCGCGCTGTACGATGAAGGGGCTGATCAACCTTATGAAAACCGTAATGGAAAACTTGGAGCCCCAATCCCTGTGGCGGCACTTCGGGGCTCTCTCGGCGATACCGCGCGCCTCCGCCAAAGAAGCGGCGGCACGCAGCTATGTCCTGGCTCAGGCCGCTCGCCTGGGCCTTGAGTCAACCCAGGACGGTGTGGGAAACATCGTGGTCCGCAAGCCCGCCCGCCCCGGACGCGAGGCGGCCATCATGGCGGTACTGCAATGCCACCTGGACATGGTCTGCGAGAAAAACGAAGGCACGGCTCACGATTTCGACACCGACCCCATCCGCCTCATCCGCGATGGCGACTGGTTGAAGGCGGACGGCACCACGCTAGGCGCCGACAATGGTGTCGGCGTGGCCGCCGCGCTGGCCGTGATGGAGAGCCGCGATTGTGCCCACGGCCCGCTGGAGTTCCTCTTCACCATCGACGAGGAGAGCGGCCTGACCGGCGCCTCGCAGTTCCCCGCCGGCTTGCTTCAGGCCAAGTACTTCCTGAACCTTGACGGCGAAGAGGAGGGAACGCTTTGCATCGGCTGCGCGGGCGGCTTCAACACCGTCGCTCGCCGAAAAGTTGCCCGCCGCGCCGCGCCGTCCGGCGAAGCATGGCGCATCAAGGTCTCCGGTCTCGCAGGCGGGCACTCCGGCATCGACATCAATAAAGGCCGCGGTAACGCCGTGCGCATTCTCGGCCGCGTTCTGCAGACCCTGATGGGCGGCATGCCGCTCGCGATCGGCGCCATCCACGGCGGCAGCAAGCGCAACGCCATTCCGCGCGAGGCGGCCGCCACCATTGCGATCGCGGGCGCTCGCCGGCAAGAGTTGACTTTGGTGGTGGCCGGTGTGGAAGACCAGGTCCAATCCGACCTTGGCGCATTCGATGCCGGCCTGCGCATTACGCTCGAGCCCGTGGCGCGCCCCGAGCAGGTGTGGGCAGACACGGACGCTATCGAGGTGGTGGGAATGCTGGCCAGCCAGCACCACGGAGTTCTGGCGATGAGTCCCGATGTCGCCGGATTGGTACAGACGTCCACCAACCTCGCCACCGTGTCCACTAAGGATGACGAAGTGGAGATCGCGACCACTCAGCGCAGCGCCATCGGGAGCAGCAAACTAGCTGCCGCTCGCATGGTATCCACCGTCTTCCGCCTGGCGCACTTTGACGTGGAGCACTCCGGTGACTATCCGGGATGGAAACCCGAACCGGCCAGCGAGATCGTGCGCAAGTGCCAGGCGGTACATCAGGAGATCCTGGGCAAGGTTCCGGAACTTGTTGCCATGCACGCGGGCCTGGAATGCGGCGTGATTGGCGAAAAGTACCCGGGCATGCAGTTGATCTCGTTCGGGCCCCATATTGTGGACGTCCACAGCCCCAGCGAACGCCTCAAGATCTCTTCGGTTGCGCCCTTCTGGGCTTTTCTCACGGGCCTGCTGGAGCGCCTCTGAACGTATTGGGCGCGCCTCGCAATTAGAGATCCCGAGATCCTATTTCTCCGCTGCGCTAGATGCTAGGGTGGAATGGATGAAGGTCTCACGCCGTAATTACATTCAGAGTTCAGTTGCCACACTGGTCGGAGCTGGCGCGGGCGCGGTGTTGCCTGCGTTTTCCAAGACAACCAAGACGAGTTCCAACAAAGGCTGCTTTTATTTGACCGAATTGCTGGGCAGCCCCCAGAGCACGGACGTCAAGATCGCCAAGCAGGTTGGTGTCAACTGGGTAATCACGGGCGGCGGCCTTGGCCGCGTCCGCAAGGAACAGTACCTCGAGACGCTGCAAAAGCTTAAACAGAGTTTCGCCGATGTCGGCATGCAGATCGCCGGCGTGGAGGGCCATCCGGTCCCCTTCGACAAAATAAAGCTGGGCCTCGACGGGCGTGACGCGGAAATCGAAAATACCAAGTGGGCCATTGAGGCGCTGAGCAAGGTCGGCGTCAACATGATCTGCTACAACTTCATGGCAGGCTTGGGCTGGACGCGCACCAAGCAGGATCTTGCCGAGCGCGGCGGCGCGCTCACCAGCGAGTTCGACGCCACGGTCGCCAACGCGCAGGGCCTCACCCCCAATGGCGAGGTTAGCGAAGAGAAGATCTGGCAGAACGCCGAATACTTCGTCAAGGCGGTCATGCCCGTCGCCGACAAGTTCAAGGTTAAGATGGCACTGCACCCGGACGATCCGCCGATTTCTCCCCTGCGCGGCATCGGCCGGGTTCTCATCAACCGGCAGGCCTATCAGCGGGTGATGGATATGGCGCCGAGTCCGATGAACGGCATCACCTTCTGTCAGGCAAATTTCAAGCTCATGGGGGAAGACATCTACACGCTGGCCAAGGAATGGTGCGGCAAGAAAAAAATCTTCTTTGTCCATTTCCGTGACGTGGATGGCAACACCGCGAAGTTCCACGAGACCTTCCACGACAACGGGCCCACCGACATGGTGCGCATGCTGGAGGTCTACAGCAAGGCGGGCTTCGTCGGCCCCATCCGCCCAGATCACGCGCCCGCGCTGTCCGGCGAAGCGCAGAACGGCCGGGCCACGGGATACACCATGGGCGGCAAGGTGTTCGCCTTCGGCTACATGAAGGGCATCATGGATTCGCTCGGGCTGAAATACGTGTAGGCGGTGCTGTTCGCGGACACTAACTACAATAATCTCTGTTAGCAATCGTTGTGGGGCGGGCAATTTTGCGAATCTTCGCACTCAGCCATTCGCCTGCTGAAAGCCGGCGGCAGCCAGGATTGGCTGCCCCACTTCTGTAACGCGCCACCCCTATTGCTGCTTGGCTTCCAGTTCCGCCCAACGGGCGTAGAGAGCGTGTATCGAGCCTTCGGCGGGCTGGAGTTTTTTGTAGCAGGCCTGTAGACGCGGGCCGTCGGAGACCACCTCGGGGGAATGCATTTCGGCGCGGATGGCCTCGAGTTGCTGCTCCGCTTCCAGAATGCGCGCTTCCATCTGCTCCCACTCGCGCGCTTCGTGGTAGGAAAGCTTCTTTTTCGAAGGCTGCGATCTATTCTCCTGCTTCGCGAGCTTGGGCACGTCGGCCTGTCCCATTTTGGCCTGTTCCCATTGCCAGTAGTCGGCGAAAAGCTGGGCGCCGCCGCGCCCGTCCAGGCCCAGCACCACGTTCGAGACCCGATCCAGCAGGTAGCGGTCGTGGGTCACCAGAACCAGCGCGCCCGCGAAATCGGTGAGGCTGTCTTCCAGCACTTCGAGCGTGGGAATATCCAGATCGTTGGTGGGCTCGTCGAGCAGCAGGATGTCCGCGGGCTGTAGCATCAGGCGGGCGATCAGGACGCGCGCCTGTTCACCGCCCGAGAGGCTCGACATGGGACGGTCCAACTGGCCGGAATCGAAGAGGAAACGCTTGGCCCATCCGGCAACGTGGATCAACTTGTCCTGGAAGATGACGGTATCGCCGTGCGCGCCCAACCCCTGGCGCAGCGTCTGCTCGCGATCCAGTTGTTCGCGCGCCTGGTCGAAGTAGACGATGCGTAGCGCGCCCGCGCGTTCCACCGTGCCGGAATCCACGCCGAGCTCGCCGGAGAGAATGCGCAATAACGTGGTCTTCCCCGCGCCATTCAGCCCCAGCAATCCCAGGCGCGTGCCCGGCGACAACGTGAAGCTCAAGTCGCGAAACAGGGTGCGCCCGCCGAGTTCCTTCGAGATGTTGTCCACGGAGAGCAGACGCTTGGTGCGGCGGTCGGTGCCCGTGAAATCGATCTGCGTGACGCCTTTGGCGGTGCGCGTTTCCAGGTCGCCGAGTTCGCGCATCAGGCGTCCGGCGTTATCAATGCGCGCTTTGGATTTTCCGGTGCGCGCCTTGGCCCCGCGGCGCAGCCACTCCACTTCCCGCTGCACCCGGTTGGCCAGCGCTTCCTGGCGGTTGGATTGCCCCAGCAGGAACTCCTCTTTCTTCTCCAGGAACTGGCTGTACCGGCCCTCCACCCGAAACAGACCGCCGGGGTAAGCGCGGTCGATCTCCGCCACGTCATTGACCACGGTATCCAGGAAGTAGCGGTCGTGGCTCACGACGACGCTGGCGAACGTGGCCGTGGACAGCAGCTTCTCCAGCCACTGGATTCCCTCGAAATCCAAATGGTTGGTGGGCTCATCGAGGAACAGCACGTCGGGAGATTGCGCAATCTCACGCGCGATGGCGAGGCGGCGCTTCCAGCCGCCGGAGAGGGCTTCGGTGCGCACCGTGGCATCGGTGAATCCGGCGCGGCCAAGTGTCTGGCTGATGCGCGCGGCGCGCTCCAACTCGTCCAACGGTTCCCCGGCGATGGCGGCGGCGATGACCTCGTGAACCGTGTGGCTTTCGGGGAACTCGGCCTCCTGCGGCACGTAACCGGTGCGCGTATTGCGGCGGAACGAGACGGCCCCTCCGTCCGGTTCGAGCTGGCCGGCGAGGATGCGCAGCAGGGTGGATTTGCCGGCGCCGTTGCGCCCGATCAAACCGAGGCGCTCGCCTTCCGAAATGCCCAGCGCGATGTTCTCAAACAGCACGCGGGAACCGTAGGATTTAGTGAGGCCGGTGCAACTTCCTAGTAGTGGCATTATTCGTACCGCAGCGCCTCCACCGGGTCCAGTTGGGCGGCTTTCACGGCGGGCCATACGCCGAAGAATACGCCGATAATCACCGACACGCTGAAACCGGTGACCAGCGCCCACACCGGGACTTTCGAAGGCAGCGAGGGCACCAGCGCGCCTATCAGCATGGTGATCAACACCGCGATCACAATGCCCAGAGTGCCGCCCGCGCCGGTTAGCGTCATGGCTTCCACCAGGAACTGGCCGACGATGTCGCGGCGGCGCGCGCCCAGGGCTTTCCGGACGCCGATCTCGCGCGTGCGCTCCGTCACACTCACCAGCATGATGTTCATCACGCCGATGCCGCCCACCAGCAGGCCGAGTGCGGAAATCGCGATCGCCACCAGGCCGATCAAGCTGGTAATGCGGTCGAACTGCTGGATGATCTGGTCGGGCGTCGAGATGGCGAAATCGTCTTTTGCGTCCGTAGCCAGGCGGCGGATGCGGCGCATGATGCCCTGCACCTCGGCGTAAGCCTCCTGCCGCTTGCCCGGCTTCGCCTTGGCCGTGATCATGAAACGGTCCACCTGCGGGTAGCGGCTCTCGGCGGTGCGCAGCGGAATGACGATCGTGTTGTCCTGGCCGTTTTCGCCGAAGAAGCCGCCTTTCGCCTTGGCATAGACGCCAATGACGGTGTACTCAGCGCCGTCCATCATCATGGTGCCGCCCAGCGCCGTGCCCCCGGGGAACAGCGAATCCGCCACGTTGGACCCGATGACGGCGAGGTGCGCGGTGCGCTGATCCTCCTCCGGTGTGAAATACCGGCCGGCGGCAAAATCGCGCGGTGAGATGTCGCCCATGTTCGGCGATTGGCCCGCTACGTTGATGTTCTCCGATTCGAAACCCTGCACCCGCGCCGTGATCGGTTTGCCATCCACCACGGGCGGAATGTAGAGTTGCAGGCCGACATCCTCCACCGAGGTGGACCAGCGCCGGATGAGCTCCGCGTACTCGGGTTTCATGGGCCGGCGCTTGCGTTCCTTGGGCGGCTCCTGGCTGGGATCTCCCGAGGTCTTGTAGACGAAGATATTGTCGGGCCCGAGTTCCTGAAAGAAGGTGACCACGCCTTCGCGTAGTCCGGTGAGCAGCGAAGCTACGGTGACTACGGTGGTGATCCCGATCACGATCCCGAGCACCGTAAGCAGCGAGCGGAAGCGGTGTTCGCCCACGGCCTGGATGGCCAGTTTCACGTTCTGCGTGGGGCTGATGTTCACGAATCACTCCGCACGCAGCGCCACCACCGGATCGAGTTTTGCCGCGCGCGAGGCCGGATACCACCCGGAGACCACGCCCGTCACGCTGGAGACCGCCAGCGAGAGCGCCACGTAGCCCGCCGTGATGTGCAGCGAGAGTTCGAAGACCTTGCCCAGCAATGCCGTTAACAGTGCGCCGAAGGCGACCCCCAAGGCGCCACCCACGCTCGCCAGCACAACCGCCTCGATCAGAATTTGCGTCATGATATCGCCATGCCGCGCGCCCACGGCTTTGCGGATGCCGATTTCGCGCGTCCTCTCCGTGACGCTCACCAGCATGATGTTCATGATCACGATGCCGCCCACCACCAGCGAAATGCCCGTCACCGGTACCACCACGGCGGCAATCATGCCCAGAATCTGGTCGATGAAGCCGCGGATGGCGTCCGGCGTGAGCACGTCGAAATTGTCGGGCTGGCCGGGCCGTGCGTGAAAGCGCGTGCGCAGCACCACGCGGGTTTCATCCAGCGCACCTTCCAGGTCCAGGCCGCTGCCCGGACGGGGACGGCCAAAGAGAGCGAAGCCGTTGCCTGGGCCGTACATGCGATTGAAGGCGGTGATGGGGATATACACCGAGTTGTCCAAGTCGCGGCCGAATGCCGAACCCAGGCGCTCCTGAACCCCGATCACCGTGAATTCGATGCCTTCGACGCGCACCGTCTGGTTGAGCGGTGAGGCATCGCCGGGGAAAAGCGTGGTGCGCACGGTATCGCCAATCACGGCCACGTACGCGCGGGAGCGGTCTTCCTGCTCGGTGAAGAAGCGGCCATCCACCACGCCGATATTGCGAATGTCCGCCATCGCCGCGGCCGCGCCCAGTATCGAACTGTCTTCGCAGATCATGTTGTCGCGCTTCACATCGGAGAGGTGCTGGCGGTACGGGCTGTAGAGCACGCGGTCGCCCACCAGGGCTTCCACGAAGCGGGCGTCAGCCGTGCGGATGGGCTTGTTGCGCTTCACCTTTTCAAAGAACTCGCGGCGGCTCAGACGGCCGGTGGCGGCAATCTGCGCCACCAGGAAAGACTCCGACCCGAAGGCTTTGGCGGTACTCTGTTCGGCGTAGATACCGAGGCCTTCAATGGCCGCGCCCACCATAATTACGCTGGCCACGCCGAT
>JANYAH010000292.1 GCA_025361425.1 Candidatus Solibacter sp. | reverse complement strand
ATCTGGCCAAGCGCGTTGCGCAACTGCTCGAACCGCACCATGGCCTCGCGGCCGTTGCGCGCACCCGCGTCCGTCATCACTTCAAACGGGCCGCGGGTGAACTTCACCCAACGGTCGTCCGCCGCCAGAAGCCACGGGATGGTGCAAAGCAAAACCAGGCGCCGCATTCCTCCCCATTATCACGCGCGACAGGCGCGACGGCGGAGCCACCCTGAACACCTGAGTTTTGCTACAATGAACTCACTTGCGGCGCTATCGTCTAATGGTTAGGACAGAGCCCTCTCAAGGCTTAAATACGGGTTCGACTCCCGTTAGCGCTACCAATAACCTTACTTAAATCAATCACTTAACATTTCCTGGGTGGAACGGAGGTGGAACACTTTCCTGGAATCACTGCGTTTTCACTGGTGCACTCTTCCTGCTTTGCAGCTTCTCCCATTGGTCCGATAGGTCCGATTTTCCGGGTACGGCGTGGGTGTAGATGCCCAAGGTGGTACCCGCGTTGGCGTGACCGGCCCGTGCCGCTACCGCGCCAACATCGGCACCATCCGCGACCAGTTGTGAAAAATGGGAATGCCTCAGGGTATGCAGACTCGTGCCCTTGGGCAACTTCAAGCTTCGGCACAATAGCGACACCTTGGAACTTACGGAATCGGGCTTGAGCGGATCGCCGCCCGGGTCCGCGAAGACCAGATCCAACGAGCGGTTATAGTCTGGGAACGCGGCCCGTGCCTTGTCTTGTTCCGCCCGGTGCCGCTCAAATGCCGCCATGGTGACACCAGGGATTTTGACTTTTCGTTCCTCGCCGGTCTTGGTGCCCTTCCAGTGGAGCGTCTGCCTCACCTGGCACAGCGAGCGCGTGATCGACGCCTCGCCATCCACAATGTCCGACCACCGGAGCGCCAGCGCCTCGCCGCGGCGAATCCCTAAGCCCGCCTCAACCTCCAGAAAGTCCATGAGCCAGGTGGCCGGTGCCGCCTGCACCATCAGGTCCACCTGGGAGGGTGCGAGCGCCAGGCCCTTCCGCTTCGGCCCGCTGGGCGGCTTGGAGGCCGTCGCCGGGTTCGTCGAGATTAAACCGTACAGCACCGCCCACGAACAGGCACTGGAGACGACCGAGGCGATATTGCGCACGGTCTTGGCGGACAACGGTCGTGCGGTTTCGGGGTGCGCAGCCTGCCAAGCCAACCAATCACTCCGCCGGACGTCGTGAGCGCGGTGCAGCGCCGTCTCGCCATCGCAGCACGGCTGGCGAAGATCTGCCCCGCAGGTTGGGCACGGAACGGTGGGGATGATTCCATGCTGCCGATCATGACCGCCACTGGCAAGCAGCCGCCGCCATTCCTCGTGCAGGTCCATGGCTCGCACGTTCGAGATCGGCAGCGCTTTCAGGTTGGAGCTGAGGTATTCGGCCAACTCCCGGTAACGATCGAGCGTCTTGGGGCTCATGGTTTCGCCCCGGTCCGCGAAGAACTTCTCGATCGCGGCGCCGAGCGTGCTGGTGTCCTTGGTTGTCTCGCCCCGCTCCACTTCCAGCCGCTTAGCGGACTCGGCGTTTATCGCCTCGCTGCGCGTGGCAAAACCGCCCTGCTTGTATCGCTGCCGATCGCCGCGCGAACCGACGGCAAACTCGTACCCCCAGGAGAAAGCCTTACCGGAAAGGAGTCTCTTCTTGACGGACATGGCGTTCCTATTGTAGAACCCCACTTCTTGCCGTGCTGGACTCTTGAATGCCGAGGGTGGAGAGCCACAAATCCCAGGCGGCTCGGCTGACGAGGTATAGCGCGCCGCTCCGGACATGCGGAATCTGGTTCTCGCGCAGCATTGCGTAGACCTTTCGCTGCCCGACGCCGAGTTCCTGGGCCATATCCGGTACGGTGATAGTCTTCACCATGGCCGTCTCCGCACTGCGTTCCTGCTGATCGCTGCCTGAAGGTCGTCGTCAAGCTCGCGGCCCTGTGGCCCCCAGGTTGCGGCCACCATTAACGACATGCGGCCCACCCCGCCGCGATATTCGACGCGGCATCGCAGCCCATGCACACCGTTTGTTCGAGCGTGGGCGCGGATCGTCTCGGGGGAAATCTCGTTGCACTTCCCAGCATGCTCGTTGTCCATGTAGTGTGAAGCAATTCGCGGACCTGGCACCTCCGCCGTAACGGCGTCGGATCCCGGTCCAGCGAACTGTTTCACGAATTCTTGGTCGAACATCTGGATACCTTTTGAGTTCTCTTGCTACAAAAACAACGACCCCAAACTCAGGGGGGGAGCGTGTTCACCCGCTTTCCCAAGGCCGTTGTGCGGCGTTCTTTCGGCTACATTTCCAGCGACCACCCTACGAGCTTACCGTCGGTGATTTCAGGGGCGCCGCCTGGAAACGGAGAAGTAGGAGTGACCCCATCTTCTGGCTTCACAAATCCCTCCGCGAGCAGTCCGTGGCCAATGAGCGCACGAATGGCGTCAGAGAGGGAATTGAACCGGTTTGCGAAACGGTAATCTTGAATGGTCTTCAAGAAGTCTTTGCGAACGACGACTCTAAGGAACGTCGCGTTGTCTGAGATCGAAGTGGCCATGACTCATCGTAGGCTACTGTGCTAAATATGTCAAGGGTGCTATTGCAGATCCCTTGACCTCTAGTGCCCTGGGGTGTTCACCTGCCGGTCGGACGGAATCTGCGCCGTAGTTTGAGGAGTTGATTGCGAAGGAATGTGTCCGGTGACGAGAGAAGCCGGCGAAGGTCTATTTCTTGACCCTTCGCGCAGATGAACAGAGTGCTAGAGCGGCCTGGAGATCTTCATGCTCGAACGCCGACGCCATCCGGTCGATCTCGGTCGGAGTGAGGCCAACCTTCGCCGCTTGCTTCCGCCACGTAGCAACCGCCTGGCCTGTTTGTCCTGCGATCCTGTGGGCTTCGGCCTCTCCCAATTCAAAATAGCTGGCGACTTCAAGCGCCAGTTTCAGAGAGGCCGTGCCGTTGTCGAGATCGATGGTTGTGGACAGAACCCTGGGCTTGATGTCGGTGGGAACCGGGTTGAGGTCGTACGCCGGGGACAATCGCCACCCAGTTGGACCCGCCCACAGGAAACCGTGATTGCGCAGATGGTCGTCCGTATTTGAAATCAGGATGCTGAACACAATCCGCTGCCACAGCGCGTGCATGTCTTCCTTCGGGGCCGCGCCATGCTGACGGAGGACATCGACGAATTCCAGGTAACTCCGCGGTTCGTTGTCTTTGGCGTCGAGCATGCTCATCGCCGACAGGAATGGGATCCGCAGTCCGCGCTCACGATCGAAACGGCGGAGCAGAAGAACGGGCTTGCCGGCGACAACCTCGAGCCGCCATGCCGGCACCGTGATACCGGCCTCCGCTGCGAGGGCCAGGGCCATGGCCTCCCAGAGGACCGTGCTCACTTCGTCTCCCTTGCTCGGAAACTTGGCAATCGCCAGGTGGCCGTCGCGGTCCCGGACGGAGGCCTTCGGACGGGCACCGCCGAGGGATGAGCCGGGAGCAAGCAGTAGGCGCAAATCCTCGTCGGTGTCGGTGTCGCTCAAGACATGCTCGGCGGCCGAGAGCAGTCGCGGCAGTTCTACCAATGGCGGGATCTTCACCGGGCTGTACCCAGCTAGAAACGGTCCCCCTACTCGCTCGGCAAAACGGAGCGAGCCCTGTCGCGCTTCATCGTCCACCATGAGCAGATAGTCAATCTCCCTGAGGGTGCGCGGCGCCTGTCGCTCGTGTTCGGCGCGCCGGCGCTGGGCGCGCCGCATCAGCACTCGTCCCCATCGATCGGGGGCGGAGTCACCAATGGCGCCGAAAAGCGGTTTGGCGTAAGGCGCGTGAAATGGACCAGGCCCCAGCTTGAGGGCCGGTTCGAGGGAGAAACGCTCGGGGTGAACTAGCCAACTCCTGTCGTATTCAAAGGTGGCGCTCTCCCTGTCCTTGCGCATGCGCGCCCACAGCCGCCCCACCAGGTGGGGCGTGCCTTGCAGGTCCACGTATACGAGCACTTCCCTCTCCATTACTCCGCACCTGTGATTTTCGGCTTGCCGGGTTTTTGCTGGCGGGAGAGGCGAATGCGTTCCGGCAAGTGCTCCTCTTCCAACTCGCGTCCGACCGCATCGTGCCGGGGGTCCGCCACGTCGGCGAGTCGATCGAGCATTCCGAGGGTAAATAGAACGGTGCCGTACGTGCCGAGCGAGACGCCGGGATCCCCCTTCTCGGCCTTGTTCAGGGTCGTCCGGCTGATGGAGGCTCGTTCCGCCAGGATCGCGACGGGAATACGCCGTCGCCGCCGCGCATCACGAATGTCATGCCCAAGCTTTCGAAGGGCACGCGCAACAGGCACCGGAATCGCTTTGGAAGCTCCATGTTGGCGCATCTTTAACGTACATTATAACAGACATTATCTCAATTACCGTATAGACCACACAACGTAAAAGACATCTATGCCGCGGTGCGTTAACGCTGACCAGCGCGTATTCCCCGGGGATCCGTCGCGTGCACTATCGCGGCCGGCGGCGTCCGAGCCCGGTTCTTTGTAGCACAATGCAGTCCATGGGCGCGAGCGTCGCCGAAGCAAAGCGGCGGGGAGCCATCGCTGTATCGGGCCGAGGAGCGTTCATGCCGGGCGTCAGCGACGGCGGCGCCAGCACCTTCAATACGCACACGCCCGAGGCGATGGGCGCATCCCTGCCGGACACTGGCCGACTT
>JANYAH010000244.1 GCA_025361425.1 Candidatus Solibacter sp. | reverse complement strand
ATCTGGCGGTACTTCAGGATCTGCCGGTATAGGGCGTCTTCCATGGTGGAATTGATGCCCCAGCCGCCCAGGTATTGCAGGCGGAGGTCGATATCGCGATTGATTTCGGCGCCGGCGCTCCAGGCGCTGAGGTCGGCGTTCTGGCCGGCGTAATTGGAGAGCAGATCGACAATCGAGGTGACGCCGATTTCGTACAGGGACTGCGCCACCGGGGCGTAATCGGGACGGCTAAGGCGCTGCTGAATCTCGTCGAGGTTGATGGTGGGCGCTTCCATGTGGCCCATGAACACCATGTCGTAGCCTTGGCCGTTGACCGTGTTGGCCCAAATGGTGGAGTGCGGGAATGCCTCGAAGAAGGTGGCGAGTTCGCTCTTCACGGTGCGCACGTCGCTTTCGTAGAGCGGGACGTAGAGCGTGAACAGGCCGCCCGGGTTGAGGTGGCGCTTGACGGATTCGAAATACTCCCGGGAGTAGATGGCGGCTGTGCCTTTGGCGAAGACGTCGAGCGGATCGCTGGCAATGATGTCGAACTTATCTTTGGTGGTGAGCAGGTAGTGTCGCGCGTCGTCGAAAACCATGCGGGTTTTAGGATTCTTATAGACCTCATAGTTGTACTTGCCGAAGTACTTCGTAGAGGTGGGCGGAATGACGGGCTCGATTTCGCAGATGGTGATGTGCTCGACCGCGGGATACCTGGTGAAGGTGCCGGCGCTGACACCGGCGCCGAAGCCGATGCCGAGGACGGATTTCGCGGAGGGGTGGAGCATACCAGGGAGGTGGCCCACCATGCGCTGGAGTTTCATATCGTAGGGCTCTGTGGTGGCTTCCACGTGGCCGTTGACGTCGATCTCAATGGCGCCATCGCTCCAGCGCGTGATGGCTACGGAGGAATTGCGGCCTTCGATGGTGTACAGCACTTCGCTCTTGCCCGCGTTCAGCGCCATACGGCGTCCATAAGCGATGAGTTCGCCGGGAATGGGCGCGAGGTTGGAAGAGAGCCAGGCGGCGAGGACGACGCTGGCGGCGAGCGCGGCGGACACGCCCGTGGAACGTTGCGCGCGCACGAAGGGGAGCAGGATCAGGACGCCGCCGGCGAGGGCGGCCCAAATGAGGATGCGCTGCGAGTTCTGTGTGCCGACCCAGGGGATGAGGCCGAGGCTGACGATGAGCGCGCCGAAAATCGCGCCCAGGGTATTGGCGGCATAGACGCTGCCCACGGTTCGTCCGGGGTCTTCACCGGGGCGGGCGAGCGCGGCGACGGCCAGCGGAAAGCTGGCGCCCCAGAGGATGGTGGGCGGCAGGATGGCCCAGAGGCAGCGGACCATATCGAGTTGGAAGGTGTGCCAGGGGCTGATGGTGAGCAGGGGGTTGATGGGCCAGTAGGGGAGCGAAGTGGAGATGATCCACGCGGACCACGCGATACCGAGCGTGAGCAGCACTTGCGACCAGGCGAGGGCGAGGCGCGGGCGGACGGAGCGCAGCAGCATAGCGCCGAGGCCGCTGCCCAGCGCGAGCCCGATCAGGAAGACCGCGAGAATGATGGAGAAGATGTAGACCGTCAGGCCAAGGAGCATGCCGAGGAGGCGAGTCCACACCACCTCGGCGCCGAGCGCGGTGGCGCCAGAGAGGCCGATGGCGACGTAAATGGTCCAGCGCGGGATTCCGTCGGCGGGGGTATCGGGCGAGAGCGCGGCTGCGGCCTCGGCTGCGGTTTCGGCTGAATTTGGCGCGGTTTCCGGGACGCTGGCCTCGGCAGGCGTGCGGGCGGCCATGGCGAAGCTGGCCAGGGCGACGGCGACGTTGATGGCGGCGGCGGCGTAGGTGGCGACGGCCATGTTATAGAGGCGCAGCAGGTAGAAGCCAGCGAGCAGGCATCCCAAGACGGCGCCCGCGGTGTTACCGGCGTAGAGCAGACCGTACCAGGAGACGCCATTGGGTGTGGACTTCAGCCAGCGGACGATAGCGGGCAGCGAGGCGCCCATTAGGATGGTGGGCGGCAGCAGGCAGATGGTGGAGAGGAATCCGCGGAGGAGGAAGCCCGGCATGCCGTGTTCGGCGCCGGCAATATAGGCGAGATTCACCAGCGGCAGCAGCAGATGCACCAGGATGGCGGAGGCGGCGATGCCGAGTTCCAGGTATGCATAGACGCGCAGCGGATGCTGCCCGGCCAGGCGCAGGCGGGGGAACCACACAGAGCCGATGCAGAGGCCGCCCATAAATGTGGCTAACAGAAAGCCGAGCGACACGGCGGTGGAGCCGATGGCCATTTGCAGTAGCTGATACCAGACGGTCTCGTAGATCAGGGCGGAGCATCCGCTGCCGGCGAACAGGACGAGCAGCAGAGGGAGGTAGCGCGACGCATCGGCGGGCGCCGCTTGGGTTGGTTGGGACATATGGCGAATGCTTATCTTAACGGGTTCCAGATGCTTTAATAAGTACCTTGGGGAGGCGATCTTATGGACAACGGGGTTACGTGTGGTTTTACGCGTGGGGCCACGCGACGGCAGATTTTGTGGGGTCTGGGTAGCGCGGCGCTGGCAGTGGGGGCGCCAGCCACGCCGCCGGAGGTGGACGCGCGGGTGGTGGCGCGCAACGATGCGGCGCTGGAAAACCTGCTGCGCGCGCAGATCACGGGGGCGGCGAACCCGCGGCTGGGCGGGGTGCCGGACGAGTACGGAATGTTCCACGCGGGGTCGGCGGGCGGGCTGATCGAGACGGCGGCAGCGTCATTTGTCACCCCGGAATCGAAGCATCACGGCGTGCCGGAAGTGCTGGAACGGATTCGCCTGGCGGCGCAGTTTCTAGAGCGCTCGCAGAGCGCCGAGGGCAATATCGACCTGCTCTCCACCAATTTCAATTCGCCGCCGGATACGGGCTTCGTGGTCCACAACGTGGGCACGGCGGCGGCCATCGCGAAGATGTATGGCGCGGCGGAGGTATTGCGCGCGCTCGGGCCGTTCCTGGTGAAGGCGGCGGGCGGGATGACGACGGGCGGGATCCACACGCCGAATCATCGATGGGTGGTGTGCTCCGCGCTGGCGCAGGTGAACGACGTATTTCCGGATGCGGCGTACACGCGGCGCATCGGGCAGTGGCTGGCGGAGGGAATCGATATCGATGAGGACGGGCAGTTCATCGAGCGCAGTACGGTGACGTACAACACGGTGATGGACCGGGCGTTCACGGTGCTGGCGGCGAAGCTGAAGAGACCCGCGCTGCTGGACCCGGTGCGGCGCAATCTGCGCGCCATGATGTACCTGCTGCATCCCGATGGCGAAGTGGTGACGGAGGTCTCGAAACGGCAGGACCAGTTCGTGCGCGGGACGATGGCCGGGTACTGGTTCCCGGTGAATTATCTAGCGGTGCACGATGGCGACCGGCAGCTTGCCGGCATGGCGCGCGGACTGGCGGCGGAGCACGCGCGGCTCTCGACGCTGCTGGAGTACCCGGAGATGGCCGGCGCCTTGCCGGAGGCGGAGGCGCTGCCCGAGGATTACGAAAAATGGTTCGGCGTGGTGGGCCTGGCGCGCATCCGGCGCGGGCGCTGGGACGCGACCATGGTGTTGCGGGAGAGCAGCCGCTTCTTCAGCGCGCGGAATGGCGGGGCGGTGATCAACGCGGTGCGCTTCGCTTCGTCGTTTTTTGGCAAGGGACAGTTCGTGCCGGACACTGGCGTGAAGGAGGGGGGGGAATACGTCTTCCGCCAGTCGCTGAGCGCTCAGTACTACCAGCCGCTTGTGCCGGCGCAGAAGGTGGACTACAAGAATTGGGGCACGCTGCGGGCGAAGCGACGCCAGACGCAGGTGTGCAAGTTAGAGCAAAGGGCAACGGTAGTGGAACAGAAGAGTGGGTTTGAGGTTCGGCTGCAATCGAGCGGGACGCCGGGGGTGCCGGTGGCGGTCGAAATCAGCTTGCGGGAGGGCGGCAAACTGGCAGGCTGCCGCCCGGCGCCGCACGTGGTGGATGGGTGGGTATTGGAGAAGGATTTCGCGACTTATCGGGTGGGCGGCGATACGGTGCGATTCGGTCCGGGCGCAGCGGGGCATCTACTCACTCAATTGCGCGGCGCGGAGGCTAAATTGCCGGGACAGAGCGTGTACCTCACGGGGTATACGCCGTTCGACCAGACGATCCGGTTTGAGTTTGGCGGCGCATAGAAGCTGGCCGGCGGCCGGGCGGATGCGATAGTTTGAAGAGGTACGCCGTGGCGCCTTCGCCTGCCAAGAATTTGCAACCCGGTCAAGCGAATCCACGCGTGGTTGGCAGGCGAAAGCGCCTGCCCCACGATTGGCGAGGCGTCCTACTGCTTCACGGCTGCTTCGATGGCCTCCAGCTCTCTTCCGGCTTCGCTCCATTTGCCTTGCGAGCCGAGTTCGCGATAGCGGCGCAAATGATCGCGCACCTGTTGCAGGCGCGCGTCGCCGGTGACGGGCGGACCGCCCGGTATGGGTTTCGCGCCCGGCGTCGTGGTAGCTTGCGCAATCAACTGCTGCGCGGCCCCGGTGAGTTGCGCCAAAGCCAGGTCGTAGGTGTCGGCGTAGATCAAGCGGTTGCCGACGGCGAGCACCACCTTCTTTAACTGCGGCATGCGCGCTTCGGTGGCCTGGATATAGATGGGGTCCACATAGAGGAACGTGTTGCCGACGGGCAGCACCAGGATCTGGCCGCGCAGGACTTGCGAGCCTTGCTGGTTCCACAGCGTCAGATCCTTGGAGATAGTCTGATCCTGGTTGATACGCGCACCGATTTGCATGGGGCCGAAAATCAGCTCCTGTTTGGAGAGTTGCAGCACCACCATTTCGCCCAGGTGGTCGCCGTCGCAACGGGCCGCCATGACGCCTATTAGGTTGTCCTTGTTGCGCGGGGTGAAGGATAGGATCAGCAGGAACTCGGCCTTCTCCTCGCCGGGCAGCGTGGTCACTACATAGGTGGGGCTCACCGGCTCGGCGCCGCCGGCCTGGGCGGTGGCGTGACGCGCCAGATCCCAGAGATCTTCCTTGTTGTAGAAGGATTGAGGGTCGAGCATGTGATAGGTGCGGTAAACCTCGGCCTGCACGCGGAAGAGGGTCTCGGGATAGCGCGCGTGACGCCGCAGATCCGCGGGCATCTGGTCGGCGCCGCGGAAAAGGTCTGGGAAGAGGCGCTGGTAGGCGGCGATGATGGGGTCGTCGGGCGTGAAGACGTAGAGGTGGGTCTCGCCGTCATAGGCATCGATGGTGGCTTTGACGGCGTTGCGGATATAGTTCACGCGGCCGATGTCGGGGACATCGACGCTGTGCGCGTAGGGGTGGGCGGCGGAAGTGGTGTAGCCGTCAATCATCCAGACCAGGCGGCCAGCGTCGGTGATCACCATGTAGGGGTCGGGATCCCAGGAGAGGAAGCCGGCGAGCTGGTTGAGGCGGTCGGTCACCTTGCGGTGGATCATCATGCGGCTGTTAGCGGTGAGATAGCTGGTCAGCAGGATGTTGGGCTCGCCTTCACTGACGGCGGCGGCGAGGCGCATGCCAAAGCTGGAGATGGGAAAACCGCCCTTGCCTTCGTAGCGCGAGGATACGTTGGTTTCCCCGCTGGGGTAGTTAAACTCTTCACGCGAGGTGTTTACGAAGACGGGCTCGTGGGTGACTTCGCCGTAATAGATTTCGGGACGCGTGAGGTTGAGGGATTTAGTTTTCACCTCGGCCGGCGCGTTATCGATGAGCAGCACGGGGAGGCCGTCGGTGGTGATCTGGCTGACGGGTGCGAGCACTACGCCGTAACCGTGCGTATAGATGAAGGCCGGGTTGATCCAGTTGGCGCGCGCGGCGGGGAGCTGGCTGAGATCGAGTTCGCGCGGGGAGAGGAGCACCTGGCGGTACTGGTCGTCGATGGTGTAGCGGTCGACATCGGCATCATGGAAGACGTAATACGGGCGGAGTGCCTGGATCTGAGTGATGGTGTCGTGGAAGGCGCGGGTGTCCCAGAGGCGGACGTTGTCGAGGGTCGGTTTATGGGCGGCGGTGTCGATGGGTGCCTCGGGGCGGGCCTTGAACTCTACTTCCTTAAACTCCTGTTCGATGCCGAAGGCGCTGCGTGTGGCGTGGATGTGGCTCTGGATGTAAGGGCGTTGGAGCGAGATCTCATTGGGCCGCACATAGAGCGCGCTGACCAGGCGAGGAGCGGCGAAATCCACGACCAGGGAGAGCGCCATAAGGCCGGCGAGGAACCAGCGGCCCATCCAGACGAACCCGGCGGCGGCGATGCAGGCGAAGATGACCAGCCATTGGAGCGGAAGGCCGATGTTCTGATCGACGTAATCGATGCCCACGAGGAAGGTGCCGTGCTCGTTATAGACCATTTCGTAGCGGCCCAGGTAGAACTTGAGGGCGAAGGCGAGCAGCAGGACCACGGCGGCGCCGCGCAGGAAGCGGGATTCCAGACCGCCTTCGAGCTTGAGCAGGCTGGGGTCGAATTCCTGGGCGTTGCGCAGATCCGGCATCTTGTGGCGCAGTTGCCAGCCGCGGGCGGCCAACCAGTAAACCAGGATGCAGGCGATGATTACCGCCAGAAAATAACCGCGCAGCAGCGAGTAGAACGGCAGGTCGAAGAGATAGAAGGAGAGTGGCTGGTTGAAGACGGCGTCGTGCCAGGCGGTGGTGGCGGCAGGCAGACCGCGCGAGCCGGCGAAGCGGACCACGGTCCAATTGTCGATGGCGCCGGCAGCGAGGAACCAGCCGATGGCAAGCAGGGCGAGGCTGGTGACCCTTGCGTAGAGGCGGTGCTCGCCGAGACGGGCGCCGGCGAACCTGAGCGCGCGCGCGTGGGAGACCCATAGCGCAGCGAACGCCAGCAGGGTAGCGGCGGCGACGGGAGCGATGCTGTAAGACAACATGCTGAACCAGGTGTGGATTTGGCCCAATTCCTTCCACCATTCGATCTCGATGACGTAGCTAAAAAACGAGCGCACGCCGAACAAGAGGAACAGCAAAAGAAGCAAGAATGTAACGCGGGTCGCTGGCGAGCGGCGGCCGGAAGAAAGTTCATACCGGGGCATCTCTTGAGGGTAGCACCGGGATAAGGTGCTCGCTAAGGGCTGAAGCTTGCCAAATTTGGTTACGTACCGCAACACACTGCTCTACTTTCGAACGTGAGTTCACGCCGGGTGACAGGTTACCCGGTTTGCCCCTAGATCCAGCCTCCTGCTACACTTAAGGCTTAATCTTCCATCTGGGGATCGTCATTGAAAGTTCGCGTTTTCCTTTGTGCCGCCATTCTTAGTTTAAATGTTGTCGCCGAGCCCTCGTCGATGCCGGCGGATACGATTGTTGAAAATTACTGCAATGCTTCCCAACTACAGGCTGTGACGCTGCGTGCCGCGTCGATGGACGTGGAGATGGACGCATCACTACCCAAGCTGAAGAAGCACGGTCGGCTGCACGCGTTGAGGCGGATATCGCCGCTCGGTCTAATCCGGTACGAAAAGGCTCGGTTTGAAGGCGACGGGATCGTCAATAAGGAGATCATCTCGCGGTACCTCACCGCCGAGGTGGAGGCCCAGAGACAGCAGTCGCCGAAGGTGGCCGTCACCCCGGTTAATTACAAATTCAAGTACAAGGGCATAAACCGGACCACAGGGCAGGAGGTACACGTTTTCGAAGTGAGCCCCAAGCAGAAGCGCGACGGCCTTTTCAAGGGTGAGGTCTGGATTGAAGCGCGCACGTTTCTCAAGGTGCAGGAATCGGGCTACCTGGTGAAGAATCCCTCGATTTTCCTGAAGAAAGTGGCATTCATAAGGAAGTACGAAATCCGTGACGGAATCTCGGTACCGAAGCAGGTGTTGAGCGTTGCGGACGTGCGGTTTGTCGGCAAGGCTGAGTTGACCATCGACTTCAGCAACTTTTCCATAGACGCTTTTAAGGTTGGGTCGGCCGCCGAAGCCGAAGGCCAATAGATCGACCGCCAGTCCACGGGAGATTGCATGAGAACAATGTTTTTGAATCCGCCGTCTTTTGAAGGCTTCGATGGCGGCGCCAGTTCGCGCTGGCCGGCATCGCGCGAAATCGAGTCGTACTGGTACCCCGTCTGGCTCTGCTACCCGGCAGGAATGTTGCCGGACAGCAAGGTTGTAGACGCCCCCCCGCATCATATTTCCATCGAACAAACCGTTGCGATGGCGAAAGATTTCGATCTGCTGGTCCTGTTTACGTCGACGCCCGGTTTCGATGTCGATGTGAAAATTTCCGACATGATGAAGTCGTCGAATCCCGGGATGAAGGTTTGCTTTGTCGGGCCGCCGGTGACGGTCGATCCGGAAAAGTGCCTGAACGCATCGCCGTCGATCGATTTTTTGGTCCGGCGCG
>JANYAH010000228.1 GCA_025361425.1 Candidatus Solibacter sp. | reverse complement strand
GCGTGGAAGGCGAGCAGGCCCGCCAGATCGCGGTTGCTGGTCATCCGGCGGACCAGGCTGGCACGTCCTTGCGCCTTGGCTCGCGCCAGCAATTGCGGCTCAACCGGGGTGGCTTTGAAGCGCTGCAGCAGGTCTTCGAGCGCCCGCTGATTCTCCTCCACCGTACGGCCCTGCGCCGGCACCAGCATGAAGATAAACAAATGGGGAAAGCGGCCATCGGGGCTGGTCGCAATCGCCTGTGCCTGCTGGGCCAGGCGTTTTCCCTGAACCAGCTCGCTGTAGAGCATGCCCGTACGCCCCTGCGAGAGGAGAATCTGAATTACATCGAGCGCGAGATCGTCTTTATCGTATTGGCTGGGACGCTTGTAGCCGACCAGGGTGACGGGCTGTCCGGCCATCTCCAGGATCACGCTTTTTGGACCATTCTGCGGCGGCTCCTGCGTGGTCGCCAAAGGCGGCATCGGCTTGGCGGCCATGGGGCCGAAGTAGCGCTCCGCCAGCCGTTTTGCGTCCGCCGCCGTGACGTCGCCCACCATGGCGACGGTCATGTTACCGGGGACGTAATAACGCTCGAAGAAGGCCTGGGCCTCGGTGCGGCGGAGGTTCGCAATGTCGCTGGGCCACCCGCCGGTCGGGTTGCGGTAGGGGTGCGCCTTGAAGGCGGCCGATAGCACCTCTGCCAGCAGTTTGCCCTGCGGGTTCGTTTCGACGCGCTGCCGGTATTCCTCCATGACCACATCGCGCTCCCGGTAGAACTCGCGGAAAACGGGGTGCAGTAGACGCTGCGATTCCATCAGGAACCAGAGTTCCGTGCGGTTGGAAGGAAGACTATAGGAAGACTCGGTAGCGCCGGCGGCAGCCAAGGCGGTCAGGTTGACGGCGCCGTTTTCTTCGATGATTCGGCGGTAGTCGCCGGACGCGGCCAGGCGCTGTGCGGTGTCGGCGGCCTGGCGGAACTGGTTGCGCAGCACGTCGACGCGCATCTGGTCGGCTTTGATGCCCTTATTGCTTTCCGCCTCCACCCGGTCGTAGGCCTCTTCGACGGCGTCGAGCGCTTTCTTTTCCTCCGGCCAGTTGCGCGTGCCGATGGTTTCCGTGCCCTTGAACGCCAGGTGCTCGAACATATGCGCGAGACCGGTTTCCCCGGCGCGGTCGTCAACGCTGCCCACGTTCACCCAGGTATGAAACGAGACCACGGGCGACTCGTGCCGTTCCAGCACGATGAAGTGCAGCCCGTTGGGAAGTGTAAAATCGCTTGTCTTCTTTTGAAACTGCTGGAGATCTTGCGCGGAGACCAGCAGGCTCGCGGAGAGAAGCAGGAAGCAGAGATCGAAAGCACGCACGCTTGACGACTCCTTCGGCCAGAGTGAAGATCGACTGCTTTTAAGAGGATAGCAAGGTAACGCGAGGTACGAGGAGTCCTCAAAGGGCTCGGATTCCCCTCGCTACCATTCAACCCCGGTTAGACCCCAATCGCCTCGCACGTCTCGGCAGCGCCCTCCGGATGTGATGTAATAAAACCTCTTTGCCGTATGTTTCAAGTCAAACATCTGCGCCGCGGGTTGCTGGCCGCACACCGGCGTACGCGCGAACTCCAAATGATTGCAAAGGGGTTGGCCTCGACCGACCATCCCATCCTGGCCCACGTGATTCCCATGCGCCGCTGCAATCTGGCGTGCTCTTACTGCAACGAGTTTGACGATTTTTCCAAGCCCGTCCCGGTCGAAGCCATGTACCCGCGGCTCGACCACCTGGCGTCGCTCGGCACCACCATCATCACCATCTCCGGCGGGGAACCCCTGCTGCACCCGGATCTCGACCTGCTGATCGCCCGCGTCCGCAGCCACGGGGTGATCGCCGGCATGATCACCAACGGCTACCTGCTGACCGGCGAGAGGATCCAGCGCCTCAATCGCGCCGGCCTGGAGCACTTGCAGATATCCATCGACAATGTCATGCCGGACGACGTTTCCAAGAAGAGCCTCAAGGTGCTTGACCGGAAACTACTTCTACTGGCGGAATACGCCGATTTTCACGTGAATATCAACTCTGTGGTCGGCGGCGGCATACACACCCCCAAGGATGCCCTGGTGATTGGCAAGCGCGCCCTGGAACTGGGCTTCACTTCCACCGTCGGCATCATTCACGATGGTGACGGGCAACTCCAGCCCTTACAGGACGAGGAGCGCGAGGTGTACCTGGCCATGCGCGCCATGGAGAAATCCAGCTACGCGCGGATCAACGGCTTCCAGGACAATATCGCGCACGGCAAGGAGAACCACTGGCGTTGCCGTGCCGGCGCGCGCTATCTCTATATTTGTGAAGATGGCTTGGTGCACTACTGTTCGCAGCAGCGCGGCTACCCCGGCAAACCGCTGCTCCAGTACACCGTGGAGGATATCCGGCGCGAGTACCTCACCGCCAAGGCGTGTGCCCCGCGCTGCACTGTCGCCTGCGCCCATCAGACCGGCGCCATGGATTTCTGGCGCGATCCTCAAACCCTACCGGTATCGCCCGTGGGACCGAGCCACACCGCTCCACTGGTGCAGTTGCAGCCGAAGTAGTAGGGCAGGCGCTTTCGCCTGTCAACCGCGCGCTCCCTAGCGCTGACCGGGTTGTACTCCGCCGCATCCCGCACGCCAAGGTCGAAGGATTCACCTTGCCAGGCCAAATTCCACCCTCGCTAACAATTACCGGGTTGTGGCCGACAAACCCGTGGCGCTGGGATCTTACCGCTTCCAGCCGGGCCTACTCAGTCTGGTGTTGACCGGTGAGAAACAGATCCGCTGGCGACACGGCCGGCTCCGGGGATACAACGCTCCCCTTCCAAAGCTACGAACGAATCGGCGCTTCGGAAAAGGTATCCGCACGGAATGCCGGCCGGTTGCCAGCTTGTTGGGGATTCGGCAGTTTCGCCGAGTGTTTTAGAAGAAGTTGTGGAAGTCCTATGCCAAGCTAACGTCTTCCGCCTGCAAACCCTTCGGGCCTTTTTTCACCACAAATGACACACGCGCG
>JANYAH010000344.1 GCA_025361425.1 Candidatus Solibacter sp. | reverse complement strand
TACCGGGCGGCTTCCTGCACCGCGGCCAGGAACGGTTCGCGCGGATATTCCCGCAGCAGGCGCAACAGTTGCCGCAGGGCAAGCGCCACCACCTTGCGGCTCTTTTGCTTCAGGGCCGCCACATAGAGTGCGGTCTCCGGCGCGGCTTCGACGATCGCCTTTTCTTCCGGGTGCGGCTCGCGTTTGACGCCTTCCCCACGCGGCGGCCGATGCGCGGCCAGCGTGACGCGCTGCGACAGAGGCGTCACTGCGCGCGCATGCGTGACGATATGGCGCGCATCCATTTCGATCTCGATCTTGTCCCGTGTCTCGCGCACCTCTACCCGATGCCCGATCCAGGCGACCGGCACCGAGTAGCGAATCGAGTTCACCGAGACGTAGCCTTCCACATCCACCGTGCGTTGATGCAGACGATACACTTCGGGAATCCACGCCGGCAGCGGTTTGAGATGCATGCGCTCCACTGCGAACAGTTCGCGCGGCACCGCGCGGATATGCTTCTTGTAGGTCGAGTTGACCTTGTCGCACCACTGGCGCGCCTGCTGGTTCAGATCCTCCCAACTGGCGAACGTGCGGCCTGCCAGAAAGTTGTTCTCGATGAAGGAAAACGGGCGTTCCACACGCGCCGAACGGTTGGCATTGCCGATCGCGTGCGCCACAAAGCGGAACCCGAGGCGCTCCGCAAACGCCTCCATCTCCGGAACCGGAATCATCTCGCGCCCCGTGCCGCGTAACACCACCACGTGCGTGTTATCGATCATCACGTGTTCGGGCGCGCCGCCGGCATGGCGTAGCGCGTCGGTGAGGAACACCTTGCAATCGAATCGCTGAAACGTGGGATTGATCTGGAAAAACAGCATGCGCGAATAGCACAGCACCGCCGAAGCCGTCTGCGCTTTGTACTTCCTGCCGCTCACTTCGACTGTGTGCGGTGACGTGTCGTGCTGCATCTCCACCCCGGGCTCGAAGTGATACTGGCCCGCCGGCACGACCGGCGTTTGCCCGATGCCCTGCCTGCGACAGAACCCCGTCAGCGCCGGATAGGACAAGCCAGCGCCGCCCGCCACCAACTCCTCATGGACTCGCACGAGATTCCCCTTGCACGATGTCAAAAGATCGAGGATCTGTTCGCGGTACGGTTCCGCTTTCTCCGCCCGTTGGATCTCCGGCACGTTGGTGGAGTTGGAGCGCAGCACTTTGCGCACGGTCAGGCGCGACAATCGCAGCACCTGTGCGATCTCGTGTTTGCTCACTCCCTGCGCGCTCAGTTCCAGGATCGCGGTGCGTTGTGCCTGGCTCAGCATGTTTCGGCTCCTGCTCCTTCCCGATTCGTTCCGCCATCCGGTGGAGTTCCCGGCGCGCATTTTCCATCTGGCCCTGTGCTTGTTTCTGTTGCGGACCAGTCATCTCCGGCAGCGCTTCGGCAAGCCGCCTTCCGGTGCGACGCAGGATGGCGAGCACCATATCCAGATCGCGCTCCACTTGTTCGACCGCCGCCGGCCTGGCGGCCGGTGCCGGCAGTTGCGTTTTCAAAAACAGTTCCGGCTCGGCGAGAATGCGTTCCCGGACCGCGCGCGTGCCTTTGCGCCAGGCCGTATACAGTTGTCCGGCTTGCCTCGTATTGCAGTGATGCGCAACGAAAGCCGCGGCCATGCGCGTGCAATCGCCGCCGCTGACTCGCGCCACCGGCACCAGATACTTCATCGCCACTTGCGCCGCGAGTTTTCCTTCGCGTACTTGCTGCTGGATCGCTTCCGGTAACAACTCCACCAGCGCCAGTCGCCGCGAGACCCAACTGGGGCTGCGGTCGAAGCGGCGCGCCAGTTCATCCAGTCCATAGCCGAAGCGCTGCTCCATCTCTGCCAGCAGCCAGCCTTGTTCGAGCGCGCTTTCCTGCGGACTGAACCGCAGCGACCTCGACAGCAGCACGGCTTCGGCCTCGCTCATCGCCCAGACCGTGGCTTCCACCGTGTCCCGGCCGAGTTGTTCCAGCGCGGCCACGCGCTTGTGGCCATCGATCACCAGGTAACGGTCCGGCGGCCCGGCGGCCACCACGACGATGGGCGTCTGCTGCCCGATGTCGGCCAGCGAGGCCAGCAATCGGCGTTGCCGGTGCGGCTCACGGACTCGCAGATGCTCCCATCGCCGGTCCAGTTGGTGAAACTCCAGTTGCATCGTCGCCTGCTCGGGATTCAGTATGCGGGAAGCCGGGACTGGTCTTTTGCGGAGAAAGGGGAAGTCTGCTGAGAAGTCCCGTTGAATCCATCGGATACGGGCGGATCTGGTCTTTCGCGGCACGCAGGATTAGTGTGCTCATAACCCCAATGAAATCTGCGCCTTGCGCGCCGAACTGGTCTTTCGCGACATTCCAGGGTAGTTGGTTCAATGGCGCCGGCAAACGTAGCGGCTCCGGCGGTTGTTGTGCCTGCGCGGCGCGCTGGTCGAACCTCCAGGCAATGGCGTAGTCCAGATTCCGCTTTCGCCAATCTGTCTGCGTCTTCTGCCGCCGGGCACTTTGGCACTCGGGCTTGCCGCAAGCTCGCTGCCGCTCTCCTACTCGCGCGTCCGGCTGGAACCACCGGCGGCAGATTCTACATGGCTTCTTCCGGACCTTCGGCATCGTGATGTTCCATCGTGGTCATCACGCGCCGGGGACGGGTCGGTTCAGAATGCCTGGGTCACTTTTGGAGAGTATAGTTGGGTCAGTTTTGCAGAACGCCGAAGTGATGTTCCCCATGGGGGCCGCTACAACTGGGGGCAGTATCCTCGGTCGGGCTTGAAGTGATCAACTACGGCCAGCCTTGGGGAGCCCGAGGGTAGCCGGGTCCGAATCGGGATTCTAACCGACGACCGCCTGCCTAAATAACAGGAAGGTCGATGCCTTGAAAGGGCCTATTGACGGGCCTGCCACGACGTTCCAGTCGGCGATTGTAGTCAATACTGTAGATGTAGCACCCTCAAAAAG
>JANYAH010000185.1 GCA_025361425.1 Candidatus Solibacter sp. | reverse complement strand
GCAAATCGTTCCGGAGTCACTTCGAGTTCCAGGGACTGGCGGCCCACCGGCGCGGGATAATCCGTATCGCAGGTCAGGCGGAAAACTTCGTCGGGAATAATGCTGATGCGCTTGCCCTTATCCTCTACCGAAATGGGACGGCGGATGCGCAGATAGCGGCGCTTGCGGCGATACTGGCGAATGCCGGCCTGCTCGATCAGGCGCACAAAGGGCAGACCGCTGCCATCCAGAATGGGCACTTCGAGGTTATCGATCTCCACGTAGACGTTGTCGATGCCCATGGAGTAGAACACGCTCAAGAGGTGCTCGGTGGTGGAGATCAGGACGCCCTGCCGCATCAGGCTGGTGGCATAGCTTACGCGCGCCACGTGGCGCCAACTGGCGGGAATGGGGAAGCGGTCGAGATCTGTCCGGAGGAAGACCACACCGGTGGAGACCGGCGCGGGGAGAATGCGAATATTCACGGGCACCCCGGAGTGAAGGCCTATTCCGGAGGCCTCTACCGGGCGCTGAACCGTGGTTTCAAACCGCAAAGTGTATCTCCCGCATCTGGTACCACTATTACAGCAATCTCGGAACGCAACTACAAGTGTCTGATGCGGAAGGACTTGTGAAAGTTTCAGTGTGACCAAAATGCCACACTTTGCGCCCTGTTTGTGGCCAAATCGCGGCGTTCTGTAGGCTACGGCAAGGGCGTTTCGCGGTGCAGCAGGTGCAGGACGTTGCCGTCCGGATCTGTGAAGAAGGCCAGTGAGTTCCCCTTGGTGGTCTGCGCATCGATAAGAAAGTGCACGCCTTTTTCCTTGAGGCGAGCGTAAACGCCCGGGAAATCCGCAACCGTGAGGGCGAGGTGGCGCAAGCCGGCCGGATTCATGCCTGTGGCGGCCACGGTATCGGGCGCGGATTCGATAATCTCGATCATGGAGCCATCGGCCGCTTTGACGAAGATGGTCTTGCTGTGGGCAGACTGGTAATTGATGACGAAATCCAGATGCTCCACGTACCAGAGGGCGAGGCGGAGTGGATCGGGGGACGCGATCGCGACGTGTTCGATTCCGGTGACCATATGAGGGATTGTAGCGCGGCGTCGCATGGAGGGTCGACAACCCCCCTCCGCGGCTCTACCGCTCGAACACAATCCCCGCGCTGGGCAAAATCGGAAACATCGTGTCCAGCGTCAGAAATGCCTGGAAGGTCTTCGAGTTATACCCATTGAAACTGTCATAGATGTAGTTCGTACGATTGGTCAGGTTGATCGCTTCGCCGAACAACGTCAGTTTCCATTTGTCCTTGGTCCAACTCTTATTGACTCGGACATCGGTGCGCACGTACGGCTGCATGCGCAACTGGTTGCGCACATCGCTCAGGTAGTACAGCGCCGCCACCTGCTGCAAATACCCGGGAATCGGAAACCCGCTACCGTAACTCACCTTCCCGCTCAGGTTCACTGTCGGCTTCAGCCGGTACCCGCCGTAGAGGTTGAGCGTGTGGCGTTGGTCGTAATCCGAGGGGAAACGATTACCCGTGACGCTGTCGCTCATGCCGGTGCGGCCGAACGCGTAGGAGACCCACCCGGTGGCGCGATTGGCGCTGGAGCGCTGCACGAACACCTCAAAGCCGCGCGAGTACCCGCGCAGCGAATTCAGGTAGCGCGGGCTGGCCGCCGGAACCATCAGCTTGCCGTTCAAGAGCCGCGGATCGTAGAGCGGCTGGAAGGGCAGGTCGCGGTCCACCCGGTTGTAGTATTCGGCCCGGATGCGGCTGCGCGGCCCGAGCCGCTGTTCCACCGCGGCAAGCCAGTGGTTGGAGCGGATCGGCAACAGGCCGCGGCTGCCCAGCGGCGAAGTCATCAGCGGGATTTCGGGATACTGCACGTACTGTCCGAAACCGAGTTGCATCCGCGTGCCCTGGGTCAGCGCCAGCGATGCGGAAACCTGCGGCGAAACTGCCGCCACAGCGTCCGTCGAGTGATGGTCCCAGCGCGCGCCGGCGGTCAAGTGTACTCGCCCGGCCCACGGCATCCAGGATTGTTGCACGTACCCGCCCTCGCGCAGCGCCGTCCCGTCGGAATGGTCCAGCAGGCGGGGCAGCGGCGTGTTGGTCTGATACTGGTTGCTGGAACCGCTGCTTCGCAGGCGGCGCAAACTCCAACCCACATCGAGCGGCGTCTGCTTGTTCCACATCCAGGTGGCGTTCGTGTTCCACACCCACTCGCCGTAAAAGCCCGCGCTCAGCGGCCGTTTCGTAGAGTTGTAATTATCGAACTTCTCGCGCATCCACGCCGCGTGGTTCACAATCAGCAACTTCTCGCTCGGCGAGTAGCGCCAGCCAAGATTGCCCAACGTGTAGTGATAGCCGGCGTTGACCAGCGAGTTGACTCCCAGTTTGGACGTCACGTCGCGGTTCAGCGCGGAGTAGCTTTCCAGCACGTAGAGCGTGATGTGGTTCTTCGGCGTCAGGTCGTAGCTCACGCGCCCTTGCACGTCCTCGAAGCCGAAGATGAACGACGTACCGGGGAGAGTGCGTTCGAAGATGTATTGCAGGTAGCTCTTGCGCGCGCCAATCATCCAGGAGCCGCGCTTCTTCCCGCCCAGCGGTCCTTCCGCCATGACGCCGGCGTTAGACGCGCTGGCCGCAACGCGGAAGGTATTGCCGGTGCGGTTGCCCTCCCGCGTGTGCACATCGAGCACGGCCGCCGAGCGGTCCTCGTAACGCACCGGGAAGGCACCCTCGTGCAGTTCCAGTTCCTCCACCATGTCGCCATTGAAGGCCGTGGCCGAGCCCGAAACCTGCTGGCCCTGCAGCATATGAAACGGCGCGTGCAGCAGAACCCCATCCAGGTAGAGCCCGATCCGGCTGAAATCCGCGCCCCGCACGGAGAAGCGGGCGTCGAAATCGTTGTTCGAACTGACGCCGGGTAGCCCCTGGACGGCGCGCAGCGGATCGTCGGCCAGTACGCTCGCCAGGTTCTTGGCGTCGTTGCCGCCCAGCACCAGAACGGATGGGCTATCTTGCCGCGCCGGTTCAAAGGGGCTGGCCTGCACCTCCACCGAGTCGGTCTGGCGAAACGTCTCGGGGCTGAGAATCACTTCGAAGTCCTTGGTCTCGCCCGCGTCCAGATGAAAGGACTTCTTCAGCAGGTGGTAGCCCACGGTGGAAACGTTCAGCACGTAATCGCCCGCCGCGACGCCGGGGATGCGGAAGCCGCCGGTGGAATCGGTAGTGGCGCGGTAGGCGCCTCCCACCAGTTGCACTACCACGTGAGAGAGCGCTTCGCCGCCGCGCGCGTCCACCACGGAACCGCGCACTTCGGCGCCAGGCTGGGCCTGCAGCACGGCACCCGCCAGCAACAGGAGACCGATCTTTCTCACTGCGGATGATGATAGCAATTTGCGGCCCCACGGGCCTTCCTGGTACGCTTCCCGCCGCAATCGCCAAGAAGTACCAGGGGTCGGTACCGGTAGCCCCGTTGAGCGCGGGTTTTGCATAAACAGTCCTATGACGGCCCTGTTACCAGTGGCACTGGCGGAGGCAGCGCGTTCATGATCAAATCGACCCATGAATATGGATGCGGTTGTGCTGGCGCTGCTTGCGGTCGCGGATTTCGCGTTGATTGTGCACTTGCGCCAGAGGCAGGGACAGCGTGCCAGGTTGGAACGCATGATGGCGAGCCTGTGTATGGCGGTCCGCCGGGAAAACGTCCTCGAAGCGCTGTCCCCGGAGCAGCCACTGCTACCCGCCAGTTAGG
>JANYAH010000179.1 GCA_025361425.1 Candidatus Solibacter sp. | reverse complement strand
TGATGAAGAAGCCGCGCGAAGTGATGGAAACGGCGATTGCCGCCGACTAGGGTAAGAAGTCAGAGACACAAGTCGGAAGACAGAATACCGAGGGTTTATAATGTATCGATCTTCTCCTTATGACCGCGCAAATTTGATCGCGGACTTCGATTCGATTCGCATTTCGCTGGCTTCTCCGGAAAAAATCCGGAGCTGGTCGCACGGCGAGGTGACCAAGCCGGAGACCATCAATTACCGCACCTTTAAGCCCGAGCGGGACGGCTTGTTCTGCGCCCGCATCTTCGGTCCCATCGCGGATTGGGAGTGCTTGTGCGGCAAGTATAAGCGCATGAAGCACCGCGGCGTGATTTGCGACAAGTGCGGCGTGGAAGTTACGCTGGCGCGGGTCCGCCGGGAACGCCTGGGACATATCGAACTGGCGAGCCCGTGTTCGCACGTGTGGTTCTTCAAGGGATTGCCCAGCCGCATCGGGCACCTGCTGGACATCACGCTGCGCGAACTGGAGCGCGTGCTGTATTTTGAAGCCTACGTGATCGTAGAGCCGGGTGAAGATACCGGGTTGAGCAGCGGTGAAGTGATCACCGATGAGCGCAAGCGGCAGCTGGACCAGGAATTCCCGCTGAAGTTCATCGCAATGATGGGTGCCGAGGGCATCAAGGAACTGCTGAAGAAGATCGACGTGGAATCGCTCAGCGAAGAAATTCGCGAGAAGATGAAGACGGAGCAGAGCCAGCAGAAGAAGCTGAAGCACGCGAAGCGATTGCGCGTGGTGGAGAGCTTCCGGAAGAGCGGCAACAAGCCGGAGTGGATGATTCTGGACGTGATTCCGGTGATCCCGCCGGAGTTGCGACCGCTGGTGCCATTGGATGGCGGGCGTTTTGCGACGTCGGATTTGAATGACCTGTACCGCCGCGTGATCAACCGCAACAACCGGTTGAAGAAGCTGATTGAGTTGCACGCGCCGGACGTGATTGTGCGCAACGAAAAGCGCATGCTGCAGGAAGCGGTGGACGCGCTATTCGACAACGGCCGTCGCGGCCGCGTGCTGCGCGGGGCCAACAACCGCCCGCTGAAATCGCTCTCCGACACGTTAAAGGGCAAGCAGGGCCGTTTCCGCCAGAACCTGCTGGGCAAGCGCGTGGACTACTCGGGCCGTTCGGTGATCGTGGTGGGTCCGGAGTTGAAGCTGCATCAGTGCGGTCTTCCGAAGAAGATGGCGCTGGAGCTGTTCAAGCCGTTCATTTATCACCGCTTGGAACAGCGCGGCCACTGCACCACCATCAAGCAGGCCAAGGAACTGGTGGAGCAGCAGGACCCGGTGGTGTGGGACATTCTGGAAGAGGTCATCAAGGACCATCCGATTCTGTTGAATCGCGCGCCCACCTTGCACCGTCTCGGCATTCAGGCGTTTGAGCCGGTGCTGGTGGAAGGCAAGGCGATCAAGATTCACCCGCTGGTTTGCACGGCGTTCAACGCCGATTTCGACGGCGACCAGATGGCGGTACATATTCCGCTGTCGCCGGAAGCGCAGATCGAAGCATCCACCCTGATGCTGTCGTCCAACAACATTCTGTCGCCGGCGCACGGCGCCCCGATCACGATTCCCACGCAGGACATGGTGCTGGGGTGCTACTACCTTACGAAGTCGCGTCCGGGCGCGAAGGGCGAAGGCCGCACGTTTGCATCCACCGACGACGTACTGATCGCGCTCGAAATGGGCGAAGTGGAAACGCTGACGCCGATCAAGCTGCGCTACACGGGCAAGGTCATCGACCTGGTTCACGCCTTCGATACGCAGAACATCATCCACACCGAACCGATCGAGTTCATTAAGCAGTACATGGACACGACGGTCGGGCGCGTGATTCTGAACGACAACCTGCCGCAGGACATGCCGTTTATCAACGGCCTTCTGAAAAAGAAGGGTTTGGCGCAACTGGTGCAGTATTGTTATCTCAAGTTCGGGTTGCATGTGACGGTCCACATGCTGGACGAGGTCAAGGCGCTGGGCTTCCTGTACGCGACGCGCGCTGGAATTTCGATCGGCATCGACGACATGGTGGTGCCGAGCGAGAAGGCCGGACTGGTGAGGGCCGCGGAGAAGGAAGTGGTGCTGGTGGAGAACCAGTATCAGGACGGCGCGATCACGCACGGCGAACGCTACAACAAGATCATCGAAATCTGGAGCAAGGTTACCGAAAAAGTTTCCGATGAGATGTTCTCGGCGATGGAAGAGGACGACCGGACCGGGCGTTACCTTAACCCGATTTACATCATGGCCGACTCGGGCGCGCGCGGTTCGAAACAGCAGATCCGCCAGCTATCGGGTATGCGCGGACTGATGGCCAAGCCGTCGGGCGAGATCATCGAGACCCCGATCACGGCGAACTTCCGCGAAGGCCTCAACGTGCTGCAGTACTTCATCTCCACGCACGGCGCGCGCAAGGGTTTGGCGGATACGGCGTTGAAGACGGCCGATTCGGGCTACCTGACGCGCCGCCTGGTGGACGTGGCGCAGGACGTGATCATCAGCGAAAACGATTGCGGCACCACGGAAGGCATCTACGTGGAGCCGATCATCGAATCTGGCGAAACCATCGAAGCTTTGCGCGACCGCATTGTGGGCCGCGTGGCGCTGGAAGCTCAGCGCGATTACGAGGGCAACGTAATCGTCGGTATCAATCAGGAGATCACGGAAGAGCTGGCGGCGGCGATTCAGGCGGCCGGCATTGTGAGCGTCAAGATCCGCTCTGTGCTGACCTGCGAATCCAAGCGCGGCGTCTGCGTGGCGTGCTACGGCCGCAACCTGGCGACGGGGCGTTTGGTGGAACGCGGCGAAGCGGTTGGCGTGATCGCGGCGCAGTCTATCGGCGAACCGGGCACCCAGTTGACGATGCGTACGTTCCACATCGGCGGTACTGCCAGCCGTATCAACGAGCAATCGAAGCAGGACGCCAAGAGCGGCGGTTTCGCCCACTACATTGGCATCCAGACAGTGCGCAGCAAGACGGGCGAAATGATCGCCATGAACCGCAACGGCAAAATTGTGGTGATGGACGAAAAGGGCCGCGAAAAGGAACGCTATGAGGTGAATTACGGCGCCCGAGTGCTGGTCGCCGACGGCGCTCCGGTCAAGGCCAACCAGATTCTACTCGAGTGGGATCCGTACACGTTTTCGATTCTGACCGAAGTCAGCGGCGCCATCCACTTCAAGGATCTGGTGGACGGCCTGACCATGCAGGAGCAGTTGGACGAAGTCACGGGCATGTCGCAATTGGTGGTGACGGATTCACCCGACGAGAAGCGGCAGCCGCAGATTGTGGTCCGGCCGGAAGGCGCGGGCGGTTCGCGTTCGGAGGCCAAGAAGTACCTGATGCCGACCCACGCGCACTTGATGGTGCGCGACGGGGAGGAGGTCCACGCTGGCGATGTGCTGGCCAAGATCCCGCGCGAAACCACCAAGACCAAGGACATCACCGGCGGTCTGCCGCGTGTGGTGGAACTGTTCGAAGCGCGCAAGCCGCGCGAGACGGCCATCATGGCGGAGATTAACGGCACGGTGCGGTACGGCGAAGTCAGCAAGGGCCAGCGCAAGATCTACGTCAAGAGTGAGGACGGTCGCGAAGAGAAGGAATACTCGCTGCCCCGCGGCGTTCATATCAAGGTTCAGGAAGGCGAAAAGATCAAAGCCGGCGAACCTCTGATGGACGGCCCGCGCGATCCGCACGACATTCTGGCGGTACTCGGTGAAAAGGAACTGCAGAAGTACCTGGTCAACGAGATTCAGGAAGTCTACCGCTTACAGGGCGTCAACATCAACGATAAGCACCTGGAGACCATCTCGCGCCAAATGATGCGCTGGGTGGAAGTCGAGGACATC
>JANYAH010000167.1 GCA_025361425.1 Candidatus Solibacter sp. | reverse complement strand
ATGCAGTCGCGGGGCTGATCATCGCCGAAGCGCTGACCCTCTCCGGAGCGCAGCGATCAGTTTCGGGACTCTCGCTCCTGCCTTGTGAAAGCACGTATTCCTACTCGTTCGCTCGCGCCCTCGCGCTCAGCTATGTGCTCGATGGCAATGATCCCATCGCCGCGCCGTTTGGACTAGCCAGGAAACTCACCCGGCAGCCCCCTCGCAGGTTGGCAGATGAAATGCTCTCTAGCACGCTCAAGGTCCTCTCCGGCCTGGCGGCTGATAACGGCGTTCCTGACCGTTCCGGTCGCGTCCCACCATTTATCTGGGAAACCTGCCGGGAGTTGCAGTCCGAAGGGGAAGTGAAGCGCAGCTGGGGGTTGCTCACGGACTCTGGAGTACTCCCGCAGCAACTCTTGGGCGAGTTGCGTGGACCACGCGAGCAACGCGTCAAGGCCTTCGAACGAATTCTCCATAGCCCGAATCAATTGGATGCGTTGACGTTGTCATTCCTGGCGGGTCTGCTTGCCGACCAGATCGGCCCGGGCAGCTTCGAGCACGTTGACTTGCTGCTGCCGTATCTGAACCAGTATCCGACTGCCCTGCTCTGGTACGGCCTGTGCGCCGGACTACACCCCGACTCTGAGGTCCAGCAGGTTGGCAACTGTCTCGGACGGCGTCTCGTCCGCGATCTCCTGGCCCCGGATCCGATACTCTCACGCCCAAAGTACGATATCGCCGTCAGCGAGCTTGAGGTGCATCTTGATCGAGAGGAACCCTTGGAGTTCAGAACAGCCAGTCAAAATTACATCGCAGTCGAGTTGCTCCCCGGAGTGCCCGCCTACATGAAATGGCCCATCGCCACAGAATCCGTTGCGGTCCCATCGAGAGGAATGCCCGCAGGCGCAGGTCAGGGCGAACTGCCGTTGCGATCTTCGTCCGTCGAACCAGGCTGCGGCAGCATATCGGCAGAGCGGCAGGCGGCGATCAGCGATCTGGAGCGGGCAGTAGAACGCGTCAAGCTGATCCTCAATGAACCGCCTGAGAACCTTGATGCCACAGATAAAGGGGGCGGCAACAAACGACGTAAGAGGCATTGAGTGGATGGTATGCGTCGGAATCATGAGATCGTGTGTGCGATTCTGGATTGGTGAGCTCAGGGCAACGCGGCCATTCACAGAGACGTGAACACCGATGAAGGGACAGACTTCCGAGAACGCGCTGCCTACCGGTTGCTGCGGTTCCTGACCGGATGGCGACTTATCGTTCCCGATCCGGCGAATATGAGAGTTGCATCCTGCCGAAGCCGGCGACTGGAGATCGCATTGCTCGCCGCCCGCATCGGATCGCCTTGTTGTTGGCGATGGCACTTGCGAAAGCCAGGCGCTGAACGGAAAGCCCGAGCGACGTGGAGTCGATGTCGTCAGATTTCCCATCTGGGGGATCGGCGCCGATGGTACTGCACGATGCCCAATAAGTACGCATAGTCATCCAAGACCAAAAGAAATCCCTGAAGGTACCTTGCGTGGGACGGTCAACGCCGTGTAGACTGCAAATTGACAGTCGGACCTGCCCTGGGCCTTCGTACACGGGCTTCGCACCCCACCGATTCTCCCGCCAATGGGAGTGGGGCTTCCCAAATCTAAGTTTGTTTGGAGTTGCCCATGCACCAAGGGTCCGTGTATTTCACAGAAGAGCAGGCGGCCGAACGCCTCCATATTTCGTTGTCGACGCTGCGGCGGTGGAGGAAGAAGGGCACTGGCCCCGAGCATTTCCACTTCGGCGACATCATCCGTTATCGCGATACGGCCCTTGAAGCCTTCGTTGCCAAGTACTCCAGCAACGCGGCATAGCCGATGCCGCGCGATGGAGACGGGCTGCACCTGGTAGGTGCGATCTGGCATTTCCGCTACCGATCGCCCGACGGTAGGTGGAAAGAAAAGTCCACCGGGAAACGCAAAATTACCGAAGCCAAGGCGGAACGCACCAAATTCCTGAGAGCGTTTGCCGACGGGCTCCTGCCGAACGACCAGGCACGCTGGACGCTCGAGCAGGCGCTCGAGGAATGGTTCGTTTGCCGCAAGAGCACCAAACAGCCCACGACCCTGCCCCCGGAGCGCACGTCGATTCGCCACCTCAAAGCAATCCTGGGCGCCAAACGACGCCTGGAGTCCATCACGGTGATGGACATCCGGCGCTACCAGGCGGAGCGGCGCAAGACGGTCGGTCCCAAGACTGTCAACAACGAGCTGTTGGTGCTCATCGGGGTGTTGAAGCAGGCGAAGCTCTGGAAGCGGCTGGAGGAAGATTATCAGCCGCTTCCAATACCGAAGCAGGGGCCGGGCAAAGCACTCGTTCCGGACGAGGGACGGCATCTGATCGCAACCGCCAGGCAGCGCCCTGCGTGGGATGTGGCCCTTTGCGCCACGCTGTTGGCGTACAGTTCCGGCTGCCGGTCCTGGGAAATCAAGTCGCTGAAGTTGAAAGACCTGATGATGGGCTCCGATCCGCCCGTGTTGCGGATCCAGCGTCAGAATACGAAAACCGATGCCGGCGCTCGGGATGTGGCCTTGAATGAGCTCGCGTTATGGGCACTGAAGCGGCTGGTGAAGCGAGCCGAACTCTTGGGCGCCACCGACCCGGAGCACTATCTGCTGCCGGCCAATCTGTCGAAACACACCAATGAGAAAGACCCGCTTCATGACCGTAAGGGTTACGACCCGACGCGGCACCAGACCTCGTGGTCGACGGCGTGGGAGAACTTGAAAGCCGCAGCCGGCATGAAGAACTTTCGCTTCCACGATCTGAGGCATACCTTCATCACACAAGGCATCGAGGACAACGTACCGGTGGAAGTAATGATGGCCCAGGTCGGGCACGTCTCCGCGGAGATGACGCGTTACTACACACACCTGAGCAGTGGGAGCAAGGACAACGCGGTCCAGAAGATCGCCGCGCGCAACCAAGGGGTCCGCTCAGTCCTCGAAATGGGAGGCGATGGCGCGGCAACTGGCGAACAGCCCGAGTGCAGTACTGAAATCGCAAGCGATCTACAGGCGGAGTGCGCTTCACCAAGGAAGGATGACCATGATGGCAACTAAGCTGCACGCCGGCCGGAAGGCAGCCGAAAAGGACACGCTGCACTCCAGTGCATCATGCCGGGACTCCTTCGTCGTGCCGGGCAGAGCTGTGCGGGTGCCGGCGGCGGTTATTGCGGCATTCGTGCATTTGCACGGGGCCGAGTTGAAGGTACTGTTGGTCCTTGGCCACCAGCAGGCGCAGGGCGGCGGAAAGGACCGAAGCCCCTTCCCCTGCTCCATCCCTGAACTCTGCGATGCTACGGGCCTGCGCCCCCGCGCCATCAGCCAGGCCATCGAGCGCCTCGAGAAACACCACCTGATCCAGCGCGTGGAGAAGCGCGGCGCGCTCCCTAACCGCTATTGGGTACTCCTCGAGGAGGCGGCCCCGCAAAAGGTCGCGAAGGCCAAGAGGTGTGTGCTGCCCTTCCGTCGCCCTGCCACCGCACCGAAGCAAGCGGCGGCGCCGCAGAAACACGCCGGCGGACGGCGGCGGAAAGACACCCGCCCGCAGTTGGATGTCGAACTACCAGATCTCTTTGCAGGAATCCCCATGGACGCCGACCAACCGGACCAGGCCGGAACAGATGCTCGGGTCCAGGCCCGCTAACATGTCCGCTCCAGGGCTTGACCTCGAATGGCTGCTGAGCTTGATTCCGCCGTCAGAGGCCAAATTGTATCGAGCGTTGGTTGGATTGATCTCGACGCCAGGCGCAGAGTCGCCCATTGGCGCCGGCCGTCGCATCCAAATAGTGGAACTCGCCAGGCGCACTGGTTTGTCGAAACGGTGGGTGATCGAGCTGTTACAGCGTCTCGAAGAGAAGAACCTGATCCGCACCGAGGGCGGGAGCGGCACAGTGAAATGGATTCGACTGCTTCCACCTGGCGTCCCTCTGCTTGGGGGATCAAAGGCCGACCAGCCAACGCAGAAAGAGGCGCGGTGGGGGAAAACGAAAGCTCCTCGGGTTACAGCCTCTCAACCAAAACGCGTGCGCAAGGAGACGGCGACATTCCCGGGCACCGACGTCAAGGACGAGTCGCCCGTGGAGAAACCGGCGGAAATCCCAGCCCGGCGCCGGGAAGTAGCGATGCCATCTACCGCCCCAGGCGTCCCGGCAGTAAGCAACCCAGTGGTGCCCGCCACCGTGATGCCGCCAGCGCCTTCAGTGGTATCAGGTGGCCCGGGAACGGGCAACCCGATGCGCGGCGCCAGAATCGCACGGCCGTCTTCACCAGGCGGCCCGGCACCAGGCAACCCAGCAGTGGCGCCAGGCGCCAAGGTGACGCCATCGTCTCCAACAGCAGCAGAGGCGCCGGCAATACCAGCAAAACGAATCTCCCCATGTAGATCCACCAAAAAGATCCCTGCGGGAGACTCGCACTGGGAAAGCGCCCCCATAGAAGAACTGGTGGCATACGCATGCTCCCTTCCCGTCACTCCAGAGCTGATCGACAGTTTGAAAACGCCCGGCATGACCGGAGGCCTGTTGCTCCTTGCTCTGGAGCGCCTTTGCCAGCGGATAGAACGCTACAGGTTGAAGCCCTGCCAGGATAGATGGGAGCTCATCAGCACCCTCCGCACGATACTGAGTGATTTATAGAAACGCCAGCGAGCCGGACCGCAATGGAAATCGGGCTTGGCAATGGAACGCGCCGGCGGCAGTAAAAAGAGCACCCAGTCACTATCGAGCCTCGCTTGGATCGTTGGATGCCGATCTGGATTAATCGTGGCGGAACCCAAAGACAGTACCAGAACGGTCGGCTCTTGCGCGGCGCAGGAAGAGCGAATTACCATCACCTGCATGGCGGATGGTGATGTTCCTCAGGCTCTCGACGCGATTGCGCTGTATGCTGACGGCTCCTTCTCCCACGAGGTTGGTATTGGTGCTTGGGCATTCAAGGCGCCGGAATTGAATCTGGAGGGCGTCGGCAAGGCAGAAGGAAAAACGGTGACTCGCTTCGAGTTCCTGGCCGTCCTCGACGGCCTCGAAGCCGTGGCGGCCGCCGATAAATCCGGATTGCCCATCCAGGTCTTCTCCGACTGCGACTCGACCGTGGCGGCAATCAGCTGCCTTCAAAAAGGCGAACCG
>JANYAH010000032.1 GCA_025361425.1 Candidatus Solibacter sp. | reverse complement strand
GATGTTGCCGCCCACAATGGTCTGCAGGCTGGCGCCGATGGTGCCCACGATGGAGCGCGAGCGCACCACGATTCCCCGGACGACCCCGAGGTTGCGCTTCACGCGGTAACCGGGCAGTTCAAATGCGGTGGTAACGAATTCGTGCGGTACCATAAATTCTCCTTATTTCAGGGCATTTCCCGGCGAGTCCAACTCCGTTCGCCGCTCTCCGTTTTGCTTGCTACTCTGCGCTCTCCGCGTCGCTGCGTTGAAGCAGTTTTCCCCTAGCGCCGATAAATCTCGATCACCGGCGCGTTCTTAACAATGATGGTCTTTTCCAAAGAATATACGATGCCGAGCCGAGCCGCGCGATTGACGGCGGTTTGCGCGGCGGCGCCCCCCATGCCGACTACCCACGGCTCATGAAGGAAGAGTTCAGGACGGCTCACGGCGGCATCGAAAGGCAGTCCGTTATCGGGGGTGAAGGTCTCGCGCAGCGGGATGCCGAGCGTGCGATACACGCCGGTGAGATCGCCGAATCCGGTGAGGATGCCCGAACCGCGAACGTAGCGCGGGCGCAGGTAATCGGCGGTTTGGCGAGTCCATTCGCGGCGCGCCACCGAATTGACGCGCGATTCTTCCCAGGTGATCCAGTTCGCAGGCGCGGGATGCGCAATCCACGGGATGACGGCCGCCAGAATCGTGAGCGTCGCCAGGGTGGCGCGCAGCGGCCGGGGCGCCACGCTGACGATGGCGGCACCGGCCAGCGCGAACAGCGGCAGCACGGCCATGCCGTAGCGGCTGTTGTAGTAGGAAAACGGCGGGAGCGTCGGAAGGAAGATCGGCGTGCCGCCGGAGAAGCGCATGCTCCAGATGTAGAACATCCCCGGAAGGGCCAGCAGCAGCAGCGGCCAAAAGGCTCGGCGGAAAAGCGCGACCACCGCGCCGGCTAGAGCAATCAGCGGCAGGCTGGAGCCCGCGCAGAGTTGCGCGGCGGTACGGTAATAGAGGAAGGCCTCGCGCCAATCGTTCTTGCCCGGGTAGGCGGCGTTGCCTTGAATGGCGCGCGGAGAGTAGGGTCCGCGATAGAAGGCCAGTGCATCGCCCGTAAGCCACCAGTGGTGCCCTAGGGTGAATAGCGGACCGAGTCCGGCCAACAGGCCAAACAGCATCGCGACCCGCATGCGGTTGCGCCGCGCGGCGATCGCAAAATAGACAGCCGCGAAGGGCAGCAGAACCCAACCCTCATAGCGCGTCAGGGTGGCCGCGCAAGCAGCGACGCCCGCGCCCGTGACCGCGCCCCATCCCTGCGTATCGCGAAAGCGCACCGTAAAGTACAAGAGAGCCAGCAGGCAGGCGGAGAAGATGCTCTCCGTCATGGGAATGGATTGCAGATAGAGGACGTTGGGATTGAGGGCAAATAGCGCGGCGGCCGCCACGGCAGCGGACGTGCAATCGAAGAGGCGATACGCCGTCGCGTAGAGCAACGTGCCGGCCAGCAGGAAGGCGATCGCCGAAGGGATGGCGCCGGCCAGGCCGTTCATCCACAACGCGTCCACGCCCACGAAGGGCAGTATCAGCCAGTGCAGCAGGGGCAGCCACACCGTGCCCACCTGGTCGTACCCCGGCGTGCGCGAATCCACCATGCGGCGCGCAATGTTGAGGTGCGCCTCGGCGTCCCCGTAGTAGAGCAGCCAGCCGTTGAAATAGAAAACGGTGATGGCGGCGGCGCTGAGCAGGGCCAGCGCCGCGAGCACGATGAGGGCGCTAAAACGTGGTGTGGTTCTTGAACTCTTGATAACGGGCCTCGATTTCTTCACGGGTCAGGGTGCGGAAACGGTTCACCCCGAACTTTTCGCAACAGAAGCTGCCCATGACGGAACCGTAGATCACGGCGCGGCGCAGTTCGGCGAACTCGATATCGCCGTTGGAGGGTGAGACGCCGCGGCCGGCCAGATAACCGATGAAACCGCCGGCGAAGCAATCGCCCGCGCCGGTCGGGTCGAAGACGTCTTCCAGCAGATAGCCCGGCACCATGAAGTGCTCGCCCTTGCGGAACAGAATGGCACCGTACTCGCCGCGCTTGATCACCAGTGTGTGCGGACCCATCGCCATGATCTTGACCGCGGCGCGGCGCAGGTTGTGTTCGCCCGAAAGCAGGCGCGCTTCGCTATCGTTGATCAGCAGGAAGTCCCACTGCTTGATGGTTTCGAGCAGCGCCGGGCGGAAATCGTCGATCCAGTAATTCATCGTGTCGCCGCCGGTGAGCTGGACGTTGCGCATCTGGTTGCGGACGCTACGCTGCAAATCGGGCTGGATGTTGCCCAGAAACAGATACGGCTCGGCGCGGTAGCTTTCAGGCAGTTTGGGGTTGAAATCGGCGAAGACGTTGAGATCGGTTTGCAGGGTCTCGCGATCGTTCATATCGGGTGAGTATTTGCCGGCCCAGAAAAAGGTCTTGCCGGCGACACGATCGAGGCCGGCGAGATCGATCTTGCGCGACGCCAGAAAATCGATGTCTTCCTCCGCGAAATCTTCGCCGACCACGCCGACGATTTTGACCTCCGTGAAATATGCGGCGGAGAGGGAGATGTACGTGCACGCTCCGCCGAGCATGCGGTCTACTTTTCCATGAGGCGTTTCTACGCCGTCATAGGCAACGGATCCAACCACGATGAGGGACATGTAAGACCAAATTGTAGCAATCGGCTTGTAGCACCCGGCGGGTTATTCATCCCGTGGCACAATCTCGTGCGAGAGATCTTCGGGCGGCTTTTGATGCGACGCCTGCCACCATCCCCCGGCGAAAGCCGCCGCGGAGAGCGCCCAACCGCAGATCATGATTGCATCGGGGGCGTGACGGAAAGCGAGGGCAGCCAGGCAGACCACGGACCGGACCATCCAAGCGTAGTGGCGCCCAGCCTTGAGCAGGCCCTTGCGGACCGCCGCCAGCGTGCGGCCGGCCATGAAGGCGCTGCCCACGCCGATCAGGCCAATCAGACCGCGCAAAAGTTCAATCGGGAACACTGTTCTAACATGCCCCAGGTAGTCCTGGAGCGCAAGGGGTAATATACTCACAGAAGAGGAAGCCTAAACTCAAATGAAAACCAACCGCGCACTAACCAGTATTCTGGCACTCTCCGTCGTGGCCGGTCTGGCGTCTGCCCAGGATGCCCCGAAGAAGAAGGCAGCGCCCGCCAGCCCGGCGATGGAAACCTCCGCCACCCTCGACGGTAAGAACATCGCCATCAAGTATTCGGCCCCGTCCGTCAAGGGCAGAAAGATCTTCGGCGGAGCCGGCGCGTTGCAGCCCGACAACACCGTCTGGCGTACTGGAGCAAACAACGCCACCGCCATGCACACCGATGGCGATATCATGATCGGCGCCCTCAACGTGCCCGCGGGCGACTACACCCTCTACGTGGCCCTGGATCCCAAAGGCTGGCAACTGATTGTCAGCAAGCAGACCGGCCAACGGGGCATCAATCGCGACGGCAGCGCCAGCCTCGATGAGAGCAAGGCCGTCGGCCGCACGCCCATGAAGATGAGCAAGCCCGCCTCGATGGTGGAAACCTACAAGATGACTCTGGCCGGCGAAGGCAAGAAAGGCACGCTGACCCTGGAGTGGGAAAACGTCTCGGCCAGCGTAAATATCTCCGCCAAGTAGCTGAGTTGCACCTGAATTGAAGGCAGCGGCGCATCGCGGCCCAACCACCCAATGGGAACAGCGCGCCCGAGGGTTCGGGGCACGGCCAGCGGGTCGCCGGGTGCATCTACATCGCGAACGGCACGTCTATCACCGCGGTGCCATGTTCTGGCTTGCCGTTCCGCAGCATCGGGCGGAACGTCCACTGCCGCACCGATTCCACCGCGGCGGGCACCAGATTCTCCGGCCCCATCACCGGGCGCACGAACTCGACTCGCCCCTGCGGATCCACCATCGCGACCACGCGTACCGAACCGTGCACCCTTCCCTGGTTCACTGGCGTGGTACGCTGCACCGGTTCCGGTGACGCCAGCGAGTGCGTCACGTAGCGCAGCGAAAACCCGACCTCGATCTGCGTCTCTTGCGCCTTGGCCTCGAATTGTCACTGGCGCACGTTTTCGACGGCCGCCTGCCGCAAGGGTTCCGGCCCGGAAACCGGCGCGGCCCGCGCCACCGTGCCATCGGCGGCAATCGCGACATGCAGGGTCACGCTGCCTTCCACCCGGTCGCGCAACGCTTGCGGCGGATACAGTACAGCGGGCGCGTGCAGAACTGCCGGACCGCCCTGATCCGAGACCGTCATCACCGTGGGGTTGGCAAATGCATACACCACTTTCGACGGGCGCGTCGCATGATAGATCAGCGCGAGGTATAAGAGCGGCGGCACGAGCGTAATCGTCAGCCAGCGCAATCTCGCCATGCCTTTAGCTTACTCCCGCGCACCGGGTCCACCCACCCGCGCCCCGGTTCTCACGGGAGCGCGACGCCCCGGCGCCCCATCCGCACGCCGATTCCGCCGATTCCGCATAGCGGCATCCGTGAAGCCCGATTGGGATAGAATTGACGTGGAGGACCGTATGGATAAGCCTCATCATCCTCAAGTCGTCCGGACCTGGACTGTCGCACGCATCAAGGTACCGTTTCACCCGGCGCAGCCGGCAAAATTGCAGCGCGACCCACGTCAGGGCTTCTTTCGTGGGCCGGCCGGAACCCCTCGTCCATCGGGTTCCAGCGCCAAGAGTTCGCACTAGTTTTCACGGGAGGCAAGAATGGTTGTTGCATCGCAACTACGCGTCGGTATGGTCGTCAGGTTTGAAAGCCAGGAGTATAAGGTCATCGGGACGGAGTACCGGCCCGGTCAGGGCAGAATGAGCGGCGCCATGCACGCCCGGTTGCGCAATCTCGATACCGGCACCATCTGGGAGCACGCGTTTCGCGCGGAATTGAAGCTCGAAGAGATGCCTCTCGACAAGCACACTTTTGAATTCCTGTATGCCGATGAGGACCATTGCTGCTTTATGGATCCGGAGAATTTTGAGCAGACCGAGATTCCCAGGGCGCTCGTCGGAGTGCAGGCCCGCTTCCTCGAAGCAGGCATGAAGCTGACCGTCGAATTCGTCGCCGGCCGGCCGATCAACGTATTGTTCCCGGATGTTCTAGAGGTGAAGATCGCCAATACGGCGCCGCCGGCACACCAGCAACAGGACACCAACTTCAAGCCGGCGACGCTCGATAACGGCGTCGAGGTGCTGGTGCCGCAATTCGTCAAAACCGGCGACATCATCCGTCTCGACATCGAAAATCTGCGCTACATGGACCGCGCCAAAACAAAGCGCATGTAGCCCAGGTCCGCAGCCAGGCTCACCCCTTCATAAGGTGATCCTGGCCTTTTTGAGCCGGGCTTGAATCTTATCGGTGAGCGCCTTGGTTTCCTTGGTCTGCGGAACCGACCGGACCGCCTCCAGCGCCTCCTGAGACATCAACTTGAGCTTGTTGGGCTGATCCAGTTTAGTGCCGGTGAATAGTTCCGATTGGTCCGACAAGCTCTTCGCGGCCGCCAGCACAAAGGTATCGCGCGGCACCCGGAATTCCCCGGTCTTCAGTTTCTCCTGCGCGGCCGCGGCATCGCCAGGGCTGCCCACGGCGCCGCAGACACTCAACAGGACGGCGCGCTGTAGCATGGCAGCCTGCAGCAGGTCGCGCTCTGAATCCTGCACCAGGATTCCACCCGCCACCCGCTTCAACCCCACCGGTGCGGCAGCCGCCCCGGCTGGATAAGCGAACGCCAGCAGTATGTTAGGGTCTTTGTTCGCATCCATCAGTTTGTGGGCGTCTTCGGTGAACTGAATCGCCGCGGCACTGGCCAGGCTGCGTAGCGCGGAGACTTGCTTGCGGAAGGGCGTCGGGTCGGCCCGGTTCGAGCGCGCGCCGCTCTCCCAGGTGTCGGCTAGTTCGATGTACCCTTGCGCCATGCCGGCCGAAACCACCGTGTCCCAGGCGCGGGCACGGGCGGTGAACTCGTTCTCGCTGGCCAGGATTCGCTGCAGGTTCTCACTCGTCTTCAGAAAATCGCCGGCGCCATACGTCTCCTTGGCGGCGGACCAGTAGAAAACCGGTGTGCCGGGTTGGGGAGGTTGGGGTCCGCTCGAACAGGACGTGCCCGCGGCCAGCAGACCCAACGTCGACAGCGCGATCGCCACATCTCTCCAACGCCGTGCGCTCAAATACCTTTGTTTGGTGAACGACATTCTCTCTTGCCTCCTGCATTTACCGCTCGCGGGAAAACCAACCGCGCGCCTTCCGTGCCATGCGCCCCAGAGCATTCGAGTGCGACTCCGCAGTCCGGTTGTCAGCGGACTGCGACGGCTCGGACGGCGCCAGGCTCCGGCCGCGAAGTTCGTTGGCGAGCGCCTCTTGCGCCACATCGAGGAAGGAACGCTTGTTGGCTGCTATCTTCAACAGCTCCACGTCGGTGAGCGAGGAGTAGTAGACCTTAAACGCCTGTTGTTGAGCAGTCATGGGTTTCACACCTCCTTCCACGGATTTGTTGTCAGATACGGACAATCGACTCCGATGGTTGTAACGCTTGGCTAATCCATTGTCAATGCACCGGCGAATTCGCGGCGGGAATAGCGGGCCTACTTCCGGTCCTGAAGGCCGCGCGCCAGTTCGGCGGAGATCTTCACCACGGTGCCGTGCCGGTGGTCCGCCGGGAAGCTCACCTGGCTGGTCACGTCTTCGAACTTCTTCCAGTCGGTGGTGCGCATGGCGCCATAGTGCCGCGGTTGCGTGTAGTGGTCGAAGTAGATCCACCACTCCGCGCCGATCCGCGCCACCGTGGGCCCTTCCACCCAATCGCCGGTGAACGGCTCGCTGACGTTTTTCCATGGACCGGCGGGCCCGTCGCCGAAGGCCAGACGCAGTTTCTTGACCTGCGGCGTCTTGCGCTCGTCCTTGAACACCAGGATCCAACGATTGCCCGCGTGCACCACCGTGGTATCGATCGAATTAAAGCCCGGATCGAACCACAGCCTGGCCGGCGTGAAGCTCTGCCAATCCTTGGTCGTAGTGGCGTAAATGCGATGGTTGTAACCCGTGTCGCCAGTGCCTTCGGTGTCGGCAAAGCGCCCCGGAATCGTGCTCGCCCAGAAGACCACCCATTCCTTGCGGCCGGCGTCCCAAACCGCCTCCGGCGCCCAGAGATTGCGCGCCGCGGGCTCGTTCTCCATCACGAAAAGCGCGCGTTGGGGCGACCAGTGGATCAGGTCCTTGGAACTGGCGTAACCAATCTTGAGTTTGCCGCCCATGTCCCCGGCGGTCCAGCCCCAGGTCCATAGCATATGCCAGACGCCGTCCGGCCCTTGTCCCAGCCAGGGATCGCGCATCAGCATCCCGGCTTCCTCCGGCTTCAGCCAAGGCTCATTGTTGTTCAGCGGGGTCCATTTCCGCCCATCGTTGCTGAGCGCGAAAAAGATGCCGGTTTCGCCGTTCCGGCGGAACGAAGTGAAGAGATACGAATCGGCGCCGAAGACCGGCAAGGCGATGAGAAGCGCAAGCATCAGAGGCAACACGCGACTATGATACCAGCGCGGCAGCAGAGCCACGTAGGTGGGCAACGGGCTTACCCCAAACGCGCAATCAGTTGCTGGATCTTTTCCTTCTCTTCCTTCGACGGATTGTACTTCAGCGCCTCGCGAAGTTGATCGAGCGCCTTGGACTTATCACCCTTCTGCGAGTATGCCATCCCCAGGTGGAAGCGATAGGTCGATTGGTCCGGCTGCTTGGACACCAGCTCCTTCAATATCTCAATGGCGTTGTCCGGCATGTTCTTCTTCAGATAGATCCAGCCCAGGGTGTCGGAGATTTCAAAAAACCCCGGCAGCAGTTGTCTGGCGCGCTGCGCTTTGGTGAGCGCGTCGTCCAGGTCCCCGTTGGTCTCGGCCAGCAGGAAGGCGAGATTGTTCAACGCCACGGCGTTGTTCGGCTCCAGTTTGAGGGTGGTCTCGTAGATCTGCTTGGCCTCGGGCCTGCGCTGGGCTGCATCCAACACCACCGCCAGGGTGCTCAGCACTACGATGCTGTCGGGAAGAGATTCGCGCGCCTTCTGCAATGCCTGGATGGCGCCGTTGAGGTCGCCTTTGCGCCGGTAAGTCTCGCCGATTCTCAGATAGATATCGCCCTGTTTGCCGCCCTTCTCTGTCTGGGCGAGCCCCCGGCTGTAGGTTTGGATCGCTAGATCGAACTTGCCCGCGCGCACCGCTGTGTTGCCCATGGCCAGCAGCAGGTCCACCCGGTTGGGAGTCTTGTCGCTCTCGGCTTGCAGCAGCTTCAGTGCCTCGTCGGACTTGTTCTGCGCCATGTAGGTTTCGACGATGCCCATCAGGCCCCGCGAGTTCGCCGGGTTCAACTGGTAGGCGCGCAGGAACGCGCCTTCGGCTTCCTTAAACTTTTTCTCCGCCAGACTCACCACACCCAACTGGAACAGCACGTCGGGTGAGCTGGGGTTAGCCTTGAGCATGGCGTCCAGCATGACGCGCGAATCGCCAAACTTCTTCTGCCCCAACAACGCGGCGGATTGGATGAGGCGCGCATTGACGTTCCCCTTGTCAATCGCCAGAATCGCTTCGGCGGTCTTCAGTGCGGCGTCGAACTCAGAGCGGCTCACCTGCAATTGCGCCAGGGCAAGGCGTGCCAGAACGTAATCCGACCGTAACTCGATGGCCTTCTGGAACTGCTGGCGCGCCTGTTCCCATTCACCCCGCGCGAGGTGCGCCCGGCCCAGGTTGTAACGCGAAACCGGGTTACCCGGCGCGCCCGTCACCACCGCCTGCAATTCCGCCATCGCCTTGGCGATGTCCCCCTTGTCGAGCAGGAAGGTGGCCGCCAGTCCGCGCGAATCATTGTCGTCGGGAGTCTCTTTGAGAATCTGCGAATTGATTTCGGCAGCTTCGTTCCGCTTGCCTTGGCGCATCAGCACTTCGATCATGCGCTTCTGGTACGTCGCCTTCTTTTTCACATCCTTGGCAATGCCTTCCTTGTACTCGCGAATCGCCGAATCGCCGTCGCCCGTGCGTAGATAGAAATCGCCTACCGTCAGGTAGGCCTGGTCGAACTCCTTGGCATGGCTCTTGATCTGGTTGAGCACGTTGACCATGTCTTGCCGGCGCTGCTGCCAGTTGTAGTGCTTGGCCAGGAGCGTAAGGAATCCGAACTGTTTGGGATTCTTCTCGTACGCCAACTTCAAAACCTGCTCCGCCTCCACCGGCTTTTTCTGGAACAGGAACATCCCGTATAGCTCGGTGTAGGCGCTTTGATAGGTCTTATCCTTTTCGATGGCGCCGCGGTAGAGTGCCTCGGCTCCGGCGAAGTCGGCATTCGCCGCCAGCGCCCGCGCCAACTGCATCGAGACGCCCAACTGCCCAGGTTTGATGCTGTCCGCCTTGCGGTATTCCCGGGTGGCCGCCGCCAATAAGACCTGGCCCTCTTCGGGCAGTTTGTTCTTGTACGCTTCCGTCGCCTTGGAGTAGTTCAGGTCGCCGGTCAGGCGATGCGCATCGAAGGAATTTGCATCGTGCCTTAGCAGATCCTTGACGAACTTCTCCACTTCGTCCATGTGCTGTTTCTCGCCATTGGAGTAGGCCAGATAAATCTCCGATAACTTGACTACGGCATCCCAATGATCGGGCTGATCGGGCGGAACCAGTTCCACCGCCCGGCGCAGCGCGGACACCGCGCCGCTAACGTCGTTCACCTTCAGACTCACCAAACCAAGTTTGTAGTACGCCGCCCCATATCTCGGATCGCGTTTGAGAGCGTTCCGATATTGGATTGATGCCTCTTTGTAGCGGTCCTTTTCAAAATACTTGTTGCCGCTCTCCAGGTAACGTTTCTTTACCACATTGGGATCGCGACTGCACGACGCCAATCCCATGAGAACTGCCAGAATGACCACAACTGATCGGATGGAACGCATGGACTCCTCACACGACTGATTCTTCTATACTTTACGCCAGACACAACACGGATGCCACACTCCGGCGCAGAGAATCCGAATCTACCGGATTATACCAGTACCGGGAAAAGTAAGGGTCCTAAACAGGCAGCTTATTCGACCCAGACAAATGGCACGTTATTTCCCGTGGTGGGGCTGCTGACCCCGCCGATTTTCAGCGTGATAGGCAGGGCTTCGCCCTTGATGTGCGCTCCCGGAATGCGGCAATTGATCTGATAGACCCCGATGTAACCAGGCAGCAGGCCGCTCCAATCCACGATGATCGCCGCTTCCTTGATCAGAGGATTTCCAAAATACAGCGAAACCGGGGCGGTAACCGCCAACGGACTGGCCGGCGCCGCCGTACCCACGGTGACCCGTCCGCCCGTGGTGACGCCCAGTCCGGTAGCATACAGCGTCAGCTTTTCGTCGCGCTTCCCGGGGTGGTCTCTATTCACCCGGGTTCCGTCGGCGTGGTAGAGCGCCGCGCCCTGCCCGTCCAGGAACACCGCCGGAGCGTATCTAGAAACCGTCACATTGGTAGGAGACGATGCGCCCTGCCCGGTGAGCGAGCGCACCACCAGCGGATACCGTCCCGCGGCCAGCGTGGGAGGCAGTTGCGCATTGATCTGCGAGGGCGAAGTTGCCAGCAGCGCGAGCGGCGTATTGTTCAGCGTGATGCAGGCGCCGCCCAACAGCGTGGGCAGCGGCGAGCTCGCCGCTGTGGCGGCCGATGCCAGGTTGGCACCGAAAACGGAGATCAAGCCGCCCGGAGCCACCGCGCCCAGGAAGTTGGCCGTATTCACTACCCCATTTCCCGGGACCTGCGGGAGATTCTGGTTGCTGGAAGTCGCCAGCGGAATCACGCTCAGACCGGAGGCCGTCAGCACGAATGCCGTGGTGCCCGCCGAATCCAGCACCATACTCCGGCCGATGACGTTCACCCGGGCTCCGGCGCGCGCCACCGCCGAAGGCACCTCGAGCGCCCCCGCCGTGGCCGAAATGCGCAACGTGTTCAAGTCGACCACCTCCACCAGACCAGTGTCCGAAGGGGCCGCGTTGGCCGCCGTCACCGGAATGCTGAAGCGCGCGTAGCTAGATCCGCCGACCGCCGTCACCGCTGCCACCGGCCGCCCGGTGGAGACGGGACCGCCTGGCGTGGGCAATGCGCCGCCGCCGGTGGGGCCCGTGCCGGTGGCGCTTTTCGGCGTCAGCGCATTGTCCAGCACCTGATCGTTAACCAGAAAGTACTGGCCGTTCGGCCCGGCGGCGACTGGGCCGTAGTAACCGGAAATCGGCTGTGGGACCACGCTGCGCGCCGCCACGAAATCGTCGTCGGCCGCGCTATAGAGAAACGCCGTGCCGTTGCCCGTCAGAATCAGCACGAAGCCGCCCTCGGGCGTCGACACCATGGTCTGCGGGCCGGGCAGCGATCGCACGTTGCCGAAAATGTTGGTGTTCAAGGGACGCGGCGTTACCTTATCCCCCACGATCTTCCATAGCGTGCCATCGCTCATGATTACTTGGACACCGCGCTGGCTGCTGGCGAGGAGCGCCGGCGTGATCAGGCCAAAGCCGGCATTGAACGGCAACGGCGGAAACAGCACCCGGCCGGTCACTTTGCCTTGCGTAAGATCCACCACGCTGATTTGCTCGCCGCCGCCGCTGGCGACATACAGCGTGTTGCCGTCGTTGCCGAATGCCATGGAGCGCGGCAACTGGCCCACCGGGATAGGGCTCAGAAACTGCTGCTTTTGCATGTCGAATACTTCAAGGCGGTTGAGCCCCGGATTGGCGATATAAATCCTCTGGCGCGCGGTGTCGCCCAGCATGTCGGCCAGACCGGCGGTGCTGGCACCCCAATCGATGGGCAGAATGGTGCCCTTCGATTCCGCATTGCGGGTGTTTTGAAAAATACGCACCGAGGGAATGATGTTGACGGCTTCGGTGGCCTGGATGAGTAACTGGTCGGCCGCCGCCGTACCCAGGGTACGCGCCGCCACGGCACTGAATTGCGCGGTCACATCGCCGCCGTAAGTCTTCGCCGTGGCGCGCACGGTGGGGCTGGTGGTGGTGGCGGTCAGCGCCTGCACGGTGACCGTAAGCCTGCCGCCGCCGGCATCGCGTACCGCAATGGTGGCCGAATTCAGCGCCGCCGTCACGCCGCACTGGTCGCTGGCCAGCAGGGCCACGGTGGAATCTGGTATGGCGAGCGGCTGATTTTTCAGCGTGCCGATGGGCAGCACCATGAAGCCGGATTCTGAGATCGCGTAGGCAGTGGCGCCATTGCCAGTGATCACCATTTTGCCGCTCAGGTTCTGCGGGAGTTTGATGCCTGACTGGATTTGCATGGTGTCTGGCGTGTTGACCGTCATCTGGCTGGTATTGGCGGGCAACGCGGGCACGGAAGTGGGAACAATGTTATAGGCCGCCAGCAGAGCCGTGCCGTCCGGGGTGAACACTGCCCCACCCTGGCTGGTCTGCACGTTGAAGTTGGCGTTGCCGGGGAAGGCGTAAGGCGAGTTGACCGTGTTCTGCTGAGCCAGCACGGCCAGTGTCCGGGTGTCGAAGAGCATAGGCCCGCTGAGAAACTTGCTGCCGTCCGGCGACACCGCCAGGGTGGGCGAAATCACCGGCACGACGCGGCTGCCGAGCACGATGGAAGACACAACATCGAAGACGAACACGGTGCGGGTGGCCGCCTGCAAATTGACGCCGACTATCACCTTCCCGTCCTGCGATGCCTGCAATCGGCTCTTTCCGGCGAGATACATGATTCCGTTAGGCGGGGGCAGCGCCGGGGCCAAGGGCGCCGGGGGGGCCACCGACAGAGGTTGGGTTTTCCCGGTTACCGGGTCGTAGGTGATCAGCACCTCGCCGCCCGTACCCGTGCCGACGGTAGAGACGAGCACTAACCCGTTGAACCCGACGGCGACGCCCTGCGGCTTGGCATCCAGTGGTTTGGAGACGGACGAGAAGTTTGCCGAATTCAGGTCGATGATTTCCAGCGTGGAGCCGTCGTAGCAGGTGACGTAAAGATAGCGGGGCGGCGTTTCCCGGGAGATGGCCAGCGACAACGGTGTGAGGTCAGTCTTTATAGTGTTGATCGGTTTCGACACGCCGGTGAGCTTGGTGGTGTCGTACACCTCCACCGTGCTGGTGTAGGTGTTCACCACGTAGAGACGCCTGCGCGCCTCATCAATCACCAGATCCGCAAGCGGCTGGGTATGCGTAACCACCGTGCCAAAGGTAGCTGCAAGGCACGGCAGGACACTCAAAACAAGCAGCAGGGGCCGAAATACTGACATTGGTTTAATCCAATATAACCCATTAGGGATAGCGAAGTTGCGCGTCAAAACCGCCGGGACCAGTCCGGTGACTCCGGTCACCGACTTCCCTTCCCTGCCGCCGCACAATCGAAACATGACTACATCTACTACCGATCGCACCGTCGGCCAGACGGCCGCCGAGTTCCCGGCATCCGTACGCGTCTTCGAGAAGCACGGCATCGATTTCTGCTGCGGCGGCAAGATCCCCGTCACCGAAGCCTGCGTCAGGAAGGGACTCGACCCAGCCACGGTGCGGGCCGAAATCGACCAGGCCATCCAAGCCCCCGCCGAGGATCCCACGGACTGGCTGAGCGCTCCCCTCCCCACGCTGATCGACCACATCCTGGACACCCATCACGCCTATATGAAGGTGCAACTCCCCCGCGCCGAAGCGCTGCTCGCCAAGGTGTTACTAGCCCACGGCGATCGCCATGGCGAGATGCTGCGCGCCGTGACCGCGGTCTACGGCCCGATGAAGGCGGAACTGGATGGACACCTGGCCAAGGAGGAGATGGTCCTCTTCCCGCTGGTTCGCGCCCTGGATGGCGGCGCACAGCCCGGATCCTTCCACTGCGGCAGCGTGCAAAACCCCATCCGCGTGATGTGCATGGAACACGATTCGGCGGGCGAAGCCCTGGTGCAACTGCGCCAACTCACGGGCAATTACACACTCCCGGAGGACGCCTGCAACACCTTCCGCGCGCTGTATTTCGAACTGGCGGACATGGAGCGCGACTTGCACCGCCACATCCACCTGGAAAACAACATCCTCTTCCCGAGAGCGATCGCCCTGGAATAGGGCGAGGGACCGGCGGCGGACCTCTTTGTCCCGCTATTTGGTACCGGTGTAAAGACTCCAGCGCCTCAAAACAGGACAATTTTGTCTCGTTTTTGGTTAGTCGCCGGCCAGTTGCTCACTCAGTACCTGGAAGGAGACGTTGAGGGCGGAAGGGAGCATCTCGCCGTGCTTGATCCGGTCCGCGATCACTTCGATGGCCAATCTCTCAGTGTGACTGATGGCTTCTTCGCGGGTTTCCCCGTAGGCCATCACGCCCGCGAGTTCCAGCGCTTCGGCGATCCAGCGGCCATCGTCTTCGCGGTCCAGTTCGATGGTGAGGTTCACATCGTCATTGTACAGCAGGCGGTGGTGCTTGGCGCTGTCGACTCTTGTCTCATGCAAGATGAGCCTGAAGCGGGCCCTGGATTCTCATACAAGATGAGCCTGAAGGCGAGTAGCGAGATGCTGGGAGTTGATCATCAGCATGGACGATTCACAAGCAAGCAGCCTGGAGCAGATTCAGGC